>CAIXQV010001103.1 GCA_903921605.1 uncultured Planctomycetaceae bacterium | reverse complement strand
GGTCATGAGCATTCAGAAACGGCAAACGGTATTCATCGACAACCTGCTGCAGTGTTGCTTCCAGCGGAGTCGTCATTCGCAGCGGACAGACATCTTCGTCACGGGCTCGGCGAAATGATCGTTCGGCCGCCGAGAAATCTCTCGCGATGAGTTGCAGATGACCGAGTTCATACCAGGCCAGAGCATATTGTGGATCGATTTGAGTCATCTGTTCCGCGATAGCGATGGCCTCAGCCGGACGGCCAATGACCATCTGCCGCGCCTGCTTCAAAAGTTCGACCACGTGGCCCCGGTCAGATTCAGAAAGTGATTGAGAGAACTCCGGCTTGAACGGAGGACAATCGCTGAGATTGGACGGCGGCAGAATCATCAGCAAGGGCACCGAATGCTGATCACACAACTCCGCCATGCGCTGCAGATTTGTGCGGAAGTGAGACACCACAGTTGCGGCATGAGCATCATCGCGGTGGTAGGCAGCGAAGCCTCCGTCATGATCAAGCAGCGTATCGACATCTGTTGTCAGAACGGGGCGCGTATGCGGTGGAGATTCCGAACTGTCCGGCGAGGTCTTTGCCGGGGCAAGATTCAGCACACCAGCTCGTAGAAGACGAAATGTTCTGAGCTGGTTCAACAGGCTGAATACAGTCGAGACCGCAGCAGGTGCTTTACGCACGGAAGCGTAGGAGACATATTCCAGAAATTCATTGTGTCCCTCACAGAAGATAAACAGATCAGGTTCGTAAGCGAGACACTCCTGCATGACGGGAACAAGTCGATAGCTGGCGTAGGACACACCGCCGCAATTGATAACCTTCCATGAACGACTCGGATCCGCTTTCTTAAGAGCGACCTGCAGGTATGTGGGGAAACTGGTTTCGATGGAGAATGGATTTCCCTGAACCGTGGAACCGCCAAACACGAAGATGCGAAATTCGTCAGGGGACTTCTCCGCAGAGAATGAATCTTCTTTGAAATACTTTCTGCGGCTGGGCGAGGTCTGCCATGACCGTCCGTCGGAAGTCAGTTCAAAAAGAGGACGTACCTCAGCGAACTCAACAAACGGATCGTCAGAAATCTCTGCTGAGCCCCAGCCTGTGAAAGCGCAAAGAAATTCGGTTAAGGCGAGTAACAGAAATGGCAGAAGGACTGCGATCGTACGAAAACACCATCGCTTTCGCCGAAAATTTGGCGAGGACCCGGTGGAAGAAGGAGTGTCGACGGACGTCACTTCAGAGATTTCAGCAAAGAGTCGATTTCGGCGAAGGGCATTGTTCCTACAAAGCCACCAACCTGTGTGCCACCGCGATAGATTCGGACGTCCGGAATGGATGAGCAGTCAAGGTACTCAGAAATTTCGGGGCAAACGTCGACGTCCACTTTGATGACATCGATATTGTCGCCCCACTTCGATTTGATCTTTTCAAGCGTCGGGCCAAGTTTGAGGCACGGGCCGCACCAGGTCGCCCAGAAGTCCACAAGGACTAGTTTCTGGTCGGTTCTCTGGACGAGTTCAAGAAATCTCCCCTCGGAGTGCTCAATGGTCCCTTCCGCAGTCAGCGTGAGCAGTTCCACATCGCCGTCTGGAGAGCCGACAATTGGTTTGCCGTTTCTTGGGCCCTGATTGCAACCGAGGCAGATTGCCGAGAGCAACAGGAAACAAAAACTCAGTTTGAGAGCGTTTGGGGTGGGCATGGTATTACGTGTTTGCCTGAAGAAGTGTGGAAATCAAATGATCATCAAAAGACGACGACAGGATGACGGTGGTCAGGAAAGGAAGTTAAGGACAAGGGCATCCGTTAAGTCGAATGGTGGCAAGGATTTCCTTTCGACAATAGCACAGTCTGAATGAGTGCGAGATTTTGGCGAATTCAAGGGATTTCGTCTGTAACAAAGCCTGAGACGCGCCTAAATTTAAGTAAATGGACTACGGACTGTTTGCTCAATGCGGCGAATGTGTCACAGTGTAGGTCAATGTGCTTCAAACGGCTTAGATGAAATGTTTTGGGAGATCTGAACAAATGTCAGTAACTCTGACGGAAGCGGCAGCAAGCGAAATCAAGCGCGTAATGAGCGAGCAGGCTCGCCCTGAACTGAAATATGTCCGCGTCGGCGTTGTAGGCGGTGGATGTAGCGGTTTTCAGTACTCTTTTGACTTCACCAATGCCTTCGACGAATCCAGTGACGTCGTCTCCGAATTCCACGGAGTAGGTGTCGTAGTGGACAAGAAGAGCGACCTGTTTCTGGACGGAACAGAGATCGACTTTTATAGCGGTCTGGAGAAGCGCGGGTTCACCTTCAAGAATCCAAATGCCGTGAAGTCCTGCGGTTGCGGAAGCAGCTTCTCAGCTTAATTGCATTGGCTTCATGGATTCGGTGCAACAGAAGCCAATCCTACGCAAAATCACAGGGATTATTGAGAGGCCTGCCAGAGAAAATCATCGCTGAGTTTCTTTTTACACATTCGTTAAGAACCTGGTGGTCGCTCGGTTAAACAGGACAGGTCGTTAAGTATCAAAGCCCGGACTACGTTATCTTCCGTCTTTCTTGGATGGCAGAGGCGTCAGTCCGGGCTTTTTTCGTTGTGACGCCGTTGTCATCCCGTCGATTCGCTGTGACTCGTGGGCAGATTTGGGATGTTGTGCCGGTCATTCCGACTCGGAATGCGGTTTCGCACAGCATTTCATCGCGACATTGTTGAGTCCAAACTGATCGGATCGTAGATTCTGTCATCGCCAATCATTCCAAAAACGCCTCAAAAGAATTGCGCAAACGCCTGGCTTGCTAACTACGTATGGTCAGTAAGCCGGAGTTTCTGGCGGTTCAGTGGCTGTGGATTTGCCCCGTTCTTCTTCTAAATTCTTTGTCATTCAATTCAGTCTTTGAAACGGTACGACATGTCAAACGCCGTGATTGAGATCCGG
>CAIXQV010001102.1 GCA_903921605.1 uncultured Planctomycetaceae bacterium | reverse complement strand
TCAGAGTTCGCAACGTTGTTTCCACGAGGCGGTTCTGTTTCTGGTTACGTTTGATGGCGGTGATGAGTTCCCGCGTGTCGCTCAGGGCCTGACTGAGGGATTCACGCAAAGTTTCAGCCTGTGTCAGCAGGTTGGGATTGGTCTCCATCTCGTTCGTTCCTGCTGTGGCAGAATTTGACGTCGTGCTTGTGCGAGGAGAAACAGGGCGAGAGTTTGCTGCAGTTACCATAGTGGAGGATTTTCCTTTCGATTGTGGGAGAGAATCAGAAGAAATGGGTGAAGAGATCTTTGTCGCCTGGTCGCTGGCCCGAAGCACTGACTCTTCGTCCAACAGCGCCCAGAGGTACGTTCGTCGGTCATGCTGACAGCAGGCTGGTGCCGTGTTGTTACGGAGCTGGATCTCACGAAAGCCCAACTCAACCGCTCGACAAAGAAATGTACGATCGGTTTGAAACAGGATTTCTTCGCCGACACGACGAGAGTTGCTCAGGACAAGCTCATTGATCTGATCGCTGCCTTCAGCCGCCGCACGGATGGCGACCACACCATTCAGTTCCACAGTCACTGGTGCGCTACTCTCTTCGGCGGCCGGTAATCGAGGGGCTGATTCCAGCAGAAAGGCAACGTCGGTATCGGCCACAGCCAGTGTCGTTGCGGCCGACCCTCGGCTCGGAATCTGCAGATCGAGATCAGGGAAGCGACGTTCCTTCTCGATCTTCAAATGGACCGTGCAGGATTCCGTCTGAATCGTCACCCAGTCGTCTGATCGCCCGATCTTCACCGCTTCTGCAGTAGCGAATTCACGGGAGGAGAAGACATCAGACGCCGGGACCAGCACTGTATCCGACCACGGAAAATGAAATCCGGTTTCCAGAATCGCCTGACCGCCATCAGAAGCGGCAATCTGGCCGTCGGAACCACGCAGGCGAACACAGTCCAACGCAAAGCGAGTAGACTCCGATGACGTGGTCGCCACCGCATCCGCCATCGCCGCAATAAATCGAGGTTCGATTGAGGTGAGCGTCGTTTCGGGAGGCATGTCAACGGGTTCACCGGCTGCAAAAGTCACCGATTGAGGAATACCGGCGTCCGTCCACTGCATGATGATTTCATTTTCATTGTGGACAAAGTGGACCAGTTCCTCCTGCGAGCCTTCGCAACTCATCAGGGCCTGATAAGGAATCGAGAAGCTGTCAGGATCAAGGGCCAGAGACTCCAGACGAAATTCAATCGCGGCCTTTGCGGTTGCCGATTGAATTCGCAGGACACCTCCAGAGTCAGGGTTGCGAAAAGTGACAGCCGGAGCACGGCGCGAAGACGTGATTCCCAGTGTCTGGCGAATCATCGTTCGGATCGTGCGAATATTTCGACGCGAAATTTGAATCATAGATTTCCTCGGGGTTAGGGTGCTTGGTTTGGAGAAGAGAGCGCGAGGGCAAGGGGCGGAGAGGGAGAAGAGCGCAGTGCTCCGCAGCATCACTGCTCGCCCCTTCCCCCGCATGAGACAAACTGTCGCTCAGAGCGGCAGCCAGTGATCATTCAGCCAAGACACTTCCGCCGACAAGGCTTCGTGACGAGTGCTGAATGGGCCGAGCTCCGGGCCGTTGACGGGTGACAGGTCTGCGGTCCAGTGACCGTCTGCAGTGGGTTCGACGTGAGAACCTCGCTGGATCGACAATCGACCCAGCTCGGAAAGGTTCACGTCTTCGCCGTAGACGCAACGAATGCCGCCGGTCGGTGCAATGAGAAGTTCCATTTTCGAAAACTCCTCGGTTACTGAGGACGACGCAAAATGTTGCGGCGGGGACGATCCACCAGCAGACCGTCAAGAGATGACTGCACTCCGGCCAACTGCGAGACCACACGCTGACGGAGGACCGCATTGTCACGCAGTTGCTGTGGTTCCACGCCGCCGATCACCTGCTGAGCCCGCGACACCAATTCATCGAGCTGCTCGTTCGATCGCACATTCAACGTGCGAAACCGTTCAAAGAACTCGGTCAGATTGGTAACAGCAGAATCCCGGAAGACTCGTGGCTTGCCGTCGTCGGCACCGCTCAGGCGTTCGGTGATGTGTTCGACCAAGCGCACCAGCTCATCCAGAAACGCCTGCTCGGCCAGTTGCACGGCTTCGTCGAAACGCGACTGCACGCGACGGCATTCCTGCTGATAGAGTTCCGGACTGAGCTGACGCAGATAATCCGGTGGCTCCACGGAGGGATAGTCATGGTCGATTGCAAACAACCCGATCAGTGAGACCGGATAATCGCTGGCATCAAACAGATCACCCAATCGCTGGCGGGCGGCCTGACGCAGTTCGTCGTAGTGCTGGTCGAGTTCTGTGACTGCCTTATCAAGTTCATTACGAAGCTTCACAACCTGCTCATCGAACTCGGTGATCGACTGCTGAGGAATCAGACGAATGCCGGGTTCCGGATACGGCAGTGACACGGCTTTCCAGTAGCCAACGCAACGACCACGAATGGCTGTAACAGCCTTGAAGGCCGGATGTGATGTATCCAGCAGCTTCTTGCCGGCTGACAGAAACTTGCCTTCAGCGCCAAACGTGTCGGCCGCCTGATTCTTCTGGGCAGATGTGAGAGTTTTACGAACTCCCAGCCATGTGAAACTCAGCCGTGCGGCGGCCATGCTCGTCCGCAGCCGATCGCCGGGGGCAACGGTTTGGCGGGTCCGAGGTGGGTCCAAAAGTGTGCTCATAGAAATGATCTCCAGAAATGAATCAAGCCGGTTAGTGACCTACGCAGTCACCGCCGGCTTGAGATGAAAAGAATCTGTGAAACGAACGTCTGAAAGGCCGCGAACAGCCATTCAGATTGAAACCTCCGGTTTTCAGTTATTGACCACATCCCGAGTCACACGACGTTGGGGTTTCTCCGTGGTGTTTTCGCGCCGGTAAATGCCAGGCAAACTTGCCGACAGACACCGACCACTGGCCCATGTCCGCAAGCGTTCGACCGATTCACTGGCGGTGACCGCTACTGGCACCACGTTCTGAGCGGCCTGCATAAGCGACACATCCAACAAGGCGGACAATCGGCAGCACGCTTTGATCTCAGCACCTGTCCAGTCGG
>CAIXQV010001101.1 GCA_903921605.1 uncultured Planctomycetaceae bacterium | reverse complement strand
TTTCCAGACTCACAGGACGTTGTTATTGGTGGTCCCGCAGGTGCGTGGAAGAATGCCGATGATCAGCGGACCGTCAGTGTGTCGAATGGACATCCGACACTTCGCTTTGACGACCTTGTCACTCTGAGCCGCACGTTCGAGCAAGGTGGTTCCGGCTTCTTCAGATGTTCAATTGATCCAAAGCCGGAACAGGTGAAAGCCGTTCGTGACTACGCTGCGAAGATGGAACTGACTGCGGGAAATGTTGGCGCGGAGACGGATAAGCTTGAGGAAATGCTGGGGCTGCAGAACGTCATCGTGCAGGGGATTCCTCAGGATTCTCGCGTGGCCAGTGTCATCGTTGAAGCCGACTATCAGATGAAGCTGATCGGAATTGGCGAACGCGAAGGCGCGGCTGGCATGAAGAGTTATTTTGATCTGGTCAGCCGAGCGGAACGCAAGGGGTCGGCCATGGATGCCCTGCGATGGTGGATGACCGTGGGGTACGATTCCATCCAGGTTTCACCAGACCGCCAATCGTTTGAATTCTCTGGCAAAGCAGTCCAGTGTCAGTCTGAAAATCAGTTGGTCGCGGCCGATGGGTCTCGTCAGGCTACTGGAAAAGCTGACAATGCGAATACGGAGTTTGCTCGCTTGTTCACGGAGCATTTGCCGGAATTGTCCAGTCAGGATGTGGTGTTTGCCGACTTGCAGAATGTCTTTGATTTGGGCCTGGCAACAGCTCTGGTTCATACAATGGGCCTGAATCGCCAGGTGGGCTGGCAGCCGGAAGTTCTCAGTGCCTCTGGCAGTTATTCACCGGCTCCGGTCGAAGTGCCAGCCGAGTTGATGACAGCGGCCAGTAGCCGAGTTTACAACGGTCGCGAGATCGTAATTCAGGTTGCGGGTGGTGTGCGTGGCGACCTGCGAAGTGTGGTCAAGAACCCCGAAAATTTCGAGGTTTCAGCAGAGGTTGTTAAGAAGGCCATCGAATCCAATCCCGTGGGCCAGTCCGGTCGTTGGTGGTGGGATGCGGCTGCCCGATAATTCGGGGCCAAAATACGACACGGCGAATCCGGCAACCCCTTTGGGGTAATCTGCCTGTTCGCTCAAAAAATCACTAAGAGCGAAGGTTTATGGCCTTCGCTCTTTTTGTTTTTCCGGCCGAAGACTCCCTATTCGTGAGTTTCCGGGTAATCCGCAGTTTCCACGGCTGAAGCCGGAACACCGCTTTTCCAGTTTTCCAAACCCGCTACTATTCGCACCGGATTGCGTTCGGTGCTTCTGACGCCCTGTATTTCTCGGGGCAGCAGCGATCGTGGACGTTTGTAACTCCTGGGTTGCCCGGGGGGAACTCGGATTGGAATCATGGCTCGCCTCACTCAGGCCGATCTCGTGGCGTTGAATCGCGCGTTTGATGACCGCTCTCCCCAGGAACTGATTCTTTGGGCGAAGGAAACATTTGGCGAACGAGTCGCGGCAATGTCTTCGATGCAGGAATCGGGCAATGTGATTTGTCACATGCTGTATTCAATTCCCGCCAAGCTCCCGGTCGTATTTGTCGACACGGGCGTGCTTTTTCAGGAAACGCTGGATACTCGCGATCGCCTGATGCAGCATTATGGGTTGGAGATTGAGACTCTGACGCCGACACTCACAATGGAAGAGCAGACAGAGAAGCACGGGATTCTGTATCTGACGCCGGAAGGCCAGAAGCAGTGTTGTGAAATGCGGAAATCCGAGCCGCTGGATGTCGTGAAGGGCCGCTACGATGCCCTGATTGGCAGTCTCCGCCGTGCTGACGGTGGCCGACGCGGCGTTTGTCCAATCCTGGCAATTGATTCGCGTTTGAACTGCCTGCGAGTGAATCCTTTGGCGAATTTCAGCGACGAGCAGTTGGAAGGCTACATTCACGAGCACAAAGTGATTCTGAATCCGCTTCACAAGCAGGGTTTTTCCACAATCGGATGCAATCGCTGCACAACCCCGGTTTTGCCGGGAGAGCCCAAACGGGCTGGCCGGTGGCGGCATCTTGGACCATGGAGTGTCTATTGCGGCATCAACCCGACGGACCTGGATCCTGAACGGTCACCCGCCGTAGATTTCCCCCAGGATTTGGTGGACAAAATTCTGGGCCGTCAGACGGACTTTATGATCTGAATCACTGCAGTGCGGATTGATTTT
>CAIXQV010001100.1 GCA_903921605.1 uncultured Planctomycetaceae bacterium | reverse complement strand
TCCCACGCAGCGATTTGATGAGTCGTATTCTGTGAAAGCCGAGGAGAAGCGACGGCAGCAGGAAGAAGAACAGAAATCCGGCAAGCCGAAGCCGCATGGTTCGCATGGTGACCAGCAGGCCTCTACCGATGAAGGAGCCTCATGCAGAGCATACGACAAACACAGCAGCCCTCGACACCTTTCTCGCCGAAGCACGAACACTGGCCGGTCTGGATCAGCGGAGCAGACTTCCAGGAGCACTCCAGCCCAAAGCGAATCCCGTCTCGATCCCGCCTACTGGGCCGCCTTCCAGCTCAGTGGTGACTGGAGATAGTGTTTCCGTGCATGATCACGAACAAACTTTTGTCTGCACGGTGACACTTCTGTTTTGACGGAGGAAGCGTCGCCTGATGGCGAGTGTAAAGGAAAAAAAAAGTGTTCATTCGCCGTCGATCCTCAAAACTCAAGAGAACCCCTCGTCCGGAGATTTGTTAATGGAACCCATGTGTCGTCGTGCGTTTGTTGCACAGGAACTGGTTGATCGATTTCCTCCGCAGCTTCAGAATCGAAACAAGCGAATGGTCTTCGACATTTCTTCGCCTCAAGGGGCCAAACACAGCGGCACCATCACTGTCACTCGCTGGCGTCAGATTCCACTTCCGGAGACGATCCGGAGACATGAGTTCCATCCGGTCATCGAGCTTTGCGACCCTTATTTTTCCTATGACGAGCCCCTGCTGGGGCATGCAGACTGGCATCTGAATTTCTCACACTCTGATCTTTTCTGCGCTTACGGAAGTTCATTGTTTGCACAGGATGAAATGCAGGTTGCAGAACATCCGGCAATGGCATCACTACGGCATGCTCTGCCTGATGCCGGGATCAAACCTCTGACTGTGGAGCGAAACGTTCCAACGCCGATTCTTATCGCGGGTGTGGAACGACGCTGTGTCGTATTGACGGATCCCAACGCAGCAGAAGGCAGACCATTCGGCCTTTATGGGAACCACTTTGCCTCTGCGAGTCAAGATGCCATACAACGAGCGACAAGGCAAATCAAACCTCCGTCGATCAGCAACATTCTGGCAATGGAAGCTCCTGCATGTGGCACGGGACGTTACTCTTTGGAGCAAATAGAATACATTCTCTCGACGGCCTTTACCGGCTTCCGCGCTGCCGTTCTGGAGTCTCAGACACTAAACGGTGCTCAAGTCAAGACAACGATTCACACGGGGTACTGGGGCTGCGGAGCTTATGCCGGAAATCGAGTCTTGATGCCATTGCTTCAGTTCATCGCAGCGACATGGGCGCACGTTGACAGACTCGTCTTCCACACAGGGGGTGATCAGAATTTCGTAATACGCAGCCTTCAGGGGTTTGAAAATCTGTTATCATTGGACTCCGAGATCCAACGGCAAGCACTCGTTGAAGCAATATTCGCGAGAGGATACGAATGGGGCTTGAGCGATGGAAATTAGCTGACCAGCATGGTCCAGACAACGTCAGGCGTTTGCTGGACCTGATCAGAGAAGCTTGAGGTCCATTTCGCCCTGATGCGGTTGCTGCGACATAGACGCTGATGAAAGAACTCTGGTGATAGACATCTGACAGCAAGGCAATGAAATTCAACCAAATCACTGGTGTTTCTTGAGCAGACGCACCGAGGTCCCCCCTTCAGTGAAAAATGGACCCTGAGGTTTATTTCTATTTTTTGTGACTCCATGTGTCTCAGAAAACAGGGGTTCAGTTATCTGTTGGATGAATGGTACTTCAAACCCAGCGTTCCCGGGCCTCAAGGAGAGAAACAGTGAATTCCCTTAACAATAACCTTCAAATGACCGTCCGCGTTGTGGGCAGCGTTCTGCTTGTCGCAGCTATGATGCTGATGATTCTTGTGTTCCCGTTCGCGTTCATTCGAAGGAGCCGAACGACGGCAGACGCCGCCAAACTGAAGATGTCCCCAGAGTCGACTCAGACACAATTCCATCTTGGAACTGTGTCACTCGCATCTCTGGCAACCTAACTCTCGCAATGAGACAGAACTTAGTTTGGTGACAGAGTACGGTTGTTTATCGACAACTTCGCTCATTGCAGATTGAAATGTGCTGGAGGATGCTGCCTCCATTGACACAATGAAGGGCGGCTGAGCCCCTGTGCGTGCTTTAGACGCTACCTAACATCATCTGGCGACACCTGGTGCAACTCCACCCGGCAACGATCGCCCAACGCCACCAAATGCCCCCGGATATCTTCCGGCAGGTCTTCAGATCG
>CAIXQV010001099.1 GCA_903921605.1 uncultured Planctomycetaceae bacterium | reverse complement strand
GCGACTGGATCGCCTGTAATAGGACGCCGCTTCCCGGACCATCAATTCTTGCTCGAGGTCTGACGTGTCAGCTCTATCGAAGTTTTTTATCGATCGACCGATCTTTGCCGCAGTGCTTTCGGTTGTCATCGTGATTGCCGGAGCCATCGCTGTCACCACGTTGCCCATTGCGCAGTATCCGGAAATCGCTCCGCCAACAGTACAGGTCACTTGCGCCTATCCAGGTGCAAACGCAAGTGTTGTTGCAGACACGGTGGCCTCGCCGATCGAACAGCAGGTCACGGGCGTGGAAAACATGCTCTACATGTCGTCGCAATGCACGAATGATGGTCAGTACAGCCTGACGGTGACGTTCGATGTTGGTGTCAATCTGGACATGGCTCAGGTTTTGGTACAAAACCGAGTGAATCTGGCGTTGCCGTCGCTGCCTGATGTTGTCAAACAAACAGGCGTGAGCGTCAAAAAGCGGTCTCCCAGTATTCTTCTCGTCGTCAATCTGTTCTCTCCGGATGACTCCTATGACCAGCTCAAGCTGAGCAACTATGCGACGATCAATCTTCGAGACGAGTTAGCTCAGTTGTCGGGTGTCGGCGACATCAGCATGTTCGGTCAACAGGACTACAGCATGCGTATCTGGCTTGATCCGGAGAAGATAGCGGCTCGCGGGCTGACAGCCGCCGACGTTGTGAATTCACTGAAAGAACAGAACGTTCAGGTAGCCGCAGGCTCTTTGGGACGTCCGCCAGTACCCAATGGTCAGGCATTCCAATACACACTCAGCACACTGGGACGATTGCAGGATCAAAAACAATTCGGCGAGATAATTGTGCGGTCGGGGTTCGAGGGTGAGATCGTCCGTTTGCGTGATCTGATCAGCGAACAGCGCATGGACTCATCGGGCGCACAACTCGGCGGGATTCAACTCGGGGCGAAAAATCAGGACACCTTGTGTTATCTGGACGGAAAGCCGTCCGTTGGTCTTTCGATCTATCAACAACCCGGATCAAACGCGCTGGCGACGGCCGACAAAATCCGTGAACGCATGGAACAACTGAAGCTCTCATTCCCGGACGGCGTGGACTATGGCATCGTCTACGACACAACTCCATTTATCGATGAATCGATCCACGAAGTTTTCAAAGCCTTGCGTGACGCGATCGTGCTGGTTGGAATCGTCGTGCTCCTGTTTCTGCAGTCGTGGCGAGCCACTCTGATTCCATTGATTGCAGTACCAGTGGCCATCATCGGCACATTTGCTCTGATGGCGGGTTTTGGTTTCAGCCTGAACAACCTCTCGCTGCTGGGCTTGGTACTGGCGATCGGAATCGTGGTCGATGATGCCATCGTGGTTGTCGAAGCCGTTGAGCATCATCTGGAACACGGCATGTCGCCTCGCGATGCCTCACGAAAAGCCATGGATGAAGTCGCGGTTCCGGTCATCGCTATTTCACTCGTCCTGATGGCCGTCTTTATTCCGTGTGCATTTATTACCGGGATTACAGGTCAGTTCTTTCGCCAGTTTGCAGTCACTATTGCTGTCTCCACGTTCTTTTCGGCCGTGAACTCTTTAACGCTAAGCCCGGCTCTGGCAGCCCTGTTGCTGCGTCCGAAGGCCGAACAGAAAGATATCCTGACTCGACTTCTGAACGGTGTGCTCGGCTGGTTCTTCAAGCTGTTCAACAAGTTCTTTGATAAAGCCTCCAGTGGCTACGCATGGTCCGTCGGCTGGCTTCTGCGTTTGTCAGTGATTGTTCTCTGTATTTACGGCGGACTGCTCTACGCGACCTATTACAGCTTTACGCATGTTCCGACGGGATTCGTCCCCGCTCAGGACAAAGGCTACCTGCTGGTCAACGTGCAGCTTCCCGATGCGGCGTCACTGGAACGCACCAATGCCGTTATGAAGGAGATTGATCGCATCGCGCGGGGTGATGAAAATGACAAGACTAAATATCCGGGTATCAAAGGCATAGGCCATGTAATTTCGATCCCAGGTCAGTCGATTGTGCAGAATGCGACCGGTTCAAACTTCGGTTCAATGTTTGTGATTTTGGAGGAGTTCGAAGAACGCGGTGCCGAACTTAATTCAGACGTGATCGCTCAGCAACTGCGAGCAGCCGCGTTTCGAAGTATTCAGGATGCCGCCGTCGCCGTGTTTGGACCACCGGCTGTTGATGGTCTCGGCAATGCCGGCGGTTTCAAAGTGATGATTCAGGATCGTTCCGGTACCGGCTTCGGTGGACTGCAGGATGCGGCCGACACATTTGCCGCTCAGGGAAATCAGAGACCAGGACTGGCTGGCCTGTTCAATGCCTTCCGTGCGAATACTCCTCAGATGTTTGTCGAGGTCGATCGAGAAAAGTGCAAGTCGCTTGGCGTTCCTCTGAACGATGTCTTCCTGACGCTTCAGGTCTATCTTGGCGGCTTCTATGCCAACGACTTCAATCGTTTTGGCCGTACCTGGCAGGTCAATCTTCAGGCCGATCCAGCGTTTCGATTAACAGCGGACGACGTCCGGAAACTCAAGGTTCGAAACCTGATGCGTGACATGGTTCCGCTGGCCAGTATCGCTGACGTTCGCGACATCGCAGGTCCGGGTTTGATCACTCGCTATAACGGAGTTGTCGCAGCGACGATCAATGGAGGAACGTTGCCAGGTGTGAGTTCCGGGCAGATGATTTCCACAGTCGACAATCTGGCCGCCACAGAACTACCGCCAGGGATGACCTCTCTATGGACTGAGCTGACTCTTCTGC
>CAIXQV010001098.1 GCA_903921605.1 uncultured Planctomycetaceae bacterium | reverse complement strand
GCGGCATCGCCAGCAGGTGTTTCGGCCGCAGGTGCTGCATCAGAAGGAGTTGCCTCTGCGGCTGCCTCAGCTTCATCAGCCATGCCTTCCTCAGCTTCACCCTCGGCCGCTTCAGCGTCAGCCTCCGCTGGCTCAGGTTTTGGAAGCGCTGACTCTACATACGCTTCATAGTACGGATAACTCTCCTGCCATGACCCCAGCCACTGGACATAGGTCATGATGGCTAAACCCCTCGCATTTGGCTTGTCCGCAGATCCATCAAAGAACCATGGATACTCCGGCATCGGAGATTCCTGAGACAAGCTGTCTGGCTTATAGAAATGGACCGCATGCCAGTCATTGGAACGACGGCCGCCTTCGCGGCAGAGGTCCGGGCCGACTCGTCGAGTTCCAAACAGCACTGGTCGCTGCAACTCATTCTGATACTCGGCGGATCGCGACACGGGCCCCCAGCGTTGCTCTTCGTTAGAGACCGGGCGAATGAACTGACTGTGACAATGCCAGCAGCCCTCACCCACGTAGATCCTGTGACCAACTCGAAGGGCTTCGCCACACTTTTCATTCCACCACGCATCATGCTCGGCGTCACCACCCGGTGGTTTGCCGTAGGCGGCTTCGAACGCTTCCGGATAGCGTCGAGCCAGATCTTCGAACTGATATCTCAGATTCGGATTGATCAGCTCCGCGACGGTCTTCTCCGGGATGTCGTTGTACATCAACCACGGAACAAGAGCGTTCGAAACAAAGGCGAGCACGAAGAAGCCAATGCCCGCGATGTAAAAAATTCCCGACTTGCTTTCAAACATGGTTCGTTACCAGTTCTCAGATTTCCGTTGTCGTTTTACAAATTACCGAAACACGCCACATGCCGTTTCGGAGAAGATCGAATGGTGATTTTTGATTGCCGATTGCCGATTTTGGATTTGAATCGGTGTTGGCTGCTTTATCAGGCGTTCGCTGGTGCTGTTTTCAGGGTCTTGAAGATATTCGTGATGAGAGCAATCAAACCTCCAAACATCGCCAAGCCCGCGATCGCTCGAATAGCCCAAAACGGTACAGAGAATTCCGTTGATGCATCCCATGGCTCCAGAGCAGCCCATGACCAGCCCTGAAACAACCCCAGCAGAATCAGGTCACCGGCCATTACAGCCAGCCCGACCGTCGAGAGCCAGAAATGCCATTCGAGCAGCGACTGACTGGCCCATTCCCGCTTCAGCAAACGAGGGAACAGATAGATCATCATTCCCATGATCCACATTGAAAACACGCCGAACATGACCATGTGAGCATGACCCACAACCCAGTCACTGAAGTGGATAATCTTCTGGAAGGTCAGCGTGACCTGGAAAGAACACTGCAGACAGGTCAGGAAGTAGAAGACCATTCCCGTGTAGAAGTATCGAACAGGCAGATTGGTTCGCACGATACTCCAGTTACCCCAGATCGATCCGAAGAAGTTGATGATCACGGTTGTCACGACCAACTCAACGGCGATCGTCGACACAACAGCACCGTATTGCAGGAACATCGGGATCGGCGTGTACAGGAAGTGATGAATCCCCTGCAGAGGATAGAAGAAGGCCAGTCCCCAGAATCCGACCAGCGACAACCCGTGACTCCAGATTGGCTTCTTGATCAGAATGGGCACAAAGTAATACATCAGCCCCCAGCCCAGCGGCGTTACAAACAGACCGACAAGGTCGTGAATGAACAGCCCGCCGATTGCTCCGGCACTTGTTCCTGACACGAAGTATTCAGGAATAAAATTACCCATCGCATAAGTCAGCGGAGTCCAGATAAACGCGGCCATGAAATACCACAGCGTGACATACATCGGCCCCTTCATGCGAGCGATCGGAGTTCCAAAATTCAGTGCGACAAGTATCAAACCAAGCTGAGCAACTGGGTCAACCCAAATTGGCGTCTCACCCCATTCCAGTCCCTGAGCTTCTCCGAGCAGAATGCCTACCGCCGTGGCACCCACTACGGCCTGCCATGCCACGAAGATGAACCATGACAGCCGGCGATCCAGCACAGGCTGCAGCGTCAGGCGAGGAATCGCCCAGTGCAGACAGCCCAGAAATCCGTTGGCCAGAAATCCATAGGCTACGGCGTTGGTATGCACCATTCGCCAGCGACCCGGTGAGAACAACTCAATCCCGGCGAATGGGTTGTGCCGAATCAACTGCAATGAAACAAGCAGCCCTGCGAGCATCGAAGCCGTCAGGAACGTCAAAGCTGCTGCGAAAAACCACTTGATGATCTTTTCGTCGACCAGCTCTTCATGAGTGTACACACTCTGTGTTTTCGGAATCGTTAGCGTCGCCATCAGTTATTGCTCGAAAGAAAGGTTGCTGATTCTTTTGTTAAGTAGGCCTGGCTTCAGCCGGCCATTCCGGGCCGTTTAACGTCAGTCAGTCGGCCGCTTGTAAGGGACGTAAGCTCCGAATGGTTCCATCAGAGCCATCGACCAGCCGAAGACAATATGAGTTGCCAGAGCGACCCACCACGGGAGATATTTTCCGTCCGTGATCCAGTTGCCACCAAACATTGACGGCTGCAACCAGGATAGGATCAGGTAGTAATTGACGAACCAGACAACTGTCCCCAGAGCGGTGCCCCAGATCAGCTTGACCGCCATCGACTTGTCTTCTGCAAAGCGGGCAATCACGGCATGAAACAAACTGCCAAGCACCATGCCCGTGCCGATGTAGAGGCAGCAGCCAAGGGCGAGTATCAGGCCGTCGTCAATCACAAACGGTGACGCCCCGGTCTGGCTTCCCAGTGGCAAGGCCTTTTCCCCAAGAGGAAATGTCAGATAGACTCGAATGATTTCCAGCGGATACTTGCCGGCCACCGTGGAGCCGATGACATTGAAGAGCAAGCTCAACATCGCGGCGAAACCGCCGAGCACGAAACCCACTGTCACGTAATACATGCTATAGAAGCCCCGCGGCTTCCACTCACGCGGTATATCACTCGCCGCCAGATCCGTCTCCAGCGACTTAACCTGCGCCTTGAGTTGGTCCAGTGTCTTCTGTTTGTCTTGAATGGAACTCTGGTCAGCCATAGGTGGGCTCGCCTGTCGGATTTCAAATTTCAAATTTCAAATCGAGAATTCAAAGCATCGCCAGCTCTTGTTGCCGGGCCAGTTTGCGTCACCAGCAGCGTCCTGCAGAGTTACTCTTCTGCACCAGCAGCAGCTGCAGGCGTCGGATCGTTGTAAGGCTTCATCAAGCCGGCCGGAATCGCTGTTCCTTCTCGTCGACGATTGGAGACGCTCAGCACATAGCTCACGAGATTCCAAATGGTCTCTGGTTCGCTTTCGAGAGCACTCTTGAAGCCTGGCATGGGAGTGCCATTGATCCCGTTCATAATGCGGCGGTAAATGTCGATCGGCTCCTGGCCTCCATGCAGCATGCCCGACGTCAGGTCTGCAGCTCGCGTTGAGAAGCCCCAGGAATCCTTGCCGATGTTGTCCTTCGTATGACCACGACCGTCGTCACCGTGACACTTATTGCAACCCTTGGAGAGAAACGCGGCGCGCCCCAGAGCAATTCGCTCTTCGGTCAACTCGGGCTCCGGCGTCAGCGGTTGAGTCAGCGAGTGAGTCGCATCAACCCAGCGAGTTCCCACGACTTCCACAACTTCAGGAACGTATTCCGGATCCAGTTCTTCTGAGGCCTCGGCCTCGATAGCCAACTGATATTCCATCTCACCACGCTGAGCCAGCACAATGACATAATCAACAACGGCCTGGATCTCCTGCTTTGGAAGAAGCCGAAAGTTGGGCATTGATGTTCCTACGACGCCTCGGTCCAACACGGCCATCAGGTCTTCTCGCCGCGGCTTCGTTCCGTACGGCGTTGACGTAAATTTGAAGATACCGCGAGTGTAGTCGCGAGGACGAGGATACATGCTGGCAGCGACGGGGCCGTTTCCATCCCCGTTCACGCCGTGACACTGAACGCATCGCTTGAGATAAACGTTCTGTCCCAGCTTCAAATGCAGCTCACGCTTAAAGTCTGGTGTCGTCTCGCTGACAAGCTTGGGACGAAGCGCGGTGCCGGCATTTTCGACGACAGCTTTGGTTACCGCCTCACCGATTTCCGGAGCAAGTTTTGAAGTCTGAGCACTCGCGGTCCACTGGACCGGCTCAGCCCTTTGACAACCAGCAAGGCAAACAAACGCCATCCCGAGATAAGAAAAGTTGCGTGCTGAAATCATTGAATACATGACCTGTCACAACAGACGAGTATTTGTACTTCGATGACGCCTTCGAGTTTGCCTCAAAGTTTTCACTGCCATCGGACAAAAGTCGTGACAAAGCACCGAGTGTGCCAATCGCTGAGTTACTGCTGACAAGAGGGTGAGAAATCCCGGAAACCGGAGTTTGCAGTCAGGCCGGAAGTCAACTCAGGGAAGATTTCATGGCTCAGACCTGCAGAAATCAGCGACGGATGGCATTCGATGGCGTATGGGAATTCCAGAGCCTTGCATGCCATGCACACATCGCCGCACGCTTCGCACATCAAGCTTTTTGAATGCGTGACGGCCTGTCACACAAGTGCACCGGGAAGATTCTGGTGGTTCGCCGCACTTGCTGGTCGCCCTCGAGAAAGGCCATTGCCAGCGGAAGCCTTGCAGGGCGTTGATTTGGTTACGCATTAAGCGCTTCGTTTAACGGCGAGCCGCAGGCGTAGGCGAAACCGGATGACGACGCCTGCGGCTTGCCGTTAAACAATTTGGCCATCAGCCTGCTTGCGGTACCAACGAAAAAAGGGCCGAGGAACCAGTCCTCGACCCTTTTAAGTTGTATCTTCTGACGCAGCCCTTTTTCGAAGCTGTGTCGGAGAGTCGACTAGCGTGACATGAATACCACGACCTTGCCTACTTCAACCTTGAGCATAACGTCGTCGATGGTTGGAAGAGTCGTCACGATGCACTTCATCAATTCCTTGTCGACTGACAACCATTCCGCACTTGCGGCTGGAGCAGACTCGCCAATGAAGTTGTACAGCTTGCGAATGTTTGGTCGATTGCGAATCGTCACAACATCCCCCGGACGGACCATGATGCCCGGCTTGTTGACGGTCTTTCCGTTCAACTGGAAATGGCGGTGAACGATACCCTGACGAGCCTGTGGGCGTGTCAGAGTAAACCCGGCGCGTCGGATAACATTATCCAGACGTCGTTCGCAAATGATCAACAGTGTCGATCCTGTATTGCCCGCTGTTCGCTTCGCGATATCGAAATAGCGGAACAACTGTCGATCTCTGAGCCCGTAGTAGAATTTGATCTTCTGCTTCTCGGTCAGAGCGGCACCGTAGATGGTGTCCTTCTTGCGGCGCTTGTGCATCCCAGGAGGATACTCTTTGCGTTCCGCAGCTTTGATAGCTCCGGCGTTCTCGTAAACATTCATTCCCAGACGCCGATTGATGCGTCCTTTTGGACCTGTGTAACGACCCATTTCCCTGAAAAACTCCCATACTTTGCAATCGGACTCTGCACCATCCTGCGAAACGCTCGTCAGGACCGTCACCAAATTTTCCGGAGACAATGTCCGGAATACGACAGGCAAACACCGCAATTCATGCGGCTGCGTGCAGAGAAAAACCCCGCTGTCTGCTGTAAAGCGAAGCGGGAAACGGACAAAGGTATCGACAACGGGGCCAATGAGCAACATTGAGAAACACTGTCGGTGCCTAAAATGCCGGGATTTCGCACGCTTGATATCAGCGACCTGTCGTGAAATTGCCAAAAACACGGCAAATTGACAATCTTCGGCCCTCTTAGTCACTCCAGACCACAAAGCTTACCAGGCGATCAGTTGCTGGAATCGCTTGCTGCCGAGCCGGAAGTGATGGCTTTTGCGTGAACGGTCGCCCCCAGCTTGGCGGCAAACAGAAACGGGGAATTGTGGACTACATCAACCTCCCGTTACTGCAGTGTCGACAAATACTCGACCAGATCTCTCAACTCCCGCAGCGTCAACGCGCGGTGCATTTCGGGCATGGCAGATTTGGGAGCTGTTCTATCTTCTACGTCGTCGGCTGAGATCGTCACAAGTTTGCCATCAGGCTGCTCGATCATGATGGTCCCGTTCTCCTCACTGCGGATGACCCCCGCCACCAACTGACCAGACTGAAGCACGATTGTGACTGATTCGAACCCCTTCGCAATCTTTGCACTCGGCTCCACCAGCGATTGCAACAACGACGCGTGGTCATGACGTTTCGCTACCTGATTCAAATCAGGCCCCGCATTTCCTCCATTGACCGCGCTGCCGACTTTGTGACATCTGACACACTGCGCGACTCGATGTCCCACGAACAGACTTCGACCTTGATCAGGACGACCACCTTCGACGGCCGCTTGATACTGAGCCACCAAGCCCTTTCCGCTTTGCTTCGCTTTGAACTGGTCGACAAGACTCTTCAGTTCCGTTGTATTTCGCAGCGTCGCGGCTTCAATGACTTCCAGATGCAGTGCCGGAGCCAACGAATCCTCCGCCAGTTGCCGGGCCAGTGTCAGTAAGACTGCATCAGTCTGTTCCTGCTGCAGCATTGCCACGGCGCTGATGGCACGTTGGCGTTCGAAAATCGAAGCGGCCGGTGCCTGAGCAATCTCAACCAATAATCCTCGTCCCCGATCGGGCTCCAGTTTCAGTAACAAGTCCCGCGCTTCGGCTCGCAGCAGATCGACATCAGACGCCAATGCAGCATCAATGCTTACCGAAGTTTCCAGTGACTCTCTGGCCGCCAGCAGTCTTAATGCTGCCACGCGAACAGAAGAACTCTTTGAGGAATCCGTGACCCACGCTGCGAACTCACCATCTTCAATGGGAAGTTGATGACGATTAATCAAAGCCACCAGCTGACTCTGAAGCGTATCCGGCGTCGTCGCCAAAAGAGCTGGCAACTGATCCGCCAGGACTTCTCGACAATGTTTCATCATCTCGGCATCACGAGCAGTCAGAGGACGCCAGAAGCCAGTCACGCGATCTCGAGACGACGGTTCGGCCCATTCAATCAACGCCTGCAGGGCCTCCTGACGAACTGCAAAAGAACAGAGTGAACTTTGAGCCATCACGAGGACGCGCTGCAGGGAAACAACGTCTCCCTGGCGAAAATTGGCGTTCATAATTCGCCGCAACAGGGAATCCGGCATTGCACTGAGCGGCGAAAGGCCAGTTGTCTCCGCAGACTTTTTCTCTGCCAGCTCAGCCAGTGTCTTCGTCGCGTTTTCCAGAGGCAGGTCGTTGATGGCTCGAGCCGCCTCCGCTACGACTTGAAGATCCGAATCCATTAGAAACGCCACCACTGAATCAACATCCGCAGAGTCTGGCGCATACGACGGAATGCTATCAGTCTGTGTAGAAACCCAGCTTTCCTGTGGTTCCAGCAGCCACTTACGAACCGTCAGCAGCACGGACATGCGGATCACAGGATCCTGATCGGTCGCGTAACGCGACAATGCGGAGCGATCTTTGATTCCCGTCAAAGCCATCACTCCGGCGTGTCGCAGCCACGGATCTGAATGCCCATTGGCCCGCAGCATCTCAATTACTTCTGGCAGCGCGGCCGCATACTTCGTTCGACCAACGGCCAGTGCCGCAAGCATGCGAACTCGAGGATCCGTGTCTTTCAACTTTGAAGTTACCGCAACGGCGGCAGGCTGATAGCGAAGATCACCCAGAGTTCGCAGTGCCTGAGCACGGACTTCGGAATCCTCATCGTTCAGTAGCAACGTCAACGCTTCTGCTGCCATGTTTTTCTGCTGCATTACTCGGCCTGACAAAGGTGGGTTGCCGGGATTCGCTTGTGATGAGGCCGCAAGTTGTGTTCTATTCGCATGGGCGGCGATTTGTCCCAGCCCCCAGATTCCATGCAGTCGTTTGAGCAGTGAGTTGCTGGCCGCGGTTGCAGCAATGAACAGCGATGTTGATGGCTCACCTTTTGCCGCCAGAGCAAACTGGGCTCGCTGGCGAACCCGCAAATCGGCATGCCCCAGAAGTTCCGACAACTGTTCCGAAGGCAGGCCTTTGATACCTGCTCGCATCAGGCTTGTGGTTTCAGTAACGACAGCAGCCGATTGATTCGCCGGATCTGTGACTCGATAAATTCGACCGCCGGAGGAACCGCCATCCCAGATAAGATTCACAAAATCAGACACATACAGCCGGCCGTCGTAACCAAACTCACAATCGGTGGCAAAAACAGGTTTCAAAAAATCTTGCTCGTCGACAATCTGAAACCCGGCACCACGTGGCACGATGGAAAACGATTCGATGCCACCATTGCCGGTATAGTTACACAGAAAGAAATGGTGGTCATAACGTTCCGCCAGACCAGTTCCGGGATAGTAGGCGAATCCCGACGGACCAGCGCCCAGCTTTCCGACAGGAGGCAGCAACCACGCTGGTCGATCATCGGCAACCGCGGGGGGCGCCGTTGTGACGGCTGAATCATTCGCAATTGTGGTGGCTGCAACATGAGACTCCGACAGATGCCACATCTTCTCCGCGTGCCACGGGCCGGTCAGATAGGGTTCCGGCAAACTCTGGAACGCCATGTTCCAGCCACTGTGTCCGCCTTCGATCACATAGACCAGTCGGGAGTGATCTCCCTTGTCACAATTGTTGTCGGCGGCAAACAGATTGCCGTATTTGTCGAAGATGATCTCCTGCGGATTTCGTAGTCCACGCATCACGACTTCCATTTCGCTTCCATCGGGCAGGCAGCGAAAAATCGCACCATTACGCGGACCGTGCAGAGTCATCCCTTCACGAGTTCTCAGATGAAACCCGCGATCGCCGACTGAAAAATACAGCTTCCCATCCGGACCCCAGCATAAGCCATGCAGATCGTGGCCAAGAAACCCGGCGTTAACTCCAAATCCAGATTGCACGATCGAACGTTCGTCGGCCACTCCATCCCCGTTGGTATCTCGCAGACGCCAGAGATTGGGAATGCAGGTGAAAAACACATCGCCGTCGGTGGCCATGACACCAGCAGCCAGGCCATCCAGAGTCCCATTAAATCCGGGAGCAAATACCGTCGACCGATCAGCGCGGCCATCGCTGTCGGTGTCTTCGACGAGTCGTACCTGGTCGGCCGTCTTCGTAAACCATTCCATGCCGCCTGCGAACTCAGCGGCCCACTTTTCATACATGCGAAGACGGTCATCTGTTGTCTGAAGCTGCAGATCGTCCTCCAGAAGAAAGGGCCGTGTTCGATTCTCCTCTGTTCCAAGATTGAATCGGTATTCTTCCGCCACGAAAACTCGATTGTGTTCGTCGAGCCCAATGGCCACAGGAGAAGCCAGTTTCGGCTCAGCGGCGAACAGATCCACAGTCATCCCTGCGGGAACTCGAAAGGCCGCCATTTGCTTTGTGGCTGCTTCCGTTCCGTCTGGCAAATCCTGAGCCCGGCCCAAGGTTGCCATGATGGCGTTTGCGGCAAAGACCAGCAGGCCACAGCAATACTTTTGATGACTTCGCAAAACACACCTCACTGATCATCGGGATCAGCCACCGACGTTGAACGGAGAAACTCTTCGGTAGCGTGAAGGTTCTGCCAGGCTTCGTCAAGGAAAGTGAGATGCGGTCTTCTGCCGTGTTGAAAACCCAGCGACGCGATCGACTCCAATCCCTGGTATGATCCCTGAGATTTGATACCTCGGGTTCAATATTTGAGTTCTGAATCCGAAGACCAGAATGTCCAAATGAAGACCACTTCGCCCTTGGCTGATTGCGGAATCTTACGGCAGGGTTACGTCCCAGACTTTTGAGCGACGAGATTTCCCTTTGGGGCCTTCGACGTTCAGCACGACAACAAATTCGCCCGGCTTTTCGAACTTGTGTGTGGGATGTTGGTCGTTTGAGGTTGTGCCGTCGCCGAAGTCCCAATGCCACGTGATGATCTCGCCCCAAGACTGATCGCGAAATGCGACCGTACGATCTTCGACGCTGATGACCTTGAACGACCAATCGGCCTCGACCGGTTTTCGCAGACTGGCTTCGATCGGTTTCAGACGAAAGGCAACAAGATCTGACGCATCTCCGTACATCGTCGTCTTGTGCGACAAATTCCAGAAGCCGTTGTACTGTTTTTCCGCATCACTGTCATAATCGAGCACGGACCACGACAAATCAATCAGTTGATTCTCCTCCAGCTTTGACGCGATCGCTCGAGATTTATCTGGTGGCGCGTAATCAAACGGCGTAATAAAGAATTCGAGCGTCAGCTTTCCGGATTCGCCGTGCTTAAAGTTGTAACGAGTCGCTGAGTTAGCATACGGCAAATCTTTGATCCACGGC
>CAIXQV010001097.1 GCA_903921605.1 uncultured Planctomycetaceae bacterium | reverse complement strand
TGTTATGCCAGCTATTGCCTTCTCCACGTCGCAAGGGGAATGCACCGCTCGACCCGGGCAACGCCGCGATTGCTACTGCGTGTGCCGGATTGGTTGCATCCAGGAATCGCCGAACTTGTGCGCCAGTTGAGCTGAACCCAGCGACGTGAAATGCGTGAGGACGGAAAGATCGAGCAGAGTATTCCTCGTGCGTTGTAACCGTTTCGTCATACCAATCTGGATCTGTTGGTACATCGACTCCATTCGGTCCCTGACCTATAGCACTCTTCATGTACTGTGGGCGGAAGAACGAAGGAATCAGCACTTCGATCCGTTCATATCGCGGGTTGGCGGCCACACCATTGTCACGAATAGACCAACCTTTATAACCAAGAAACAAATGGTTGATATCCGGATATGTGTAATCAACATCGGGCTCAGGCATTGCGTTTGAACCTACGTAATCCCGTCGGTCATTAATCGAGCCTTCGACGGATGGTCCAAACGTCCGCCCCCATGCAGTTAGCGCATCTACGAAATTTATTCTCCGAGACAATGCATCTACGGGGTCACCAAAATCCGTTCCGCTATCAATTTCCCCATCGAAATTATTATCAACTCCGGGCATCGCGTCATCAGCGTCTGCAACCAGATCTGAATCGAGTACAACATTCATCCCGGTACCGGTGTGCACAGCTAAGTCTCGACCGATCATATTTCGGACGATTGAGTGTCGCTGCGTTGGGCTCCAGAGAATGCTTCCCTTTTGCTCGGGTTGGTTTGAAGGTCCTACCAGTATCTGCTGTAGAGCCCATGGGAATGGATCATCGGACTCTTCTGATTCAGTTTTCGCTCCTTCACTGAAGTACTCCGCCGCTGCCCGCTCCTGAGAAGCAAAGGTGAAAAACACCATGCCGGTAAATGCCAGCAACCCCAACAATGCGATGACGATGATCAATGTAGATCCTCGACGATCGACTGGGTTACTTGGATGTTTACGATTAGTTTTCATGACTGAATGCTCCTCCTGAACCGGACCCGGCCCGCCCGATACGGAGTGAATGTAAGAATTGAAAGGATGTTTTAATCTGTTTTTCTTGTTCCTTCTCCCCTGTCAGGGGGAGAGGGTTAGGGTGGGGAGGTTTCCTTTATCCTCGATCGTTTGCTGCCGATCTCGGCCCCCTCGTCCACATATCAGTCACCTTCTATCTCGTGAAGGCAGAAGGAAGGGACCGAAAATCATCGGTCCTCGTCGGTCATAGGCATAATGAGAGTTAACTGTTTAGGGGTTTCGGAATTGGGCTCAAGGAAGCGGATCGTGAGTCGCACGGAACGTAATGGATTGAAATTATTGAAGCCTTCCCAAATCAATTCATTGTCGGTGAATCGCAGCCCGGGCGATTGCCATGATGGAACTGAAGGTGCAGTTAGGGATTGACCGGACGTCGCACCCGTCGTTGTACCCACACAACGGTATGCAATATGAACACTCTGCTTCGGTATAGCGTCATCATCAGCAATCCATTCAAAATCACTATTGGGCAACGCAAAGTTGTCGTTCCAGCCCGGAACAGTGGTTGATTTTCTTGCGAAAACGATATCGCCGACAAAATACTCAGTCGCTGGATTCCAATAGCCTTTGTTTGCATCATTTCGTCCAGCAATGGGATCGTATTCAACTGCTGGAGCCGGGAGCGGAGTATTCGGAGTTGGACCCGGAGGAGATGCATCCTGCCGCGGCGGGTAGTACTTCAACGGACAATACGGAGCCTGATGTTCAGCGATTTCAGTTGTCGCATTCCCGTTAGCAAAGGGCCGGTTGACTGCTGGGTGCCAAGTGTCAAAAACATGGGGTGTGCCAGCCAATGCTCCCGGGACTTGTAGCGGACCATACGTGAATTTGCTTACTGACGAATCATACTGAGCGTTTCGATATAGGTGATAATCACCTGCAACAGTGTAAACATTGTTTGCCGCATCCACGTATCTACGTGTCATTGAATGGCCGGGAACCACCCA
Source organism: uncultured Planctomycetaceae bacterium (assembly GCA_903921605.1). Next base: position 3,332 of record CAIXQV010001097.1, on the reverse strand, counting down.
ACGCTCCAACCGAGCATCCCAAAGCTCTATGCGAAACTCTCGCACATTGGACATCAGCACGTCTTCAACACGCCGCACTCCGCCACGGCCAAACGGTCCATCAAACTGCTCAACCAATCCTGTTGTAGCGTTTAAAGAAACGGCATTCTGAATATCCAGCGGGTTGTCATTAGTCGGTGTGACTGTGTTTCCGGGCGACCAGGTCACGGGGCCCCATGAAGTCAACATTGCTTCACGATTCGGCCAGTTGAAATTTTCGTTAATCGCGGCGAAATCATCCGCGGAAGTCTCGGACTGGAGGTATCGGCCCATGAACTCCGCACCCAATGCGGCAGCCTCATGTTCACGAGAGATTCCTGTGACTGGATTAAACCCAAAGCGAAATTCTGGTCTTCCCAAGGAAATTGATGTTGGCGGGCCGTCATTTGACAGTGCATCTATTCCGATGAAGCTGACACCATTGGGGACATTATTCATGTTTGCGGGCACTGCGGAGAAATCGAAGTACCGCCACAGGTTTGCCTGAGCAACAGTCGGGGCACTTTGAAGGAAGAAAGATCCACCCGTCGCGCTTGTTAGAAAATAGCCGTTCCCCAGTGCACTCTTGGGCTGTATTTCCAGATCTTCCCCAGACACAGGCAATGGCTTGCGTAAAAGCATTACTCGACGAATCAGGTTTCCGCCCCGCAAAAAAATAGAGATCTCTGCCGCATCAGATCCAGACGCACCGTTTGGAAACATATCTCCTTCATCCGCCTCAGGCTGATTTGCACTGAACTGGAGAGTGGTGATCTTGGCCATAGTTGCATTGTTTGCTCCACCGTTCTCTGCAACTTTATCCCACAGTAGTTTTGAGGCCCCATAATATAACGACTGATCCGGATTCGTCTGTACCTGGCGAGCGTCCACGGAAAACTGAATCAGATCATCCTGGCCGCTCGCTGGGTCATTGCACGAGATATAGACGTAGCCCGTTCTGCTGCCGAAAGGCACCATGCTTGTAGAACTGCTTTCGTTGGGTAAATACGGAAAGCATGTTCGCATTGACCGTTTGGCAAAGTCGGCCCTGAGAATTGTCGTGAGGGATCGAGCTCGCTGATCTGTCTCAGCAATCACTCGTTGTTTACTGACGCTATTCGTTGCCATCTGGAAGATGGTTGTAAACATAGTCATCATCAGTAAAACAAGTGCCACGGCAACCAGCATTTCCACCAGCGTAAAGCCGTGGCGTAGGTGCTTTGCAACTCTGGATTTATTGTGTCTGGACGTCATCATCATGCCTCAAAACAGTAACATCGATTACAGGCTGGAAGGCATCTTCATTGAGCCCATCGGGTAAACATCAACGATCCCACTGGGAAACATTGCGAGACCAAAATCCAGAGTGCCGTCATTGTCACCGGGATAAACAAGGTCTTCGCCTAAGCCAGTGACAGTATCAAGGGTGCCGTTGAGAAGTATTGATGTGCCCGAAGCATCCTTTGTGAACTGATCTTCGCCTCCGGGATCCACGATTTCCGTTTCCGTGTACACAATTGCGTCATACTCTGCATAACCCCAGCCAATATTTCCTAATGGCCTTTCCTTGTAATCCTGCACTCGGTACCAGCGCGCGTTCTGGACATCGAGGATAAATTTTCCTCGCTTGAATCTGGGGGTCGTGATGTCCGACGCGTTGGCCCTATAAGGGTATCGAATTCCAACCACATTCGTGCCCTTGATAAATGTGGCCAGGAAAAGTCGCTCGTCGGTTACATCGACACCATTGCTATAACGCACAACGACGTCCACGTTCCGTACAAATCCATCACTGCGGCGGCGCACGGAGAGTAGCCAGCTAAAATCATTTAGCTTCCGTGACTGCAGAAGAACCCGCGATACCGTGCCACCGAACTCAACTGGTAACGGTCGAATGTCTTCCACTGCAGTCATTGTGCCACTCATGTTGAGGTCGTGATCGCCTGTCCCGTCAGCATCTATGTCTTCCGACCAGATCACCGCGTTGGTTGCTGTGATATTCGTTAACGGGTAAGCCTGTGTATGTCTACCATCGCCTGAATAGAGAACAACACGATAGATCTCCGGGTCCGGAATCAGATATTGGTCGGGAGCCGTTCCCGGCAGCAAAAGATTTGACGTCGGCATTTGAGTCAGATCAAGTTCCGTGGGAGCCGCGAGCTGAACTCCAATCACACCAGATGCAGTGGAGATCAGACTTAGCGGTACAGCGTCAATATCAGTGGCCCAGCCGTCACCCTGATTCGCGATGGTCAATGCAGCGAGCGCCAAAGCCTGAGCATCCGCTGCAGAGTTCGTGTGATCGTTGCCGAAGACCGACTTCAACCCACCACCCCATCGTTGCAGGGTGCCGTATGCGGCGGCCCCGTCATTTCCGAAGACGGTGGCGAACCCTGTATTACCATCAGCATAGTGCGTATAGAACCCAAGCGGATCAACGATGTAGTTTCGTGACAGTGGAGCTTGGAAATGTTCAGCAAGGTTTCCGTCACGGTCAGGGTCGACAATCCATTTAGGATCATTCTGAAGCAATGCTTCAACGTTGTATTTGACTATCGCACCATGTGTCAGTTGATTGGCCTGAACGGCTCGTAGCGTGGAAATCGGAAACAACACTGCGACCGCTGATACACCAATACTCATGATCATAAGTGACATGAGGACTTCGGTGAGCGTTACTCCGATGCGGAGCTGCGTTGAAAAGACACCCTCATTCGGCCTCACGGCCACCTTCTCCCTTTGGGAGTGGGAGAAGGGACAAGGGACGTCAAAGATATTATGTATGGGTTTCATTACTTCGCTGCCTTTCCGGTCTCGGCGAAGAAGTACGGGTCGTCTGCCAGACCATCGGGCTCATTCGTATTTGTGTCATTGTCAAGATCAAGAGGATCCTCTACGTCACCGCTGTTTGCCGCTCCCTCACTGAAAAAACCATTTACTTCATGTACAGAGACAGCGCCGGTTTGCGTGAAAACGGAAACCAGACGCCTGTCCTTTGTCATGTAGTTGTTTTCAGAGGTTGCCCACGCTTGGGTCGTCGGGATCTCATCCATAGGCACAAAGGACGCATCGGATGTAAATGCTGGACGAGCAGTCGCCCCGTGAGCAGCTTTGTAAGCTGCCTCAAATCTTTCCTTCAGAAACAAAGAATCTTCTGCGTCGCCGACATACAGGTGCATGACCCCGGCCCCAGCAGCATCGCCTAAAATGTTTCCTCTTGGAGAAAAAATCACGTCCATGTAACCCGAGTAATTTCCGCTGTTCAAACCAAACTGAGGTCTCCATCCATCTGGAATCTTTGACGAATCCAAGTC
>CAIXQV010001096.1 GCA_903921605.1 uncultured Planctomycetaceae bacterium | reverse complement strand
CGCGAAACGGTCCAGCCCAGCGATTCCAGTTCGCGACTGAGCCACTGACTGTTGGTGTCGAGCTTGGATCCGCAGGTCAGTTCTGAACCGATGGCAATGATTTCAGCGTGCATGAGATTCGGTGGGCCGGGTAAAAGGAGATAAGATTGAATTGGGGCAATCGGGTTCTGAAGTACAGGCGAGATGCCTGTGCACACAAAGATCTTTTGCTGGGGAATTAGAACGAGAAGTGATGCAGAAGCCCATGGACCACCGGGATGAACCCACATGGGGAAAGAGAGTCACGATTGCAGCCTGACTGATTACAACGAGACATTTCGTTCCCGCGGATGCAGGCATTCCTGCTCGGCTTTGCGCATGACGAGAGCCATCTTGTGGACGGCGTCCAGCATGCTGCGAACCTGACCATGCACCGGCACCAGAAAATCATCCTCAACCTTCTGGCTGATAGGATCGTTCCACGATTCTTTGGTGGCCATCCAGGACGCCTCCAGTTGTTTGAGAGCGTCCTCAAGTCTTGCAGCCGGGCTGATGAAGTCGACTCGTTTCATGGGTATGTGCTTTCTGAAATAGCCGGAAGACCCGCATCACTCTAAGGTAAACGAGCAACCTCGAAAACTACCGCTCTATTTTCCGCCAAGGCGGCTCAATTCGTAACGAAAAGCACCAGACAAGATTGGAAATCGGCACCAGGTCTTGGGATCGAGATTCTTGTCATCCACATGAAACGACGGAGCGTACCGTTCACGTTTCCACTGGTTCCTGGACCACAACGTGAAGAACCGCCGCACCCATTCGGATAGTTGAGCAGGCGAATATCGAGCAGGGCTCTGCTTCGCGGATTCTCGCAACAGCGTTTCCAGAACTTCGGCCGGACTCAACTTGTCGCGAATGGCCAGACATTCGATGTGGTCTAAGACCGGATAAGGCATCAGGTCGCCTTCATCTGTCTGTTCATATTCGGAAGGTCGCAGTTCCGCTGTGGGCTGTTGAGCATTCACATAGTTCAGCGTTGGAACGGCCGCAACACCTGCAGAGCCGTTCGTCTCAAACTGTCGCAGCCACTCGCGTAAAAACGCCTTGTCGATTCCGGCGACGGGGCTCAATCCGCCGGATGTGTCTCCATCCATCGTGGCATATCCGACGGCAGCTTCCGATCGATTGCTGGTGGAAAGCAACAACGCGTTGCGAATATTGGTGAGCAACCAAACCGATGGCGAACGAGTTCGAGCCTGAATATTCTGCAAAGCAATATCGTCAGTCTGCCACGTCAGTTTGCGACCAATGGCCGTTTCAATCGCACCAGTGTAGAGCTGAACGATCTGATCGACGTCGATCTCAAGAAATGTGCCGCCGACACCAGTCGTGACTTTCTCTGCGGCTATGCGAGTCACATCGGAACTGTTTCGGGTGCTTTGATAAACTCCGGCAAACATCAGCTTCATCAGGTCATCGATGCCCTTCGCATCGTTGATGCCTGGGATATACGACAGTTTCGCGCGGAGACCGGAAATTCCGATTTCGGCCAAACCCAACTCCGCCATGCTGCGAATCAAAACCGCACAGGCCGACGAATCTGCTCCGCCACTCATGCTGACGACAAATCCAAACGAACGACTCTTCCGAAGATAGTCGAACAGACCCAACCCAACGGCTTGAGTAAACTCATCGTATCGCGATGGCGTTGACAGGTGCCGCGGTGAATCAAAATCATTTTCCACTTCGGCAAATCGCCCGGGAATATTTACGATCCGATCAAAGATGTTCTGAGACACATCAGCCGTCATGGAGTGAATGCTGGCTCGGCGAGTCCTGCTGAGTTCCACATCGACATCAGCAACAGTGACATCCACATCGGCAAACAGAAAGCGCTTTCCGGCGGCGATCAGATCTCCGCACGAGGCAATCAAAGCACCGCCGTCGTAGATTGCTCGGCCCGATTCATTGCCGCACTGATTGGCGTAAACATAGCTGACGCCGAAGGAACGAGATCCCTCCAGGACAAATCGTTTGCGAATCTCATGCTTGCCAAATGCAAAGTGACTCGCGCTGGGATTCAGG
>CAIXQV010001095.1 GCA_903921605.1 uncultured Planctomycetaceae bacterium | reverse complement strand
GGTCGGCCTCTGTACGGGAATCTGCTTCTCGACACTTGGCGAGATGGGAAAACAGACTCGTAGCTCTGCTGCAGCTGCCGATGCAACTGCCCTTGGAGGAAAATTCATCCTCCTGGGATTGGTTCAGACAATCGTCGGCCTTGTGGGCACGGTTAAGGCATTTCGCACTTTTGACGAGCCAATCGTAAAGAAGGTTCCAGTCTACTGCCTTGGGGCTGGGATATTCCTGTCGATCTTCAACACAATGCAGTTTTTTACCTCTGGTCTGTTCTTTGGAATTGCCATTCTGCTCATCTTCCTTGGCGGAGGAAAAGCCCCGACAACTGATCCGTGGCAGGAGTTTGCCTGATGTATCACGGCATTACTTTGCATCTCTTCGAAGCGTCTGTCGCAATCCACTCTTTCGAACTGCTCATCGGCATCGGGCTGATCATTGCATTCCTCGGCCTGGATGCGGAGGCCCGACACTGGCCAAAGACGATGGCGGATCAACTGTTCATGATTGCGACCGTCTCGTTGATTGTGGGAGCAATGGGCGCAAACAGAATTACCACGTTCCTGCATTCCAATTCATTATTAGAGATGGCAGATTTCGGCTCTCGATATTCTGGTTTCTCGTTTCTTCCAGGATTAGTCTGCGGAGGCAGCACGTGCCTAACGTTGCTTTGGTGGTATCGCCTGCCAGTAGCAGCCAGTGTCAACGTACTAATTCCTCCGCTGGCTATCGCACATGCTTTCGGCAGGATTGGTTGTTTCTTTGGAGGATGCTGTTTTGGAACTCCAACAAATCTGCCAACTGCAGTCGTCTTTCCTCCAGCTTCGCCTGCTTCTACGCAATTTGGGTTTCCAGTGCCCGTTCACCCAGTTCAGTTGTACGAAGCTGCACTCTTGTTTGGGATATGGTTTATCACAAAGCGACTGATGCAGACAGAGCGCCGAATTGAGACATACCTCATCATGTATGGGGGTGGAAGATTCGCTCTTGAATTTCTAAGAGGTGACGAGCGGGGGGCGATCCTCGGAATGGAATTCTTGTCACCGTCGCAGTTGATTTGCATCGCCTTGATGGCTTCTGGAGTGTTCCTAATGCAGCCACTGGGACAAGTCAGGCGACAACCGCTTTGAACATGGTTGACTGAGAATTGGTAAGGCGGTGTCGTGAGGCCACTCTCGTCACCAATCAACGCCATGTGCAAAATCCCTGGCAAAATGAAAACTCATGACTCCCTTTGATTTTTCGCTTCCCGTTTTTATGGAGAGCTTCAAGTTTCAGGGGCGCATCAGCCCCAGTGGGGAAAACAAAAAATGCAACATGAACAAAAATGCGACAACAGAGGTAGCGCCCCATAGGGGGTATCCAGTATCGGATAGACATCGGGAACTGGCCAGAATTGTTGAGTTAAAAGTTTTGCAACACGACGATCGATTCGGCCAAAACATCAACAAAAAAAAGAGGAGCCAGCAACAAGCTGACTCCTCTCCTGTCGATCTCATCACTTCGCTTCAAAGTCGAAGTAAAAACGGGGCGAGTGTTGGAAGTAAAGCGAACCTTTCGTCCCCGTAGATCGCTGTTCGACAACGATCAACGGAGCCATGAAGCCAAGGACCTCAAACTCATCTTGCATCTCGGAGGTGCTCCAGACCTTTCCATGCTTGGCTTCTAAGTACTCACGGCTTCCAGGAGAGGCATTGATCTCGGCGACCAATTCACGACGGATGGTTTCAGTTGCATCAGACATCAGATGTTCCTTTGTTGAGTGAGTTGATTGAACGCCTTTCTAGTCAGTATCAGATAGCCACCTGAAGCCTGCGTTGCCGACGCTTGTCTGCCTGTTCACTGTGATTCCGCTGGACAAGTTCACGCCACTCTTCATTGCCACCATAGATCTCGATGGGCACCAGCTTCAGATATCCCAGAGGGCACGAGTAAAAGTAGGGGTGCATTGATTCGCTCAATGGCTTGTGGCCCCAATCGCCTTTCTGACACTGCAGGATGTCGCACGTGATCCAACGGTGAGTTGGCTCAATTTTCTGACCGTCTTTGATGACATTGCGTTCCCAAACACCCCACAAGACACCTGAGAAGACTCCGCCTCGATAGCATGAGGCGAGGCATTTGGTGACGACTTCTGTTCCTTGTTCAGTTGTAATCTTGCCGCTTTCTGTCAGCTCTGAAATCAGTTCTTTTCGTGTGCCGCCATTGCGGTAATACCAGCCCATTTTCAAACTCCATCTGTAAAAAAAGACACAGTCGATGTGACTGTGTCTGACAAATGATTAGCCAGTATCTGGTAACTGTGTGCTCTCGTTTTCCTAGTATTCATGCGGCAAAAGTAGAGTCGTACTGGAGCGATCCGCCTCAGTGATGATCCAGATCCTGACATGTCCAGGAATCGGGTACGACGACAAAATCCGCTCGCCATCTTTGACGGCAAGCTCATTCGCTTCCCGATCTTCTTCGTGCAAATCGCCGTAGTCACCATGGACATGACGATCCAAAAGATCTGATGGGGTCAGCTTTGCTTCTTCGAGCTTCTTGATTGCTGATGGAGTTCCAACGACTTTGCCGAGTTCAAAAAGTGGGCGACGTGCTTCGATCATGTGATTGCTTTCTGTGTTGTTGTTGATGATGACAAGCTGGAAGAACTTGTCTGCTGTATTAGTTGGTATCGGATAGATGATCACAGGAAGCAGGTTGACTGCTTCCTGTGGCACGGAGAATTCACGCTGTCTCTTCCAATTCATATTCATCGATCTTGCTGGGATCAATTCCCTCAGCTGGCAGTCCAGGGCCAAAGTATTTGCACGGGAACGGTTGCTTACTTCCTTCCTGGCCGTGGATCATGAGATGGTCGAGATCCAGGACCTGTCCACTTGGGCCGTAGTGACAGTTGTTGAGGTCGTAGTCAGAGAGATGATCCTGTTCCACAACGATGTTGTGCCCATGTTTTTCGTTGTCAGCCAGCTCATCAAGTGCATCGGACATGCTGTCCGATTCAACAATCAGATAATGGGCAGAGTACGAGCCGCCGATTTCAATCAACCAGCATTTTCCAAACCAGCCACCAGGGTTGATGACCTCAATGTCTTTGAGGTCATGGCCATGAAAATTTGCGTTTGCTGTGATCTGCATTCGTGTCTCCCGAAAAGTGTTGTTCTTGTTCGGTGACTTAGTCAGTATCCGAGACGCAAATGCCCACTCAGAACCGAAGGTAATTGCCACTTGAATCGGTAGGTCGAGCGTGCAGATAGCGGCCAGTGGTTGCAATTGATGCGTGGCCCAGTGGGTACTTTGCTTGATCTTCTCAACAAACTCGGGCCTGACAAATTTCGCTCTGCCGGTCACCATCCCATCGGCCTCCGTGCGGAGATAAACTCCTTCCATCAGGTTGTCAGTCTGCTTTGTGGTGGGATTGTCGAACTGACTGTCAAATTGTGATGGAGCGATCAGGTTTTCAAGATCGTCACGAGTAACAATGCCTTTGTGAACTACCGGCACTGTCTGAATGCCCGTTCCTTCCAGCATTGTCAGACGCTGCTCCAGATCAAGGAACGCTTCCTGTTCCTTGTCATAGATGTCGAATTCAAAAAAGTAATGTGTCAGTTTACGGTAGAAGATCGAATGTCGGGCATAGACCCATTCACCGAACAGGATGAAACGATTCTCCAGTTGAGTCTCCATGACGTGTCGTTTGACCGCTGCCCATTGTTTGAAAAGATCGTACTGTGGGTGCATTCCCTCAGTGATGAGATGGCCCCGGCATTGCAGCACCATCTCCCCAGCTTCAGAGAAATGGATGCCAACATTGGTTCCGTCAAGCTTCTCTTCAACGATCAACGACTCATCGGAAACAAATCGCTTTGATTCTGCTTCGTTGAGATGCTTGTCGTCATCAGTTCCCTTCGACCCAAACAGATGAGGCGTACGGGGGTATTTGGTGAAATCACCGTGTGATGTCCCCATTATGACGCTCCTTCTGTTTGAGGCTATGAGTTCATGTCAGACGGCTATTCCAGCCAAGGGGTTCACGATTCCTTTTCCATTCGGCTGGAATGCCTTTGGGGCCAGCACTCATTGCAACAATTCCACCAATGATGGCACAATTCGTATCAATGTCGCCCCCAACTCGGGCGGTCGTCCACATTGCATCGCAATAGTCATCAAGATATGCCGCAGCCATCCAGATGCAGAATGGAACAGTGTCCTGACTGCTGATCTGATGTCCGCAACCGACCTGCGAGGCAATTGTGAACGCCCATGTATCAAGTGGATATGTTGCCACCCATTCCAGTCGGCGACGCACTTCGCTTTCAGCGAGGTTGGAAATCACCCACGGAACCAATTCTTCTGCACTCTCGACCGAGCGGCGGCATGCCCAGCCCGATGCAAGAGCAATTGCGACTGCTCCGGCCTGAGCTTCAGGGTGAGTATGCGTGACCTCTGCCGAAAGTACGGCCTGCTTGATTGTTAGTTCAACATCATCGGCGAACCACGCTCCGAGCGGAGCCACCCGCATCGCTGCACCATTCCCGTGTGAGCCACTCCCGCCAAACATTTGGCGGCTCAGGGTCTTCCAACAACCGCCTGCGGCAACATCTTCCATGAGTCGTCGAGCACCGGCACCGTACCCACGAAACGGCTCCGATTGATATCGTTCCACGAGTCGCTGAACAAAAAAATCCTGATCAACGCATTCGCATTCCCGCAGCGTTTCGGTCAGTGCTATTGCCATTTCTGTGTCGTCTGTGTAGTTCCACGGCGGTGTTGGTGGGTTACTGCGATTTGATTCTACAGCCACATTCGGCGAGAAGAACTGTTGACCGAATGCGTCTCCAATCGAAAGGCCGTCCAACGACAGGCAAGCCCTCTGCAATCGATTTATGGACATTCTCAAGACCTCGTTGAAGAGAAAGTGACCATTCAAACATCAAACCAAAAAGCCCGTCCGGCAATTCTAAACCGGACGGGCCTGCTTTGTTTAGTCCCTGAAAAAAGTAGTCTCGGTTCACTCCGTCAAAAGCAGCCTTTCTTGAGACAGCATTTTTTGAAGCGTTGGCCGGAACCGCAGGGGCAGAGATCGTTTCTGCCGAGCTTTTCCTCAAGCACTTTGTGGCCGTGGACCACCCGTTCTCCACGCTTCACCTGCGTTTCGGACGGGAATCCTTTGCGGCGTTTGCTCATGATCTCAAAAAAATGACTGTTCGTTGAAGTCCTCGTGGTTCTGGTTTCGCATTGGACACCTCCGGGATTGTTTGGGTTTCCGTCACCGGACACCGACCGGCTGGAAAGGTTCGCTGAAAGCATTCCGAAAACTGAACCCCTCTTCCATTGGCGTGTCAGCATGGGATACTCAGCCAACAGGAGGATGCCATGCCTGAAAAGATTCAGTCACCAAGCGAAATCGCCGAATCTGTGTACAGCCGTGTTTTCCGCACTGATTTCAGTCAGCCGGGATTTGCCTTGATTAACCTTGGCCCGGACTGTGGTTCCGAAACACAGCGGCAACTGATGATTGATCTGAAGAACGAATTCGACCGACTCGAACGCAGATATCGAGGGCGTCAACTTGGCTATCAGTCGCTCACCAGATTTGACCAACAGGTGACTACGAAACCTCACCGTGATGGCGGCCCAGATGAATCTATCCTGATGCTGGGGTATAAACCATCATTGATCGAGAGTCGTCTGGAGATGTCAGACTACTCGAAGTGTGCCTACGATCTCAGCATGACTCCCACTGAGTTCTTGGATCAGTTCAATCCGATGTTTCCAGATGGACAGAACCGACTCGCTGCCTACACGACGCCAATTGATGACTTTGACAACACCTCCTTTCAGATCATGCTCATCAACAACAGTATGAAGCAATTCGGCGATGGGCTTGTGGGCGTTCTCCACACGGCAACGATCATCAACCCAAATCCCGATTTGAGGCGAATCATTAACTCAACGATGATTGCATCTGTGCCTCAAGGCCACGGCGGAAGCATTTCTGTAGATGAGCAGAATGACTTCGTGACAACCGCCGTTGTTCGCAGACCTGTTTACGGCTGACAAACGGCTGATAGCACGGCAGTAAGGCAGCTCAGGTTCGCTAACGCTTCGATGATCACAACTTCGTGATCACGTCTCCCACTTCGACATCGCCAGCCTTTATGACTTTGGCGTAGATTCCACGGAGCCGAAGCTGCTTTCCGAGGGGTGAATTCACGACCTTGAGAGCTGGGGCACCAAAACGCTGACTGAATTTGCCACAGCCGTTGTGGGCTTGTTCGGTAATCTCGACAACACACTCGCCGATGCTCAGCAACTGACCAGCCTGCAGGTTTTCTCGACTGAGATCGAGATCCACAAACAGATTGTCTCCAGCCAGTTCCCATCGAGCCTTCTCGCCTGCCACAAGATCGATCATCCGGGAATTCATGATGCAGATCTGAACATCGGGATCAGGGCTTCCATCTGGCAACTTCAGCCAACAGCCTCGTGCCCACGCATCGCCTTCTGTTCCACTTTCGGGACTGAGGCGACACGTTTGCAGGCTGAGTCTTTCTTCGTGACCAGGACGAATGACGATGGCTTTGAGGACACCGTGATTCTGCGGAGATTTCAGCACCTCAGCCAAACCGTCCGTGATCTCCTGTTCCGTCAGGTGAATGACTTGTGACATCAGCTTCCTTTTCCCCTGGACAATCGGTTGGTTGATTCTCGATAGGAGTCGTAAATTTACTTCGATACAGAATCTCTGTTCTTTACTCGCCTTCGGAGCGACAGTGCAAGTGATGGGGCAGCGGCCATGAGCAGGAGTCCGAGTCCCAGCAAACCGCCTTTGGACAGATCGTAGTCTTCGGTGATCCGAGTCCAAGGAAGGTCCAGAACCAAACGCCCCAACACTACCTCGAAGATGACAGTCAAGAGGACCCAAAGCAGGCCGACGAAGATCAGTTCTTTTCTGGTTTTTGCCTGGATCCATTCGATGAAGACATAGGCAATTCCAAAGATCAGCACGGACCCGGTGAAGACCGAAATCTGACGAGCCCTGAAATCTCCGACCGCTGGCAGGAGCAGTTGGGTCCGCAAGATTCCGTGGACGGTTGGGAATGTGACGGCGATGATCTGATGCTATTCCAGCAGGTGAGTAGTCGGCGTCTTGAAATCTCACTGATGTGGCTGAGATCGTGACGTAGTGGAACCTCTTCATTGAACATTCAACACCCTAAACTTGTGAAGCTCCTTCAACTGGCTTACTCGGCGGAGAAAGCGGCTGCCTTTGCCTACGTCGGCCATGCTGGTTCAGTCCGAAATCCGTTGGAGAAGACGGCGATCAAACAGATCGAAATGGATGAATGGCAGCACCGAGAAACTGTTCTTGCCATCATGCGACAATACGACATTGAGCCATCACGGTTCAACGAGATCAAGTATCATGTCGTTGGCAGAATCATCTCAGCCAGCTGTTACGTCATCGGCTGGTTCATGCCCTACTACTTCGCTGGAAAGCTCGAAAGTGGAAACGTCTGTGAGTACTTCATCATGATGAAGTATTTCAACGAACTTGGGATCACGGATCATGATGCCGTGTTGTACGAGATGGGAATGAAGGAAAAGGAACACGAGGTCTATTTCCAGAAGAGCCTTGAGGACAATCGACTGCTGCCACTGTTCGAGAGAGTCTTCGGCTGGGGCAAGAAGAGCAGCTCAAATGATGTTGATCTGGAAAACAAAGCGACTATTGAAGAATCGAAAAAGTACTGCAAACGCCCTAATTTGCGGGATTCATGAAACCCCATGTTACTCAACCCAAATGAACTCAATCTTTTCTTCAGGTTGCACCGGACGCTCATGTTCTTCGTGAACAAGCGTCTCAAGGTGATTCCCGATCAAGTCTCCACGCCGGAAGAATTTGCTGCCCTTTCGCCGCAAGTACGACTCAGGGTTCGAGACGCCTTCCTTGATAACCTCGATCTGATCGAGTCCTTTGCTGCCGAAAACCCGGCCCACCTTTCGGAAGATGAACTCGACATCGTTCGTTCCTGGCGACATCTGGTTCACGGCAAGTTCTATGTCTTTCGTGAACTCGCAAAATACACCGTGTTTCTGTCGCCTACGGACCCAGCCATTGCTTACGGTGTCGTGGCCTTGTCCCAGCCATTCGAGGACTTGATCGGGCCTCATCTGCCGGTATTGACACAGACGGTTTTGCTGCCTTTCAGGGATAAAATCGTTTACGACGGATTGATGAGCAGCTTCAATATCTCGTTCGGTCCCGGCATCCGCCGTGGTTTGAACGAAAGCTTCAAGCAGGCGAAGGCACGCCACGGCATCGTAACGTCGTTGCCGATGTCAAACTGGTCACTGGTTCGGAAGGCGCCGAAAGCCAAGCAGGCAGCAAAGCCGCCGACTAAAGAGTCAAAGGATGTTGCCCTGGATGTCATCATTGGCCTCATCGACCAGTTTTGCAAAGACCATCTGAACGAAGAGTATGCAGCTCTTTGCCGAAAACTGGCTGAGAAACTGGGACGCAAACGGCCTTCGCCCTTGTTACAAGGCAGTCCCAATGCGTGGGCCAGTGGCATCGTTCGAGCCATTGGAGGTGTCAACTTCCTGCACGACAAGACCCAGACGCCTTACATGCGGTCCACTGACATTGACCACTATCTCGGAACAAGCCCGAGCACCGGGGCAGCGAAGCTGGCAGCGATCCGCAAGATGCTCGGGATGCACCAGCTTGATCCTGACTGGAGCCTGCCGAGCCGCCTCGAAGAAAACCCGCTGGTGTGGATGCTGAAGGTCAACGGTTTTATGATGGACATTCGTAGTGCGCCCAGAGAAGCGCAGGAGGTCGCCTTCAAGAAGGGATTGATCCCGTACATCCCGGTAGATCGGCAATAAGGTTGAACAATGGCAAAGAAAACATCGCCCTTCACTGGCCGCTGGCGCATCGTCTCGATGTCTGCCTGGGACCAGGACTTCATTGACGAAGAGGAAGAGGTGTAAACGGCGGTGAGAAATCGTGGCGCTGGGCGGTTGAAAAGTGTGGCGCCCTGGAATGGAGAATTGGCTGCTGAGCGGGTCGGAGGAAGGCTCACAGCGGGATGGAAGAGGCCAGTTTCAGATCAAAGTCTCTTACCTCAAAGTCTCTGGAGTTACTTCGACTTTGCCGAGCCGCGGCTTGAGTCGGTCGGCGGTTTTCGACGTCTGGCATCCTGAAGACGGAAGCTTTGGCCGGACGCT
>CAIXQV010001094.1 GCA_903921605.1 uncultured Planctomycetaceae bacterium | reverse complement strand
TTTTTTGTCAATCAAACAGGACGCCGCCACCTTTTTCCAGGCCACCAGAATTCTGTCCTACAACTACAAGTTGTTGGGTCACAGAATCCTTTAAACGACGCCGCGTTGCCTACAATCAGGAGCGAGGCGGCAATGGTCGATAACAGAGTGAATGACTTGCGAGTTGGTATCGGGCCGTAGCGATTCGTTTCAGGCAGGAACCGGAAGATTCATGGATTGGAGAATTCTGAGCAACAGACTCCCCGAACTTTCATGGACGTTCGTTCCGGGCGAGGATGGGCTGATCTGGCAGAGTTTCGGACCCGTGATTCTGTCGAGTCGGGCTCTCATCGCTTATTGGATATGGGTGTCACAGGCGGCTATCTTTCCATTGTGGCTCACGATGTTGAACAAGGGCAAACCGTGATTCGTCTGGGCCTCTGCTGCATGTTTCAGGAGCAGCCAATCAAGTTTGCAAATACGACCGTGACGGCCATCGGTCGAATGAATCGTGAGGATGCTCTGGCGAAACTGAGTCGCCTGTGTCTTCAGAACGCAGATGCTCTGCTGGCTTCGCTTCAATACTGTGCGGGGAATGACATTGGCTGCTTTCGAGTCAATAGCCAGATCCTGCCCGTGAAAACTCATTCAACGTCGGGCTACGGCATCGAGGAATTACCCGACGGACAGGAGATCATTCGGCGATTCAAAGAGTGCGGAAAATTCGCCGAGCAGCATCAGCTTCGAACCAGCTTTCATCCCGATCAGTTTGTCGTGCTGAATTCGCCACGCGCGGATGTCGTGGAGAAATCATTGCTGGAGCTGGAGTACCAGGCCGAGGTAGCGGAATGGATCGGAGCTGATGTCGTCAATATTCACGGCGGCGGAGCTTACGGTGATAAAACCAAAGCTCTGGCTGAGTTTGCTCGAAATGTCGATCGCCTCTCTGTTCGCGCGAGAAGTCGACTGACGGTGGAGAACGATGATAAGATTTTCTCGCCGGCCGATCTGCTGCCAGTCTGTGAGTCAACCGGGATTCCTCTTGTCTATGACGTGCATCATCATCGCTGTCTCCCGGATGAATTGAGCATTGAACAGGCGACGGAGAAAGCTCTGGCGACCTGGAATCGTGAGCCTATGTTTCATCTGTCCAGTCCACTGGAAGGCTGGGATGGGCCAAAACCGGAACGACATCATGACTACATCGACGTGCGAGATTTTCCCGACATCTGGCGCAACAAGTCGCTAACGGTTGAAGTCGAGGCGAAAGCCAAAGAACTGGCTGTTGGGAAACTGCTGACCGATCTCAAAAAGGCAGCCAAAGTTGACACGCCCTGGTTCGTTTATCTTTTGCGTTGTGCGGATGGTTCCTTGTACACAGGCGTCAGCAATGATGTGCCTCGTCGTATCAAAAAGCATAATGCAGGCACGGCTTCTCGATATACACGCAGCCGTCTGCCGGTTGTGTTAGTTTATCAGGAAGAGCAGCCCGGCCGCAGTCAGGCGCTGAAGCGGGAGTTGGCGATCAAAGATCTGTCGCGTCAGGAGAAAGAAAAGCTGATCAAGGCCGCAAAGGTCTGAGGCTTGCCGCGAATACGGAGAATCCGAGTTCAAGGAGCAATCTTCGCCCCGAGACCGACTGCTGCAGCTTCGACGGGTGTTCCTGTTTCCCAGCGACTGCCCTGCTCTGCCGCAACCGCCTGTGCAAAAACATTTAACTCGGACTGGCTGTAGGTGACTCGATCAACGCGAGCGGAGTTGAGATCGTACCAGTTCCCGACTCCGCGCCATGTGGCGTCTTTCCATAGATGCAGATTTGGTCTGCGCGGTTGGTCTTCGGGAGCGTCACGGCCTTGAATCTTATTGACAGTGATTTCGCCGCCGATGAAAGATTTCGACAGCTCAATCGTTCCGCCCGTCGCCTGCACATCCAGATTCAGCAGCGTGAGATGCTCGGCCTTGAGCAGGCAGTTGGCGGACACTCGAACTTCGCCTGCTGTTCCTTCGCGACGGATCAGCACATTATCGAGCGTGACTCGACAGGGTTCTGCTGGTGCTTCGCTGCCCTGCAAATAGAACGCTTTTGCTGCCGATGAAATCACTTGAGCATTGCGGACCGTGTAGATCCCTGAGTCCAGAAAGAACAAATCGAAGCCAATGCAGTCGCGAATCAGCACATCGTCGTAGGTGGTCTCGCTGGTGCCGGTGTCGCAGATTCCCGTAGCGTTTCCGATCGAGTGAAATCCCTGAACAGAATAGCGGCAATGTCCATGAGCACTGATACCGTCGTCGCCGCAATTGATGGCACGGATGTTCTCGAGCAGGATGTCTTTGCTGTCTGAAAGATTGAACCCATCATTGTAAGGACGTGTGGCCGTCAAGTTACGAATGACGAGATGCGACGAGGTTCCTCGAATGAGCACTCCGGCGGTGCGCACGGGGGCTTCAATCTTCGCCTCAAGAAGCGATATGTTCGGAGGCAGTCGTATCCAGAATGAGCCAAAGATGTACCCCGCACGAGCTGCCGTGGTGCGGTCGGAATCCTTGATGAACGTCCATTCTCCGGGCTGCAACTCCTGCGGCATCTTCAGAGGCTGGCTGGGGCCTTTTGAACAGCGCTGCATGCGATTCAGCTGGCCGTCCATGACGAAGAACCAGCGGTCGATGATCGCATCGGTCAGTGGCGTCAGATCGTCATTGCGAAAGAGTCCTGGTTCAATCTCGACCCAGCCGCGTGGATCAAGAGGATCGCAGCCGTCGAGTGTCGCACCATGTCCGTCAAGAGTGATAGGTTTTCTCGGTTCTCCGGACTTATCGAAAAACGCGGCCCAATCTCGATGGACAGTATCGGGTTTGAGGTGAATCGTATCGCCGGGATTCGATTGTCGAATCGCAGCGGCGATGGTCTTTACAGGGGAAACGCTGCCATCCGCTGAATCATCACCGAGGTTGGGGTCGACATGAATATCAGCAGCGAATCCAACAGATGATCCGGCAGAAGACATCAGCAACAGGCTCAGGAATGTCATCCTGAACGAAGAGCATTTGCTGTTGATGCGTGAGCCAAGTAGGTCAGCATCGCTGTGCTGTTCCGGTGGGTGGTGCGGATGGCATAAATCCAGCTCACGCTTTGAGTTCATGATGATTTTCTCGTGAGCGCGGAGGGGTCGGGGCATCCGGGAGTGTTTCCAGAAATTCGGATCGTCGCAGTTTCAGGAGGGATGTGTCAAAGTACAATCCGTCAGCTGAGAGGAGAGTTGCGACAGTTTCTGTGGAGCGATGCGTTGACCGGAAAGAAGAAACAAATCTCGACAAAGGAGCATCCTTCGCAGCAATTTCAGGCGCCTGATGCAATCCTGCAGGGCGTCCCGCTGAAGGATTTGATGGGCCGCGATCTGATTCAGCTCATCGCTGAGTCGTTTGCGGACATAGCGCCGAAGTTTAATCGGCAATCTTTTGAGCAGACCGCCATGGATGGTCTGGAAGCTCTGGAGCTCAGCCAGCGAGCGCGCCAGATTGGCTTAGCGCTGGCCGAACAATTGCCGCAAAGTTTTTCGGAAGCCTGTCCTCTGTTGCTGGCTTCGTTTGGCCCGGAGCTGACTCGCACCGAAGGCAACGGACTTGCACCATTCTTTTATATGCCTCACTCCCATGTCATTATGGAACGTGGGTTGGCGGATTTTGAAAATGGCATGCGGGCCAACTATGAGTTGACCAAGCGATTCTCCGCAGAGTTCAGTATCAGGCCATTTCTGACGAAGTACCCGGATGAGTCTTTAAAGCTCCTGAAAAGCTGGACCGAGGATCCGAATGCTCATGTGCGTCGACTTGTGAGCGAGGGAACTCGTCCACGACTTCCATGGGCCGGACGGTTGCGAGAATTTCAGCAGAATCCTCAGAGGATGCTGCCTCTGTTGGAATTGCTTAAAGATGATCCGGAATTGTATGTGCGGCGGTCGGTGGCCAATCATCTGGCCGACATTTTGAAGGATCATCCAGATGTGATTTATGAAATCTGCGAGCAGTGGCTGAACGAGATCACAAAGAAATCAGCGCCACCAGAGACGGCAAAGACGCGTAAGTGGATGATACGTCATGCCGTTCGATTACCTGCCAAAAAAGGAGATGCCCGCGCTCTCGAGATTCGCAAAAAGGCCTGATGCGGAGACTTATTCTTCGGTTTGTGCCCGGGACAGTAGACCAGTAAGTTCTCGGTTCAGCAGCCTTTAGAAACCGCTGTCGTGCAGTAAGAGAAAGGTGTCTTTCTGATTGGCTTCCCGTAAGCGAGAGGCATGAGCGAATGTTTGGGGCCGAGAAGGCACTTCGATCGCAGAGTTGGTCTTTTGAGGCGATCGGTGCCTCTCGCATTTATTTGGGGAACTTCTCTGCTCGTTGACACCAGCGAGAGCGAGGGGTAGCCTGTCGAATCGGACTTCGGTTCCTGGTCGTGGTCCCGCCCTGAATTTTCCACCATTTGTGACGAGCGCTTCCATGTTGACTCGATTTTGGCTTTGTTTGATCCCTTTAATCGCTCTTTGCTCGGTGAATGTCCGAGGAGATGAAGCGACAGCCACGGCAGCACAGATCGAGCACTTTGAAAATGAGATCGTGGCGATCCTTGAGGCGAATTGCCTCAAGTGTCATGCCGGAGCTAAGCCCAAAGGCGGGTTGGATTTGACGGCTCGAGAGGCGATCCTCAAAGGGGGCGAATCCGGAGCGGCTGTCGATCTTGAAAAGCCTGCGGAAAGCGTGCTTCTGAAAGCTGTCAATTACGATGGCTACGAGATGCCTCCGACGGGACAGCTTTCGCCAAAGCAGATTGAAGCTTTGACGAAGTGGGTCACCGATGGACTTGCGTGGTCGAAAGACGGCAAGCCACTGCACTTTGAAGTTCCTCGCGAAGCTCCAACGGTTAATGAAGAGACAAAAAAGCATTGGTCCTTTCAGCCTGTGAAAAAGCCGTCTGTTCCCAAAGTCAAAGGAGACAGGGCGAAGTCTGAGATTGATGCCTTCATTCTGAGCCAGTTGCAGAAGAATGGGCTGGAGCCGAATGCTCCGGCGGAGCCTCGTGAGCTGGTGCGTCGAGCCTATTACGACCTGACCGGGTTGCCTCCGGCGCCGGAAGTTGTGGAGGCGTTTGCGAAAGATCCATCTCCAGAAGCCTGGTCGAAACTCATCGACGATCTGCTCAATTCACCGCATTACGGTGAGCACTGGGGACGGCACTGGCTTGATCTGGTGCGATACGCAGAAACCAACAGCTACGAACGCGATGGAGCCAAACCGTTTGTCTGGCGCTATCGAGACTATGTGATTCAGTCGTTCAATGCCGACAAGCCGTACGATCGCTTCCTGATGGAGCAGCTTGCTGGTGATGAGCTTCCGGATAAGTCACCGGATTCAATCGTGGCAACCGGCTTTTATCGCTTGGGACGATGGGACGATGAGCCCGCTGATCCGGAACTCGCGTACTATGATGACCTTGATGATATCGTCGCCACGACTGGTCAATCGCTGTTGGGATTGTCGATCAATTGTGCTCGCTGTCATGATCACAAGATCGACCCAGTGCCACAATCAGACTATTACAGTCTGCTGGCCTTCTTCCGAGGTGTGCGGCGTTATGGAGTCCGCTCGGGTGAATCGGTCATGGAGAATTCCGTAACGGAAATCAGCGAGCCGGAACGAAGTGAGTTGCATGAGGCGGCCGTTCGCCAGCATAAGGACGAATTGAAGCATATCGAACGGGAAATCGCCGAGATCGAAGAGAAGGTCAAAGCCGACTTCACGGGTGTCGAAAACGACGAATACCAGTTTGAAGTCAACCGCGTTCGTTTGATCGAGAAGCGAAAAGGCGGGCTGCTGAAGGAGAATCAGGTCAATCATTATCGCCATTTGACGGATCGTCGCAATCGACTGCGTGAGAATCCGCCGACGGGTCTGGCCAAGGCGTTGTGTGTCAAAGAAGACGTGAAAGGACTGCGGCCGACGCATGTTCTGCTGCGAGGAAATCCTGCGAGTCCTGGAGATGAAGTTCAGCCAGGTTTCCCAACTGTGCTTTCTCCGCCAGTTCCGGAAATCATTGCTCCGGCTGAGGATGCTGCCAGTACAGGTCGCCGTACTGCTTTAGCGAAATGGATGACGAGTCCACAGAATCCGCTGACATCGCGAGTCATGGTTAATCGTTTGTGGCAGTTTCACTTTGG
>CAIXQV010001093.1 GCA_903921605.1 uncultured Planctomycetaceae bacterium | reverse complement strand
GTTCGTTACCTCCCCGCAGTTGCCCTCGTCTCGTACTTGTTCGATCGGAGTCACAGTTGGTATGCTGCCTTCCAAAAGATCTTCGTTCTCGTACAGGGGACTTTCACCCCACAAGTCATACGCCATGACAGGCGTACCAAAAAGATGCAGCAGAGTTGCCGAACGGCTGCGCACACATTGGAGACTCAGCACCGGCAACCTGCTGATCTTAGTCGTTCGTCGCCTCACCGCACCCACACCAAATGTCCGAATTGCTTCACAAGTGCATGACGAAAGCGACCACTGCCGAGGGTGACCAGCGGAAGTACGGTCCCAACTGGGTTACATCACGTCGGGGATCGCTCAAGATCTTCGATGATCGCCTTGAATGTGGCGACTGGCGAATCGACTACACTGAAATCAAGGATTCTGTCCTGTGTTCGTTTCGATCGTTCTTCCTTCGGATTCCCGGATACATATTGACCGTCGAAACGAATGATCGGACATACCACTTCGGGCTGAACGGATGGGGCCAATTCTGGAAGGGAAGCCTCCCATTCGAGACAAGGCGCGAGAAGGGAAAACTTGGGTTCACTTGGTTCAGTATCATCGTGCGTCTGATACTACTCGGCTACATTGGTTACCTGTTGTGGCAATGGTTCACCAACCGTTGACGGCGAACACGTTGCCATGACAAAAGGCGACGAACCATCGCATGCACGGGAGTGGCGGTGGCCAGTCGGTTTTGAAATCAAAGTCAATTCCCGCCACCCCGTGATGCGGGTCGTTCGGCTGCAGAGACGTGTGACAGCAGAGGCAAGAGTGACCGCCAATAAATGCGAAGCTTGGATTGCCGACATTGACGAGGTTGAGGCGAGATTCGACTCAAAGGAACAGATTGCCGCATACCTTTCCGGCATCGAACAGCAACCAAGAGGCCACGTGTGGGTCCTGACCGATCACGGCCCAATAAAGGGATGGCGACGGTTTCTGGGGTTGAAGTGCGTCGTTAGTCCCTGCTTCACGGTGGAGTGGGACTCCGATTATGCAAGCCTCATTTTTCTCGATGATGTATGGAGCGAGTACCGGGCCATGGATGTCTCGCACCCGGTGGCCCCAAATGAGGAGGTGCGCCGGAGGATTGCCCACGGTGAGGTGGGGCCGCACCCGACGGCGGAGTGCATGGAAAAAGCTCGCGCGTTCGCAGCGATTCGCTATTTTCTTATCCAGGGTGTTCGGCCTGACTGGCTGACGTATAATTGCGTGCGATGAGCAGGTTGCAGGAGCGACCGCCGAACCAAGATCGGGATAGGGACCCGGATTACTTCGAGGCCCCTCCCACACCACCCGGCGTGCGGGTCCGCATCGGGCGGTTCATTTCCTTGCAGTAAGCTTCTGCCAGATTGTTAACAGACTCGCCAATCCCGTCTGCGTGAGGTGTGCGATCTCGTCCCCACGTCTGCAGGACTACGAAGAATCCGACCTTCTCCGAACCGAGCCACTTCGGATTGGCCAGCAGTTTCTGAATCGTCGTTGATCCGGTTCAAGGACAAATGAACTGCGCGTTTTAGAAATCGATGATCAACCGATGAGAGCGAAATTCGCGAGGTGTAATGCGTAGAGTTTTGCGATGAAATAATCGTGGTCTCGGTAACCGTAAGCCATTCGCTGAAGAGCACCGATCCTGTTGTTGATGCCTTCGAGAGGCCCAGTCGAGATCGGGAAGTCGTACCAGTTGAGGATCCCGGTTCGGTGGCCCTCCCGACTATTGGCCGGCCACCCCGAGGCCCGGAAACTTTTTCGTTGTTGTCATTGCCATCCCCTACGTGAACTTTTTTATTTCCACGCTTCACGCTGTCATACGGGGAATCCTCCGCAATCCATCATTGCCTCATAGCCTGACGCATTTTCGCCATTTCCTCGCTGGCTCGTTTTTGTTGGGTGATAAATTCCTCCCGGACGGCCTGCAGTTCGTTCGCTTGCTTCTCTGCCTCTTCCCGCATCTTCTTGTAGTCTTCGATGGCCTTTTGGTTGGCTTCACGTTCTGGAGCCAGATCCAAAGTCTCTCCCAGCTGGGACAGCATGTCGTCCTTGCTCAACTCACCATTGGCCGCCTTATTCTTCATTTCCGCCTGCTGTTGTTGCGACAGGTACGGTGACATCGCATCAATTCCACCGAGAACTGAGCCGGATTTGATTTTGGCTTGCAGTTCAGGGAGTCCCCCCTGCTCTTTCAGTCGCTGGAGTTTCTGGGAACGTTCCACCTCTCCCTCGTAGTCGCGCTGCGATTTTTCCATTCCCTTGTCAGCGTCCGTTTTTTTTCGTTCTGCCAATCTCAGCTGGGCGTCGACATCGGAAACGTTCTGATTAGCCTCCGACACGCGTTCCTGCTGATCCGCAATCCGAGCTTTTCGTTCGATGGTCGGATCGATGAGTTTTTCCCGCTGCCGCTCCATCTGAGCATTCAGATTCTGCTGGGCGGCGAGATCTTCCTCATTTTTCTTCACCCTGGCTGCATGGTCTGCCTGTCGCCTGGCCTCCGCCTGTGGCAGAGCCAATGGATTTAATCCTGTCTGCGCTGCAATTCCGGCCATTTGCATTTTGGAGAACGGGGCCGGACCAGCTGCAAGGTTTTTCTTTTCCCGTTCAAGGTTGGCCAGATCCTGAATCCCCCGATTCATATCATCCTTGGCATCCTGTGGCACCGCCTTGTCTGCCTGTTGCCGTGCTTCCTTCATCGCTTGTTCGGTGTTGGCATCATTGTCCGCCGCCCG
>CAIXQV010001092.1 GCA_903921605.1 uncultured Planctomycetaceae bacterium | reverse complement strand
TGCTCGCGCGGGAGCTGTTTGGCTGGTCGATGAATCGAATCGTCTGGGCCTTACGGCGCAGGTGAATTTGGAACAAACCGGACTTCGCGAGCGTCCCGGCGCGCTGGCGATGAACGAAAAGCTGATCGTCGATGTTCTGCAGACAGGTGAAGCTCGCACGTTGACTCACGGTGGCGAAGCACAGCTTCCGACCGAGCATGTTCTGGTGCTGTCTGCTCTGCACAAAGAAAAGAAATGTGTCGGCGTTGTCGAGTTATTCCAGCGACCGGACGTTCCGATCAAAGCTCAATCGGGCTACATGCAGTTCCTGGAACAGATGTGCGGCTATGGGTCGCGATTTATCGAAGGCAAACGTCGCAATCTTGGTGATCAGGCCGATCTGAAGAATCAGTTCTGGACCGACTTTGAGCAATTCTCACTACGAATTCAGCGATCGCTGGTTGAGCAGGAGGTCGCTGATGCCGCAGCCAGTGATGCTCGATCGCTGCTGGGTGCCGACCGTGTCAGCGTTGTGACTCGCAAAGGTCGCAGCGTGCGAGTTCGCGCGGTCAGCGGTCAGAGCAGCGTGAATCCTCGCGCGAATCTCATTGCAGCCATGAACAAGTTGGCGTCGCGCGTCATC
This sequence comes from uncultured Planctomycetaceae bacterium, assembly GCA_903921605.1. The sequence continues at coordinate 1,058 of CAIXQV010001092.1, read as the reverse complement.
GATATGGGCGAAACGCTGACTTACACCGGCAAAGTAGACGGTCTCGCGCCGCAGATTGAAGAACCGTTGGCGGCTTTCGTTCAGGAAAGCGGCTCGCGTATGGTGATGATGGTGCCGACTTTCGAAACCGAAGACATGGTTCGAAAGCAGGGCGAGGAAGCCGACCGCGATCGCAAAAAGAAGCGCATCAAGGCCATGGGCTGTATCGTGATCGAACAGATTGCGGAATCGGAGCCGCTGCCGCAATTGGAACAGCGTGCAGAATTGATCGCCGATCACGTCGGTGCCGCCCTGTGGAATGCTCGCCAGCACGGACGAATTTTTGGCCTGAGTATCTGGAAGCTCATGGGCACCGCGCTGGAGTGGTTCAAGGGGCGAAAGCTCATGATCACCACGGCCGTGCTGGCCGTCATCGCGGTTGTGGCTGCGGCACTTTCACTGATCAAGCTGGATTATCCGGTGACCGCTGAAGGCAAGCTGATGCCGATTGAGCAGCACGCGGTCTTCGCTACCTGGGATGGCGTGATTACTCGTGATGGACTGAAGGTCAACGGCGATGAAGAGGTCCAAAAAGGTCAGATTCTGGTTGTGTTGGAGAATGACGAACTTGAAGGGCAGATCGAAGAAGCCAAAGCGTCTGTTCGAAAGTATGAGCAGTTGGTTATTGGCAAGCGTGCCGAGATCGTGCAGTCGGAGCTGAATATCCCCAAGATGTCGGACGAAGAGAAATCTCAGAGTCTGGCCAACATTGAACGCATGCGAGTCGAGCAGCGAGGGATCGAGGGAGATCTGGAGATCGCCAGACAGCAGGTGCTGAATCTGGAGAATCGAAAGAAGGAGAAGCTAACGATCTACGCTCAGGCTGATGGTCGCATTCCGAACTTCCAGCTGCGACAGCTGTTGGAAGATCGCCCGGTGCGACAGGGAGATCATCTGTTTGACATCATGAATGACAACGGAGCCTGGCAGATGGAGCTTCTGTTGCAGGAGAAACGCATGGGCCACATTCTGCGTGCTCAGCGAGAAGCGACGGCAACGAACAAATCGACTGAACTTCC
>CAIXQV010001091.1 GCA_903921605.1 uncultured Planctomycetaceae bacterium | reverse complement strand
GCCGCGGGGAATGCCGTTCTGGTCAAACCGGCTGCGAATTGTTCGCGTGCCATGCAAACGCTGGTTTCGATGGCCGTGTCCGCAGGGTTGCCCAAAGGCTTGATTCACGTGTTGTCGGAGTCTTCCGAAGCGGCCACTGAGGCAATTCGCATCGGTGTCGACAAAGTGTTTCTGACGGGCTCAGCAAACACGGGCAGGGCAGTCAGCCGTGAACTTGCGGAGTCAGCGACTCCATCCGTGATGGAACTTTCCGGCTGCGATGCGGTGTTCGTACTGGAGGACGCGGACCTGAGTCTGGTCAGTGATTGTCTGCTGTTTGGACTGACGCTGAACAACAGCCAAACGTGCATGGCTCCTCGCCGCGTCTTCGCGAGTAACCAGCAGGCCGATGAGATCCTGCGACTTCTGAAGTTGAAGCTGGCGACAATAATATCAGAGAGTGATCGGCAGAGAGCCAGTTCACAACGCTCACTGCGTTTCGCAGCCACGAAGATTCAGGAAGCCATCTCCAGCGGCGCGGAGCTTGTCTGGGGCTCTTTGTCCAACACAAGCCAGGAGGAGCTTTCCGGCCTGGCCATTCTGGATCATGTCGCGTCCCACATGTCGATTACTCAAGCCGACATCTTTGCTCCGGTGCTGTCGTTCATCCGCGTGGAGTCTACCGAACAGGCTCTGCGGGAGAACTCCAAATGTCCATACGCATTAAGTGCAACTGTCTTTGGAGCACCGGCTCGCTGTCTGCAGTTTGCGCGTCTAGTTCCCGCTGGCTGCGTTGTGATCAATGACCTGATCGTGCCGACTGCTGATCCGCGAGTTCCCTTCGGTGGTCGCGGAATGAGCGGCCACGGGATGACTCGCGGCGAAGCAGGATTGCTGGAAATGACTCAACTCAAGGCCATCGTGGCGACTCGTCGATGGTTTAAACCACATCTACAGTCGCCAACCGCGGCAGACGCAGACGTGATGGAACAACTGATTCGACTCGAGCACGCGGCCCATCCACTGCAGTCAATGCTGGCTGTACCGAAAATGATCAAGGCGACGATGGAACAAATGAAGATCCGGCGAAGTCAATGCCGCGAGTGAAACAGAACAAAAATGCCCGTCGGCGGAGCGACGGGTGTACGGTACACCCGTCGCTCCGTCGACGGGAAAGTGATTCTTGATTTCTCGAAGGAACGTCATCATGAAGACTCAATCAGACGTCATCGTTATCGGCAGCGGATTGGCCGGTCTGGCTTCCGCGTGCACTTTGGCCGCCCGAGGATACTCGGTGACTGTGGTCGAAAAGAACGAGTGGCTCGGCGGGAAAGCCGCGCTGCTGGAAGACAAGGGCTACCGGTTCGACATGGGGCCCACAATTCTGACTCTGCCTTCTGTTCTTCGACGAGTCTTCACGGAAGCCGGTCGAAAACTGGAAGACTATCTGGACATGGTCCGCCTGGACCCACAATGGCGATGCTTTTTCGAAGATGGAAAACAGTTCGATCTGGTCGAATCGCTGCCGGAAATGAAGAACCGTCTGCGTGACTTTACCGGAGCCGACACAACCGGCAATGGTTATGAAAAGTTCATGACGATCTCGAAGAAACTGGATGAGGTTTCTCAGAAGTTCTTCTTCTGGAAGAGCGTCGGTGGTATCGCCGACACAATGAACGTCAAAGAGTCATTCTCTCTGAACGTCCTGCGAGATGTGCTGAGCCTCCGATTCGGTCGCACAGTGGCCGGGCTGGTCCGGTCGCATATTCCTGATGCTCGAATCGCTCAGATGATTGACCATTTCACACAGTACGTTGGTTCGTCGCCGGAAGCTTCGCCGGCAGTGCTCTGCGGAATCGCTCACATGCAGACGGACGAAGGAATCTGGTATCCCATGGGCGGAACCCGCGCGGTTCCGGAAGCAATGGTCAGACTGGGACGAGAGTTGGGCGTCAAATACATCACGGGCCATCAGGTCAAGTCAATCGATTCACAGTCAGGTCGAGTTTCCGGCGTGACTCTGGACGATGGCGAAGTGCTGAAGGCCGAAACTGTTGTTTCAAATTCCGACTGCGTGCGAACCTGCGAAGAATTGCTGCCAAAGAAAGTCGCTGACAAATTCATGTCAAAGCGAAAGTTCGAAGCGGCCTGTTCTGGAGTCGTCCTGTATCTGGGGCTTCGCAAGAAGTACGACCATATCCTGCATCACAACTTTGTCTTCAGCCGCGATCCGCATGTTGAGTTCGGTGAGATCTACGGCAAGGGCGAACCGGCGGCCGATCCAACCTGCTATGTTTGCGCTCCGTCCCTTTCAGGCGACAAGGTTGCTCCAGGAAATGGCGAAGCGTTGTACATTCTGGTGCATACGCCGTACCTGCGAAAGCATCACGACTGGAACAAGATGCTTCCTGAGTATCGAAACGTGATTATCAACAAGCTCAAGACGACGGCTGGCATGGAAGACATCGAAGACCG
>CAIXQV010001090.1 GCA_903921605.1 uncultured Planctomycetaceae bacterium | reverse complement strand
CACAAGCCGGGGTTTCGCAAGCTGGTGCGGCACATGCTGGCTCGCAGCACTTTGGTTCGCAAGGATCACATTTCGCCTTCAGGCAGTTCAGCTTTGGAAGCTTCAACTTCGGCATCTTCAGCTTTGGCAATGAAAGCTTAGGAAGCTTGCACTTCGGAGTATCGCAGCAAGTATCGCACTTGTTTCCGGCCAGGCCGACTTCTGCAGCAGTCAGGACAAACGCAACGGCCATTACACACAGCATCAACTTCTTAAACATCTCGGACTCCAAATGAACTGATTCTCATGCGTCGCTTCGACATCCGCGACCCTTTGATTGAATCTACACCATCTCAAAATCCCCGCGGAAGAATTCTGGCGGCACACCACAATTCCCGCGGATATGAATCCAGCCTGTACCCGGCAACAGGGTCGCCCCGATTTGGTAAAGGCTACCAGTCACACAAAGAAAGGAGAGATTGCGTCTTCCGGCGATCATCGGGGCAAAAAAATGCCCATAACTGCAGAATGCCTTGTTTTAGGAACATTCAACCGCATAATCACGAATTAGTTGCAGTTGGACTCTCTGTGTACGCTGATTTTATGTGGTGGAGAATCCCTGACGGGGACTAATTTTTATGCTGGCACAACTGATCCCAAAACAGGGTGGAGCACCAATCACACTGACTCGCGCCATTACGGTTGTGGGGCGCAGTTCAAAGCTGTGCGACCTGGTCATTGATCATACAAACGTATCCAAGCAGCATTGTATTCTCGTGAAGACGGATGGACTGCTGTACCTGCGAGATCTGGGAAGCACCAACGGAACTCGCGTCAATGGACAACGAGTCGTCCGCGGAGCTTTGCTTCCGGGCGATCAATTGTCGCTGTCAGGAATCAGCTACCGCGTGCATCTCGGACCAGATAGTCCGTTGCCCGGAAAGATTTCTCCCATCCAACCGACAGAAATGATTCCCCTGATCGATGACGGCGGGCTGAACGACGAAAATTCGGGAATGAGTCATAAGCCCAACGACGACGCCAGCAAGAGTGACGTGCGATTCCTCCGTGATTCAGACTTGCTGATTCCGGATTGAATGGATCCGCATTCTTAGCGGTGCGACTTCCTCGCTGCCAGCGTGCCAATCTGATCGTATGACGGCATTCTGCGGGCGAGGCTGCTAAAAGAGAGCACATGAAGATAGAGGCAGAACACGCTAGACCGGCCTTCTCCGTTTACCATTGTCTTAATTGCCGTTCATAGCATCCGCCTCACGGTTTCATTCGGCTTTACCGCGATCCGTTCAAACTTCTGTTCGTCACCAGAAATCGCATTTCTTTCCGCAATTGACGTTTCCTGTCATCCACCTTGAGAATGTCCGCGTTTGAGCCCAAACAAAGGCCAGGGTTATCGAGCGGACGGCGAATGACCCGGGGATTTTGGCCATGTCGGACGACTAGTGCTACAATCCGACGCATGTTTCACTTCAGCAATCTGAGAGCAATTTCCGTGGAGTCATTACAAATGAGACACATTCCTCTGGCTGCGATGCTGCTGGCAGGTCTGAGTCTGTTTGCCGGCGTGGCCAGTGCTCAGGAAAAGTCCGAGCTGAAAGCCGCACAAAAACCAATCGGGCAATTTCTGACAGTAACAAGTCCGCTGAACGACCAAATGGTCAGTCAGCTGACGAATCTTGCTACAGACCTGCAGGCTCAGGCAACTCGCGAAAATCGAGACGCGATTCTGGTCATGGAGATTGAACCTGGAACCGCCGGATTCGGACATGTGAGCGACGCGGTTCGCTTTCTGACATCGTCTGACGTCAGTCGAGTCAGGACGATTGCCTGGGTACCTCGTTCCGTCGACGGCACTCGCGCGATCCTTGCCCTGGCCTGCCACGATATCGTGATGCATCCTGATGCGACGTTAGGGGACATCGGGCGAGGCGAAGCGGTTTCGACAGAAGATCAAAGTTTTGTCATGAGTCTCGCTGATCGTCGTCGCAATACTCGTCTATCCCGCGGCGTTGTCGAGGCGATGATGAATCCGTCCGAAGCGTTGCTGAGAGTTTCCATGGAGACATCTCCGAACGTCGTTGAACAAAGGTTCCTGACGCCTGCGGAACTGATGGTGCTCCAGAATCAGAATGTGGTGATCTCAAAAACCGAAACCATCAAAGAAGCGGGCTCACCGGGAAATTTTCTCGGACTGGACTCAGAGAAGGCCGGATTTCTCGTTCTGCGAACCGCGAAGAATCGAGCTGAAGTGGCGGCCGCCTTTGAGTTGCCTCTGGAATCTATGCGCGAACCATTGCGAAACAAAGCGGATGCTGTTCCGCGAGTGATCGCCGTTGATGGTGTAATCGATCGCGTGCTTGGAGAGTTTGTGCAGCGGGAAGTTCGCAACGCGGTGGCCAATGGCTGCAATGTGTTGGTCCTGAAGATTGATTCTCCGGGAGGAGATAAGGACGTTGCCGAGCATCTGGCTTTGACACTTTCCGAAATTGATTCCACAAAGATTACGACCGTGGCCTGGATACCCAAAGGAGCCTGGAGCGGCGGCGCGTTGATTGCTTTTGGATGCGATAAGATTCTGATGCACCCGGATGCTCAGATTGGATATATCGGTGTGATTACACTCACTGAACCGGGCGGCCAATTTGAACGCGCGCCAGAAAAAATCGTGAGTCCATTCCTGCAGTTCGCGGCGATACTTGCCAAACGAAAAAATCGACCGCCCGCGTTACTTCAGGCGATGATCGACAAGGATCTTGAGGTTTTTCAGGTCACCAACAAGGCCGATGGTCGAGTGACTTATATGTCCGAGGTTGAAATTCAGGCGGCCAATGAGGAATGGATTCAAGGGCCGATGGTTCCGGAATCTCGCAAGGGAATTCTGTTGACAGTCCATGGTGAGCGTGCTCATGAACTGCAACTGGCGGATGCGCCATGCCATGATGAAGATGAATTGCGAAGTCGTCTGGGCATTTCGGGAAAAGCCAACTTAACTCCCGTAGCCAGCACCTGGGTCGACACGCTGATCGCCGTGCTCAATTCCGGCGTCGGTGGCTTTCTGCTGATTACTCTGGGCATCATCTGCGTCTATATCGAACTTCATCTGCCTTCAGGATTCTTTGCCATCCTTGCCACAGTGTTCTTCGCGCTGTTTTTCTGGAGCCGCTTTCTTGGCGGTACAGCCGGTACTCTGGAACTGATTCTGTTCATACTGGGAATCGGATTGTTGGCGTTGGAAATCTTTGTGATTCCCGGTTTCGGAGTCTTCGGAGTCTCGGGAATCCTGCTCACGATCGCATCTTTGATTCTGGCGAGTCATACATTCTCCGGGATGACTGCCACGGAGAGCTTTGAAGAATCCATGAGCAGCCTTGGTTCGCT
>CAIXQV010001089.1 GCA_903921605.1 uncultured Planctomycetaceae bacterium | reverse complement strand
GTCATTTCTTCCATCGCCTCCACGAGGCCCATCATTTCTGCCTCGGTTGCCTTCAGGCCGGCCACTACTCTGAAATCGGCTGGGTTCACGCCCATCATTGCGGCGAGGCTCACGCAGGTCATTGCGACCAGGTTCTCGCCCATCATTGCGGCTAGGTTCTCGCAGGTCATTGCGACCAAGCTCTCGCCCATCATTGCGACCAGGCTCACGCAGGTCATTGCGACCAGGTTCTCGCACATCATTGCGGCCAGGCTCACGCAGGTCATTGCGACCAGGTTCTCGCACATCATTGCGGCCAGGCTCACGCAGGTCGTTGCGACCGGCTTCTGGTCCCCGTGCCACATTATCTCCGTCGCCTATTCCTTCACCACCTCGACGACGACGACGACGGCGGCGGCGAGGCCGGCGATCTCCGTCAAACAAATCACCCTGTCGCAATGGCGCGCCCTCTTCACCGTCACCAGAGCCTCCGCCCTCATAGTCATCGGACATTTGATCACGATCGTCGTCCAGTTCACGATCACTCGCAAAATCCCGATCGGGATCATATGGCCGATCAGACTCTGGACGCCGATCGACCGAGGGCCCTCGATCCAAATCGCTGTCACCACGATAAGGCGCACGGCCTCTGCCCGAATGACGCGGAGATCTTCCGCCCCGATCAGATGCCCCATCTCTCACGGGAGCTGCATCCCTGACTGGAGCTGCTTCTCGCACCGGCGCTGGTCCGTCATCATCCCCAAAATCCAGCTCTTCTGAGCTGAAGTATCTCATTCCGGTCTGGGGCTCAACATCAGCAATCTGTCGCTCAAATCGGCTTGAAGTTCTTTCGCTTCGCTCTGATTCAGCAGAAGTCGATTCGGGAGGAGCATCTGCAGCAGCTGGCCGTGCACTGCGAGTTCCTCGCTTCGCTGGGGGACGCTCGCTTCGAGCTTTCGGAACTCTTGGCTCTTCCGGGGGACTCTCCACTGACGGCTTGGGCTCAGCCACTGTTGAACTTTTCCGCTCCCGTGGTTGACGGGCCGGACGCTCTTCATTGACGACACCCGAACCAAAATCATCGTCTGAAACAGAAGGCGCCGGTGCGACGCTGTCCTCAGTGCCAATCTTTTTGGAACGTGTTGATGGTCGGCGAGCCGGAGCTGACGATGGGGAACGGGGCGACGTTCGTCGACGTGGTCGTTCGCTGGTTCCTTCAGAATCGGAACTGCTGGTCGGCATAGATGTAACCTGATTTGGCCTGGGTAAAAGTGGAGGCAGCAGGCGAAATTGCCTCAAACCTCTCGAACATTAATTTTCACGGTATCAACAAACCCTGCGATTTCGGGCACATTGCCACAAAAAGAGGTTTGGCAGAAAGCACCTTGCTCGCTGCATAGCGACCGAGAAAACACGAAAAGAACAAGGAGTTCGCCCGTTCAAAGGGACGAAACGGCACATCCCAAATCGGATGTGAGACTCAGTAGAGTCATTCGGTGCCTGCCAAAAAAGGCATTCACCGCACTCCTGCTGAAAAAACCGCTGCCCACCATCGGTGATTCAAGTTCCGACGCCTTCGCGTGACAACCTGACTCACACACCTCGAATTACATCGAGACTCCAGGGGACCACCTCAAAATGGAAGAGGTCACAGCGATCCAGCCTTCAAATGCCAGAACTGACCGGAAACACTGAGGTCTTCTTGCGACCATGGTCTCATGGCGACCGAAAACAGGCCACCAACCGGAAAGCTCAGTCAGCGAAATGGAAGCTTCAGGAGAGTTCCACTGAGCAATAACACTCGATGCACTAAGGAATTCAGCACATCTCAAAACCGGGCATCATCACAACTTTTGTGCCAACATGAGATGGCACCCGTCAGCTCAAGAACAGACTGACACCGCTAGTATTAACGGATCTCAAGTCGATGTCAATTGAACTGTTCGCGGGAAAATCAAACATTTTTGAGTCAAATCAGAGGCCTGGAAAGATTCTGAGCGAAATCCATCCGAGCCCCACCGTCCCGCAAGACAGAAAACTCTCAACGGACAAGGATCTCCACAGCATGCCAACTCCCAACAGAAAAGATATGCCATCTGAATACAGCTGGATAGTGTTTCACGGACACGAAGAACTGCTCCGATCTTCTTTGATCTTAAGAAACCGGCACCGACGACATGACTTCAGACTCATTTCGACTACAGTACTTATCAACACCCCTAAGCAGTTCTCATAGAGTCGCAAAACTCAGCATGGTTGACGAGTGCATTGGCAGTTCACGTTGAGTAGCTCTCTCGAGAATTGAATCCCACAGAAAAGCAAGACATAACGCAGAACTGCCAGTACATCTTGCCTTACTAACGATTTCTTTGGCGGAGACCTCTCCCAGCTTTGCGTCAGGATGAGCCAAACAAGGAAGCAGATCGAAAATCTCGACGAGATACTGTATTTATGTTTACAGTGTTGGCATCGAGTTTGCTCAACAGTTCGGGTCCCGACAAATCGTCAGCAGGGTAGCCACGTGAGTGACTGGTTCTGAACAGTTCGTTCATCTTTGCCACTCCAATTACCGGTTATGGCCTGTGTGGTGCTTGGCGGTCTGCCACCAAAGTCCAAGAAGCGGCAGTCATGCCCTTCATTAATTCATCAGGTAATCTTGAAGCGGGTTGACGTTGAAGGTTCTTGATTTCAGCGTTTATCCAACACGAAAGAGTCTGGAATGTCTGGTACAGGAAAGAAGATCTCGCTCACTAGGCGGCAACGCGAAATCTATGAGTTTCTTCGCGACAAGATTATCAATCGAGGCTACGGCCCTACTGTTCGTGAAATCGGACAACACTTTGAGATCCGGTCCCCGAACGGGGTCATGTGCCATCTTAAGGCCCTGGAGCGAAAAGGACTGATCTCACGAGAGCAGAACATGTCCCGCGCGATCCAGTTGGCTGATTCTCCTCAAAACCGTCTCTCAGTTTCCCTGATTGGCAGCACAGCATCTGGCGGTCCGGTGCAGCCGAATGTCTCATCAGACGAATTGATTTCCTTTTCGGCGATGTTTGAAGGCGTGGACGTTGGCTGCCTGAAAGTCGAAGGCAATCTGTTTGCTCCATTACACATTTGTAACGGAGACTTCCTGATCATAAATCGAGAAGCCCCTGTACAGCCCGGATGCCATGTGGCCGCACTTGACGATCGTCACTCTGTGATCATCTGCGTCGTTCAGGAAGGAACAAATCATCTTGTTCCCGCCATAGCAGGAACATTTAACTCAACAACCCGTCAGGTCCTTGGCGTCATCACGGGCGTCATTCGAAAGTTCAGAATCCCTACTGTTCCGGTGGCCACAACCACTACCGAACTGAAATAGCCCCTGAAGCAACAAGTGAATTCACCAGCAACAAAAGCCGGCCTGAGGCAGACTATTCTGCACTCAAGTCGGCTTACTTTTTTCAAACCCATGAGAACGCAAGAGTTTGTGGCCCACAAAGACTTGAGCGACAAAGGGCAGCCGGAATAGTCAGCCCGCCTACCCGAAGACTCAACCTGCATGCCGATGCTGACCCATTTGGCTTAGCCGGTTGTAAAGGGTCTTCAGGGCAATACCAAGTTCCTTGGCAGCCTTAGGCTTGTCTCCCTGATATTTGTCGAGCACCCTCAGAATTAATCTCTCTTCCATTTCCCGAAGTGTGATGGGCTCTGAGTTGATAAGGTCCGCGGCGACATCAGCATGACTTGAGGTGGCTGATGAACTACGAACCTGCTCATAGCCAGAAGTCACACTGGAGTTGGAGTTGCGGAGGATGCTGCGCGGCAAATCCTCGGGCTGAATGGTTTTTCCATCAGACAGAATGGCAGCGTGCTCAAGCACATTGGCAAGTTCGCGTACATTTCCCGACCAATGATGAGACTGCAGAAGCCGAATTGTCTCCGGCGGCAGCATTTCTGCTGAAACACTGTCGCGTTTCAAATGCCTTGCAATCAAGTGCAGTGCAAGGCTTGGAATGTCGTCCAGTCGTTCACGCAACGGAGGTAAATAAATCTCGAACGTATTCACTCGGAAGAACAGATCTTCGCGAAACGTACCAGCCGAAACCATCTGCTGCAGCTCGCGATTTGTCGCGCACACGATTCGAACGTCGACGTGAAAAGGTTCGTTGTCACCAACTCTTCGAACTTCACCCGACTCCAGAAATCGCAGCAGTTTGACCTGCATGGATTTATCCAGTTCACCAAGCTCGTCAAGAAACAGAGTCCCGTGATTCGCGACTTCAAAGAGACCGGCTCGATTTGAGTCCGCCCCGGTGAACGCGCCCTTACGATGACCAAAGAACTCACTCTCTACAAGGTTCTCCGGGATCGCACCACAGTTGACCGCAACAAACGGCGCGTCACGACGATCACTCTGCTCATGAACGCGTCGTGCGACCATCTCTTTTCCAGTGCCGGTCTCTCCAAGAATCAGGACGGCAGAATCCGTCGGAGCGATCTTGGCGATCAGCTTGTGCACACGAGCCATCGGCGCAGAATTGCCGATAAGGTCCGAGCGGCCTTCCACTCTCTGAAGACGACTCTCAAGAGCCAGCGTCTTATTCTCAAGTGCCTTCCGCTCGCCGATCCGATCCAGCACATTCGAAATCTCGAACAGCGAAACCGGCTTTGGAAGAAAGTCATAGGCTCCCATCCGGATGGCGCGAATCGCATCGTCTCGATCACCATGTCCTGTGCTGATGACGCAGATGGTCTCCGGAGAATGCTCACGAAGATAGTCAATCACGTCCCAGCCACTGCCGCCCGGCATCCGCAAATCTATGATGGCAGCATCAAAGACGTTCTTTTGAATCGCCTCAATGGCAGCGCCCGGAGATTGCTTCACCGTGGCCACATGGCCCATTCGGGGCAGCTCAGACCGCATTAATTCTGCAATGGAATTCTCATCATCAACGAAGAGAACTCGCAGGCTTTGTCGTTTCCTGGTACCCACCGCCGACTCCATGGCCAAAGCACTCAGCCTCATGCTGAGCACAGTCCGTTGCGCAAAACAGCCATCAAAAGGAGAGCTTCTGAAGGCGCATTTCCCAGTGTTTCTGCCGGACATCCGGCAAAAAGCACCGATGAGAGAGGTCTGTGGTGTATCAGAATTCCAATTCGGCAGCAACGTGGGTTTTGCCGAGAGCTGAACGCCTTTTCAGCAGCTGCGTGCTACTTTTGCATCGCCTTTTTCATAGCGTCGCCCATACCACCTGGGCTATCAGACACGATCACCCCGGCTGCTCGCAAGGCCGCCATTTTCTCGGCTGCACCACCACCGCCGCCGGAAATAATCGCCCCTGCATGTCCCATCCGCTTACCCGGAGGAGCTGTCTGGCCCGCGATGAACCCAGCAACAGGCTTCGTGACATGAGACTTGATGTACTCGGCCGCCAACTGCTCTGCACTTCCCCCGATTTCTCCGATCACGAGGATCCCCTCTGTGCCCGGATCATTCTGAAACATCTCAAGCAGTTCGATATAATTTGTGCCGTTAATTGGATCGCCACCAATACCGACCGCCGTACTCTGACCAAGCCCCACGCGGCCTAACTGCCAGGCAGCTTCGTACGTCAACGTTCCGCTCTTACTGATAATCCCAATCGTTCCCGGCTTGTGAATGTACCCGGGCATGATTCCAATCTTGGCGATGCCAGGAGTAATCACTCCCGGGCAGTTCGGGCCAATCAAACGCGATTTCGACCCGGCCATCCCGCTCTTCACTCGCAGCATATCCATCACCGGAATACCTTCGGTGATAGCGACGATCAGTTCCATCCCGGCATCCGCAGCTTCCAGAATCGCGTCTGCACAGAACGGCGGAGGAACGAACACCATGGATGTGTTCGCTCCGGTTTTCTCTTTGGCTTCCCGCACGGAATTGAAGACCGGAAAACCATCAACCGTGGTTCCGCCCTTCCCCGGTGTGACCCCACCGACGAATACATCAACCCCCGGCTGACACTCCGCCGCATAAGCTCGGCATTGCTGACTATGGAACAAGCCGGAGTTGCCCGTGATCCCCTGAGTGATCACTCGCGTCGATTTGGAAACAAGAATACTCATCGGTTTGAATTCACCAGTTTGAGATCTGAGATCAGGACTGCATTGCTGACGATCTCATCGCCAGCGACACAACTTCTACAGGCTAAACAAAGGCACTCGAAGACATTGCAGAAGAACCCGGGAAATCAACTCGCCGAATCCCCCTCACCGCACTACGCACCGAGCGATTTTACTACTTTCTGAGCAGCATCCGTCAGGTCCGTCGCAGAAATAATATCGCGACCACTGGCCTTCAGCATTTCACGGGCAATCTCCACATTCGTGCCTTCCAGCCGCACGACAAGTGGAACATTGAAGCCAACCTTCTCATAGGCGTTCAGAAGAGCCGACACAATGATGTCACACTTCATAATACCGCCAAAGATATTGACCAGAACAGCCTTCACATTCTTGTCTGCAAGGATGATGCGAAACGCTTCGGTCACCTGATCTTCATTAGCCCCGCCGCCTACATCAAGAAAATTGGCAGGCTCACCGCCATGCAACTTGATCAGGTCCATCGTGCTCATCGCAAGACCAGCCCCGTTGACAAGGCAGCCAATATTGCCATTCAGCTTCACATAGCTCAAGCCCGTATCAGCAGCTCTCACCTCGGCCGGATCCTCCTCAGAAAGATCTCTTAAAGCGACGACATCTTTGTGGCGGAACAGGGCGTTATCATCGAAGGTGACCTTGCCATCGAGAGCAAGCAACTGACTGTCTTCGGTCAGGATCAACGGATTGATCTCAACCATACTGCAGTCGTAGGCCACAAAGAACTTGCAGATCTGAGGCAGGAACTTTTCCGCATTGCGAACACCGACGGCATCAAATCCCAACGCATAGGCCATCTTGCGAGCCTGATACGGATACAGCCCCGCGACCGCATCAAACGGCTCAGCGATGATCTTTTCCGGCGAGTGCTTAGCAACCTCTTCAATGTCCATCCCACCTTCGGAAGACATGATTAGCACTGGCCCGCCGACTTCGCGATCGACAACAATCCCGAGATACAGCTCACGAGCAATCTTCAGACCCTGCTCTACAAACAGGGTGTTCACCTGCTTGCCGTCGTCACCGGTCTGAATCGTAACAAGCGTGCTGCCCAGCATTCGCTTTGCATTCTCTGCAGCCTCTGCGGCTGATTTCACCAGCACAACGCCGCGCTGAGTCGGGTGCTCTTTGAACGTCCCTTTCCCTCGCCCGCCCGCATGGATCTGCGACTTAACAACGGCAATCGGCCCGCCGAGCGTTGTAAATGCAGCCGCCGCTTCTTCAGCAGACTTCGCCACAATACCCTGAGGAACTGGCACCCCAGCAGCCTTAAAGAGCTGCTTGGCCTGATATTCATGAATCTTCATGGAGCACAATCACGTTCAGGAATAATGAAAGAGTTTTCTCGCGACCACCTTTGACCATTCCCCGCATTTCTGAGGAGTCCGGCTCTCTGACGGCGGATCAGACTATAGCGGGCCTGGTTGTCTTCTTCGAGGAAGGCGGTCCCGCCACCCGGGATTTCCTGAAAATTTGCTACCGCTTAACGCTCCAAATTTATGCAGAAACGCGTCGACATTGGGCACTCGCCAAAGCCCCGGACTATTCATCCTCATCATCACCCAGATCGACTTCCTCGTCGTCTTCAGGATCTTCGAGCAGCGGTAATCCGAAGTGAGTCTCCATCATCTCGGCAATCTGACAAAGTCGCCCCGTAACGCGAGCCTGCATCGGAGGAAGCGCATTTCCGATTGAATCGGCGGCTTCGTAGAGTTCAAAGGGGTTCTCGCCATCCGGGATCGTTTTTAACAAATAGTCTGCCACACTGATGTCTGCTCGAGCATGGTCGAACGGGTACAAAATGGCTTCGAATGACTCCCGAAGATGAAGAATGTGATCTTTCATTTCTGCCATGCGGTCTGTGATCTGAGAAATCAGTTGAGGATTGTCATTACTTTCACTCAGCAGAGAAAGTAATTTTCCCATCGCAATTTGAGCATCCCGTATCACCAGGAGCTGCCCAAGTCTCTCGTTCACATGATCGAACAGCGCCAACAATTGATCCAGCTCAGCGACGGTCGCCCCCTGCCCTTCCAGAACTTCGCGAACCTGCGGCGTCCGCGCGAGCTGCAACGCGGCGTAGAGTCGATCAGCTGCGGCATCTTCAAAAGGGACCAGCTTCGGTTCCAGTTTGCCGATTCGTCTCTCAGCAGTCTCACGAGCATTCTGAACTTCATCACGACTTGTCAGAGGGATCGAGAAATCCTTCCGACGCACACGCAGGCCTGACTTCAGGAGAATATCGGCGAGGCCAATCTCGATCAGTTCTGTATCAACAGCGTCATATTTCTTCCAGACTTCTCCGTACTCGTCGGCGGCTGCAAGCATGGCAGCTCGCTGCTTCTTCATCAATGCGAGCGTCTCCGTAGGACGTGCCGGCATTTTAAATGCAACGGTCGGAGTTGGCATCGGGCGATACCACGCCACATGTCCCTGAAAAAATCGACGCAGTGCCTTCCAGGCATCCTGTTGTTGTTTCTGCATCTCCATCAGCTTGTCAACAGGATGAAGATCAGACTTCTTCAGTTCAGCGCCGAAGATCTCTTTGTAGTAATCCCATGTTACGGCGCGAGAAAGAAAATCGAACCGCCGAAAGAGATGTGCGGCCGGAAGTCGCAGTGTAAAGATCCCATCCGTGTCCTCTTTGGCGGCACTCGCCATGCGTTCCGGATCGGCGGGATGCGTATCAAACAGCCCGGTTTTCGATTCCAGTATCTTCTCATCAATCTTTGCATGCACCTTTTCTGGCAACTGATCCACATTCAGAAGGATCAGCTTCGGAAGATTGTCTCCCAGTCGGCCTTCGCGGTAGAAATTCCCCAGATCAGACAAGGCACCTCGGTAAGCAACGCCAAGAACAGCAAGCTGTCGAGCCGTGGTGGCAAATGTTCTGCTTCCAGCTAATCGAGCTTCATGGCGATCTGCGTCGAACTCCATCTGTCGCAGCAGAATCCCACTGACGAAATGCCCGGCGATCATTAGAACCCAGAGCACAATACGAGTCAGCCAAATCCCGAATCTCGTGAGGTACAACAGCCAGCCAATTCGAATATCGACACTACGAGACAAATCCGCCAGCTTCTCATCCCATGCGTCACGTTCGTAAACGACTCGAGTAAACCAGTAACTGATCGAACGAATCAGAAAACTGAGTCGCATGCCGGCTCCCTGAGCGAAATGCCCGAACTCATGCGCGAGAACTCCACCGAACTGCCGCATCGTAAGGCCAGCCACCAGAGGCATCCCAAGAGTCAGCACAAGATCATTGCCGGCCATGCTGAGAATGCCACGGCGAAAACTTGCGCTGGCGTTGATATTGCAGTCGATATCGATTCGTCGTGGGCGAGGCGAGTTCACGGCTTTGCAGATCCGATCAACGAACTCAAACAGCAAAGGCTCATCTTCAGGCTTCAACGTTCGACGCCCTGAGTCCGTCGCTGGCTTAGAAAACAACGGCTTGATCATGAACAGAACAAGTCCCGCGCCAGCAACGATTGGTGCAAGATAAGCAAGAAACGCCAACACGACCGCACGCCCCGCGTTGCGCCCCGAACCAACTCCGCTTGCGGCTGAAATCATTCCCGTGTGATTCACAGCGTGGTACCAAACCAACCAGCCAACCGCACCAATCAGGGCGACATAGATTAGAGGCAACATGACCATGAAGAATGAAACCAGCACAATTCCGAATCGATAGCCACCAGAAACTGGCACCGGCGCAATTTTCGGCTGCGTAAACGCGGCGAAGACTTTCCGCCGGATCGTTTCAAAATCCTCCGGTGGAGCTGACAACGTAGCCGCCGTGTGACGCACTGCATCCGCCTGAACATCGCGAGGTCCGGCAACAACTCGTGCTCGCACCGCCACTGCACCTGATGCCGCCGAAGCTACACTTGAACCAGCCGGACTTGCCACCGCCTGAACAGGCTTAGCGTTCTGAATCGAGGCCTGATTTACGATTGACTGATCTGCAGGTTCGGAGTCGGTAATTCGACGAGCGCGGCGGATCACTGGCGCGGCAGACTCCGCAGGACGCGGAGAGGCACCGACATTTGTGGGCTCGGATATTATCGCTCCTCTGCTTTCCGGGTTTTCTCTGACTGCTGCTGGTGAGATCTTGCCGTCGGCAGCACGATCTGTAGCCGGAGCTTTCCCGGTCGTCGCGCCTGTGCTGTTATGCGATTCGAGTCCGTTAACTTCGGGCACTGTAATCACGCCCTGACACTTCACGCAGCGGATTCGCTTTCCGCTAAGAGCATCCTTAACGGAAAATCTTGCCTCACATTGCTGACAATTGATGACAATTGCCACTGCCAAACTCCTGCTGTGCTCTCATTGCCGTGCGTCTCCCTGCCCAAAGCCTCCTGATATTGTCGCAGTGTTATGAAAGGAAACCGATAAATCCAGCCACACCAGCACTCCCACCTAACATCCCAGTTTCCCTACACCCCCATACGATCCGCCTAAACACAGGTAATACTGCTCTTGGCCCGATTTTCAGCGGCTCTTATCCTACTGCATGGTGAAGACCGTTTCTGTCGTCCGGCATGGAAGCCGAATTGATGATGTCGCGCCCGGTACTCCTGCTATTACTCCTCACAGCCGTGATGCAAACCGGCTGCGTGCATCGGCGCGTCACGGTGAACTCCTATCCTCAGGGAGCACTGGTCAAAGTTGATGGCCGCGATATCGGCTACACGCCGGCTTCATTTGACTTCACGTGGTACGGAACTCGAGAAGTCCAGCTCCTGATGGACGGTTATGAAACTCGCACGGAGCACGTTGACATTAATGCTCCGTGGTATCAGAAGTTTCCGCTCGATTTTGCCAGCGACAACTTTCTCGGCAAGCATGTGACCGACCATCGTCAGTTTACGTTTCAGCTTGAGCCCAAGAAAATTGGTCAGTCCAGTGATGTCCTGCAACGAGCAGGCTCGCTGAGAAGTGAAGCTCTGCACGGCCAGTAGACAGGCCGTTGCATTTCGTGCCCCTGTCGCCATGCGTTGCCCGACCGGATTCCAGAACAGATTCCGGATGGCCCAGGGACAGTTCCCGAAGACGACTTTTCGCCGCAGGATTGCACTGAGACAGCGGTCCAGGTAACCTCGGTAACGAAAAGACCGTTAGTGGAGGTCTGTTGAAACTGTGTTTGGGGCGAGTTTTCGATCGAGGGGTGCTATATGAAGCTTTCAGGATTCCTGGCTTTTTTCCTGCTGGTTCCAGGATTCGCCGTTGCTCAGGAAGAGCTTTCTGACGCTGACAAGCAATTGATTCAGGCCATCCAGGCAGCTGGTGGGCAGGCCATGCCCTTGGCGAAGAATGACGCTCGACTGTCAGTTGCCTTCCATTTGTCCGACAAAGAAATCACAGACGAGACGCTGGCCGTCGTGAAGGACGCGGCTGCGATTCATTCGCTCAATCTGCGTGGCACAAAAGTAACGGATGCAGGTTTGGCTCATCTGGCTGGTTTGAAGGGGCTGACTCGCCTGCACCTGGAAAAGACGGCCATTACGGACGCCGGTGTCGCACATCTGGCGGCGCTACCTGCGTTGGAATACCTGAATGTCTACGAAACGAAGATCACTGATGCTGGGCTGGCTCAGCTTGGGGCGATCAAATCTTTGCGTCGCCTCTTCGTGTGGCAGACGACCGTCACCGAGGCTGGTGAAGAAGCCCTGAAGGCGGCCATCCCGGAAATCGATATCGTGCCGGACTTCAAGAAGGATCGCGAACGAGAAATCGTAGAAGCCGGTCGCGCTGCGGAAGACTCTGCCAAGCTTGTTGAAGAACTGGCAGCACAGATCGAAGGTCAGGGAAAGACGATCACTGAAACAGCAGCCGCTTCTGAAGCCGCCGCGAAGGCTCAGGCAGACGCTCAGACCGCATTGGATGCTGCCAACAAGGCTTTGGAAACTGCAAATGCTGCAAAGGCTGCCGCAGACAAAGCTGTTGCAGACCTGAAGGCAGATCCAAACTCACCGAAGGATGCTGTGACAGCTGCGGAAGCCGCCTCGGTTGAAGCTCAGAAGGCTGTCGAAGCCGCAACTGCCGCTGTTGAGCCTTTGAAGAAGCCAGCAGAAGACACCAAGAAGGCAGCTGAGGAAGCCAAGAAGAAAGCAGATGAAGCCACCGCGAAGCTGACAGAGTTAAAGACGAAGTCAGAAGAAGCCGTGAAGAAGGCCGCCGAGCTGAAGGCAAAGGCTGAAGAACTGGCCGCGAAGAAGTAAACTTCTTCCTGACGCACATTTGCCAGAGCCGACCTGTAACGGCCTTGGACTTGTTGCTCGGATTGTGATTCCATAACGTCGCCTGCCTTACTCCGTGAGGCAGGCGATTGTTATTTTGACACGGATGTAACTGCTCCTCTTTGGTGCTCTTCCATCTTCTGTGCTCATTTTCTTGTGAGCCATAACATGATCCGGCACTCTGCATCCCTCTGTCTTCTGCTGGTAACGGTCACCGCACCGATCCATGCACAGGATCCCTCATCGCCGGAGCACTTCGAGTCCCGTATCCGGCCGATTCTGGTTGAGCATTGCATTGGATGTCATGGTGAAAGTCACCAGGAAGCGGGACTGCGACTCGATACCGGCGAAGGCTTCAGACAAGGCAGCGACAGCGGACTGATCTTTGACTCTAACCTCCCTCATGACAGTTTGATTCTGCGTGCGGTACGATATGAGAGCGACATTCGCATGCCGCCCGACGGACGTCTCTCCGACGAACAGATCAGCGCCGTTGAGCAATGGGTCAAGGCTGGTGCGGTGTGGCCTGCAGAAGTTGCTCCGCACCCGAGCAAGGCAAAGTCTTCTGTTTTCGAACAGGCAAAGGATCACTGGGCCTTTCAGCCGATTCGAAAGGAGATTGTTCCGGCGGATGTCGAGCCTTCGCAGATATATCGCCGTGATGCGGCTGTGATCGACAAATTGATAGACGCTGGTCTGCAACAAGCGGGTCTGTATCGAAATCAGATTG
>CAIXQV010001088.1 GCA_903921605.1 uncultured Planctomycetaceae bacterium | reverse complement strand
GCCCACGCCGGAGGCGATGCGTAGTTCATGACGTAGAAGAATTTCTTCAACTGAACTTCTTTCTCGAAGCCGCCGAAGAAATCCCCTGCCCCATTGCACGCCGCCCGTCCCCGATGGTCCACAATGCTGGGTATCATCTCACGCGTCGATTCCCACTTCAGACGTCGAACTGGACGACCGAGCGGATTCGGATCCAACCCAGGCCGTTCGGGCTGAACTGAGCTGACATTGATTTCTGAATCCCACCATGCGACCGAATAATCTTCCCCGGCTCGAATGAGTGACGATTTGACGACATAGAGGTCGCGTCCCGCAACGGACGATACATTCGCCCCATAATTACCGATGTACAACCCGTCGCTGATGACCTGTTCACGAGTGTCGGTCTTCGTGGTGATGTAGCGAACGAGAATGGTGGATTCGACATCCACGCCAAAATCGAATTTTGCAATATCGTAGTCGTGTTCGACGCGAAGGATTGTCATGTTCACTCACCGGCAAAACGTTGTTGCGTACATAACCAACAACGTTACGTGATGATGGGAGATCAAAGAATTGGCAAATTTTTCGGAGTCCCATACAGGACCGGTCGCAGAACTCATTGAAAGGGGGTCTGCTTTTCAGACTGATGTTCCGTTTGGCATTGCTCCTTCTATTCGCGCGAATGGATCCTACTTCCGTGTTGTTGTTGGAAGGCCGACAGTTCCCGTTGTTTTGTCGAGTTCATCTGCGAATGAGGCCGCGACTCGTTGCGGTACAACGTTCTGCAGAGTTTGCTCGATTGATGACAATCGGCTTTCAACACCCTCGTTTGGATTCCGGTTGTTGAACGCGTCAACCATGAACTGGAAGCCATCTGACGATCGAATGTCGAATCCTTTGAGGCTTTCTTTGACAGCTTCACCAAATGATCGCCCTGCCGATGTTTGGTCTTTGATCTGTGCCATGAACTCAGAGACATCCGGAAGCTCGATGGGAGCCATGGCCCCATCGAGTCCACCGTTGGCGGCGAGATCCGCCTGACTAAACAATCCGGCCGATTCTCGTTGTGCTCCCCTGAGGGCACTTCCCAATTTCTGCCGGAAGTCACCAACGCCAGCATTCACTCCAGCCAGTGCTGCGTTTCGCTCCGCTTCAATCGCGGCCACCTGACGCATCGTTTCGGCTTGTCTGGCTTCCGCGCGTCCCTTTGCCTGGCGGCCGATGTCTTCCTCCAGCGTTTCCAGGACACTGGCGTCTACTGCGCCAATTTTGACAAGCCCGCTGATGATGCCGCGACTGATGGAATTGACAGTACTTTGCCGAGCCGACTCCATGATCTCGAATGAGGTCTGAACAAAGCCGCTGATTTCGGTGAAGATCGTTTTGAACCAGAATTTCAGCCGAATGAGTCCGGACAGGAATGCCGACAGCGTGTCATCCCAGCGTGTGACAGCATCAAAGGCGAACGAAAAGAAGGCCTCCTTTGCCCCTGCAATTGCGATTTTGAACGCGAGCCCAAAGTCGCCAGCAGTGACTGCGTTGTTCAACGCTGTGAACGTTGACTTCCCAATCGCAAACAGTGAGAAGAACTGCTGCTTGGCGAAGTCGAACACATCAAGGAACACGCTTTTTGCTGAACCGAGAAATGATGTGGCCGCGGACGCCATCCCGGAGAATGCATTTTTGATGGAGGAACCGACAGCAGAGAATGCCGATGTGATCTGTTCCCTGAACAACAGGAACAGGCCTCCGATAGTGACGGCAATGGCTGACAGAACGGCAAGCTTTGCGATGATAGGAAGAATCGCAAGCCCAGCGACTTTAGCGCCCTGAATGGCCATCGTG
>CAIXQV010001087.1 GCA_903921605.1 uncultured Planctomycetaceae bacterium | reverse complement strand
GCGTTCCTGGCCGCTTGGGGCAGCGTGATCAGCAAAGGTGGCAGTGAAGATGAAGCACGAGCTTTCGTGACTCAGCTTTACAAGCAGGTTCCTGTACTCGATACCGCCGCTCGTGGAGCCACAACAACGTTTGCTCAGAAGGGCATCGGCGATGTGCATCTGACATGGGAAAACGAAGCTCATCTGGAAGTGACTGAAGCGAAGGGCGAACTGGAACTCGTGTTTCCTGAGGTGAGCATTCTGGCTGAGCCGCATGTCGCCGTGGTGGATTCTGTTGCCGACAAGAAAGGGACTCGAGCTACAGCCGAGGAATATCTGAAGTTCCTCTACACGAAAGAGGGGCAGGAGGTGATCGCGAAGAACTTCTATCGGCCATCGAACGCAGAAGTTCTGGCGGCCAATGCCAGTGCTTTTCCAGCGGTCGAGCTGTTTCCTGTGACAAAAGTTGCTGCGAGCTGGGATGACGCTCAGAAGAAATTTTTCGCAGACGGTGCTGAGTTCGACAAGATCTACACCGGCGAGAAATAAGTACGACGGTCGATCTGTAGAGATGCCGAATGTCGCCTGCTCTGACTAGTCAGTGTGGAAGGAGACATGGCGGAGGTGAAGTCTCTGACAAATGCTGCACCAAAGCCTTGGGTCCGCTGTGATTCCATAACAGGGAAGCTCGAGTCAGCGACGCGAGCAACCATGCTGCGAACACGGCGAGTATGAAATTGTGATAGTCCATAAACCCGGTTGACTGAGTGAAATGAGCAGAGTCATGGGAAAGAAAAGCGACACCGCCGAAGACCATGCCACAGCAGACGGTCGATCTGACACAGAAGACCTCGTGCTGGCGCAGATTCGTGATTCACTTCGCAATCTCCGCTTTGGACATGTGCAGATCGTGGTTCAGGACGGAGTTGTGGTGCAGATCGATCGGCTCGAACGCCGCCGCATCACTCGAAATGAACGACAAGCCTCGCAGGCGACCAATTAGTCTTTAAACAAACGCCGCCACCGGGTTTATCCCGTTGAATAAAGGCTTCTGCACGACTTCGCTCGTCATTTTTGGGTGCGAAATCGGTAGTGCAAAAGCCTGTGAACCACAGATGAGAAGTCGGGGGCGAAGATTCCTTCGCTTGATTGAGGATTCGTTTTGGGCAGGCACAGACTCATCTGCATGAATCGCCCGATGGGCGTTGTCTGTTGACCTGCTCTTTTTTCCGCAAATCAAATTTTGCCTGACGATACAACTTCGAGGGCCAGTTCAGATGCGACTTTTTGCAGTCAGTTTCTATTCGAGAAACGCGTCAGCGTTGTATGAGCGCACGATGTACGCATCTTTCAGGAGCGAACAACGTGAGTGCCGCTAAACCTTCCCCCGGACGATCAGTCGGGGGCACTTTGAGACAACTTGTTTCGGGAAAACACCGCAGTCCGTTGCCCGGATTTGGGCCAGGATTGGCCGTGACGATCAGTTGGCTGACCGTCATGCTGTTTATTCCCCTCGTCGCCTTGATTGCCAAGTCCATTTCTCTTTCTCCTGCAGAGTTTCTGGCAGCGGCCTGGTCGGAGCGTGCTCGAGCGGCTTATACTCTGACGTTCGGAGCGGCAGCCATCGCCGCTGTCGTTGACGTTATCCTGGGCCTTCTGTTCGCATGGGTGATTGTGCGATATCGTTTTCCGGGTCGTCAGATGCTCGATGCGATCGTCGACCTTCCCTTCGCGCTGCCGACGGCCGTGGCCGGGTTGGTCTACTCCAGCCTTTATGTCAAGAACGGCTGGTTCGGGCAGTTCCTCGTTCCGTTGGGAATTGAAGGAGCGTACTCCCGATTTGCGATTGTGCTGGTCCTGATTTTCCTGGGGCTGCCATTCGTCGTACGAACAGTGCAGCCACTTCTGTCGAGCCTTGAAGGTGACATTGAAGAAGCGGCCGCATCACTGGGAGCCTCACGTTGGCAGACGTTTACGCGGGTCATCTTGCCGTCGGTGATGCCAGCACTCTACACAGGATTTGCCCTGGCGTTTGCTCGCGGGCTGGGCGAGTACGGCTCCATCATCTTTGTCTCGACGAACATCCCATACAAGTCCGAGATCGCTCCGATGCTGATCTACTCGCGGCTGGAAGACTACAAGTACGAAGAAGCCACCGCGATCGCTGTTGTATTGCTGGCCGGATCCATAACGACTCTGATGCTGATTAACTGGCTTGAAGCAAGGAATCGCCGCTATGCACGTTAACTCTGTCAGAACTCAAAAAACCGCGGGCAGAATGGTGGCGAACGAACCGCTGTGGTTTCGCGTCCTGCTGATCTCGCTCTGCTATCTGATCGCCATCGTGCTGATTATCGTGCCGCTGATCTATGTCTTCGTGCAGGCGTTTTCCGAAGGGATTTCCGGCTGGTGGCATAACCTTTTCAATGACGCGGAAACGCGGCATTCCGTTTTTCTGACACTGATCGTCGTGCCACTGGCTGTGCTGGTGAATACTGTTTGCGGAGTTGCCGCTGCGTGGACATTGACCAAGTTTAAATTTCCCGGTCGAACACTGCTGATGACGGCACTCGATCTGCCGTTCGCTGTTTCACCGGTTGTGGCTGGTCTGATGTTCGTGTTGTTGTACAACCTGAGGACGGGCTACTTCGCTCCGCTTCTGAATGAAATCGGGTTCAAGATTATCTTTGCCTGGCCAGGCTTGGTGATGGCCACGATGTTTGTGACCATCCCGTTTGTAGCTCGCGAATTGATTCCTCTGATGCAGGCCCTCGGTGATGACGAAGAACTGGCGGCCGTCAGCCTCGGTGCATCGCCATGGCAGATCTTCTGGCGCGTGACTTTGCCGAATATCAAATGGGGCCTGTTGTTCGGAGTGATCCAGTGCAATGCCCGTGCGATTGGCGAATTCGGAGCGGTCTATGTTGTTTCCGGCCGCATCGAACGAGAAACCTACACGATGGCTCTGCGAGTCGAAAAGCTGTTTCAGGATTACAACAACCCCGGCTCCTACGCGGTTGCGTCAGTCCTGACCTTGATGGCTCTTTCGACGCTGGTGCTGAAGATCATTCTGGAACGAATGGTCGCCGCATCGATGGAGCAGAGTTCAGCAGAATAGCATTGAGGTTTTAAGTCAGGTTTACCACGGAGGTCACAGAGAGCACAGAGGTGAATCGCAGAGTTACTTCACAGCTCTGTCATTACATCGAAGGATCCTCTTTGCTGTTCCGTTCTCTGTGTTTTCCTCCGTGTTCTCTGTGTCCTCTGTGGTGAAAAACTGCGATTCATTGACCCACTGTTAGGTAATTGCCATGAGTATCTCGGTTCAAAATCTTTCGAAGCGGTTCGGTGATTTCGTCGCTTTGAAGAACGTCAATCTTGAAGTTCCCTCAGACAGTTTAACGGCATTGCTGGGACCTTCAGGCTCAGGCAAGACAACACTGCTGCGAATCATCTCCGGGCTCGAGAGTGCTGACGAGGGCAGCATTTTGTTCAAGGATGAAGACGTAACGACTCGCTCGGCCCGTGACCGAGAAGTGGGTTTCGTCTTTCAGCACTACGCACTGTTTCGTCACATGACCGTGTTTGAAAACGTGGCGTTTGGAATGCGAGTTCGCAATTCGCCGAACAACGAGGTCCGTGAACGAGTCAACGAGCTGCTGCATCTTGTGCGACTCGAAGGGCTCGGGCAACGATATCCTTCCGAACTCTCGGGTGGGCAGCGTCAACGAGTGGCTCTGGCTCGAGCACTCGCAGTGAAGCCTCGCATGCTGTTACTTGATGAACCCTTCGGCGCGCTGGACGCCAAGGTGCGACAGGAGCTGCGAACCTGGCTGCGAAAACTGCATGAAGAGATGCATGTGACAACGGTGTTCGTGACGCACGATCAGGAAGAG
>CAIXQV010001086.1 GCA_903921605.1 uncultured Planctomycetaceae bacterium | reverse complement strand
GTCTGCTGAGCCTTCTGTGCGACAGACGAATCAATCCGAGCTGGCTGCAGGGTGATTCGATCTCCAGCCAGCGCTTGCCAGTATTCCTGGAGCATCGACGTGGCCGTCGCATTCCATGAAGACAGCGCGCGATTCGCCGATCCGGCCAGACGGCGCGGTGCGGAGAAGTCGACACTGGAGAGTGAATCAGGACTTGTCATTGAACGTTAAACTCTTCGAACAGGACGTCATAAATCTGGTCGTAACCGTCCGGGCACAACACACTGTTGAAGTGATCCCGAATCTCTCGACGCAAACGGTTCTGTCCGGCCGCTCCTCGGATGTCTTCAATGCTCAGGTCCGAAACTTTGCTGAGCAGCCAGTTTCGCAGCACGAATTTCTTCGCGTCGACCTTCTTTTTGAATTCTTCTTCAACGGCCTTGGGAATCTGTAGCGTGATCGAGAAGCTCAAGAACCGTGTGAGACGACCTTCGTTCAGATTGACGGCGATTCGTTGATCTTTGTCAGGCTCACCAAACGGCTGGAAAATTGTTTCTTCATCTTTAGGCAGCGTGAAGGCTTTCACCTTCTTTGACTTTGTGGCGCTGCCGTGGCCAGTGGCACTGGGCGGGGTGCTGCCGTGAGATTCTTCCGCAGGCGCTTCGCCGTGTTCCGTCGCTGTTTCTTCTTCGGCATGTTCTGCGTCTACGGGGGCGTGACTTTGTCCCGCCAGCATAAACGGCATCGCACTTCCGAGCCCTGCGCTGATCACTCCGACCGCGATCCAGGGAACAATGCTGCCACCACCAGAAGGTTTTTCGTGACCTTCTGCGGCGTGCGATTCCTGTTTAGCATGGTCTGACATGACGACAACTCTTGTTCTGACTGATAAAGGTTCGTCGATTCGGTCCACCCGAACTCGTCTCTCCCACAAACAAAGCAGCGCATGGCCGTCTGTGCGGCTGGCATCTGCCCGTGTCTTCTCAATCGACCGTTGTTGTCGAGGTACATAGTGGATTTGCCGATCAGGCAAACTCTGACGCCTGCGTTGTGTTGACCGGCGAAGGTTCTGCCATACTGAAACAGTGGTGAAACCCCTCAGCGCAGGGGAACATCGTGTGAATGAGGGAAAACATGCAGCGCTGAGTTCTTGATCACTGTTGTTCAAGTTTTTCGGTCCTGAAATCTTCCGCTCGATGGCTCTGCTTCTTGCGAACGGCTCCGACCCTTGTCCGATCGTTTAACGGCGAGCCGCAGGCGTAGGCGATCTCCAGCGACGACGCCACCGAATTCCCGCGGATGGCGCTTCGACGAAGTGAAATTGTGCCGCAGGCACAAGAAGCCTCTGTGAAGTTCCTTGTTAACTCCGGCGCTCTCTGAAAATTGACCGTTCACCCACGAGTTTCTTGTTGCTTCGTAACACAGCCTCTGCAGGCTGTGCCATGCTGCGGGGAATGGAATCGCGATGTTGACCACAGATGGACGCAGATAAACACAGATGAATCGCAGAGACGGCGAACAGCGTGGCGTGAGCCCACCCGAGGACTTGTTCGGAAGCTGAACTGCAGATCGATTGAAGAGAACTCGTTTTCCGTTGTTCGCGATCCTTTGCAGAAATCGCACTCGGTGGGCTGACACCCAACCGCTCGCCGGGATCTTCGGCCTCATCAAATGAGGCTGCAGACTTCTGAACGACGGCATCATTTTGTACTCATCATTCTGTCATCCACTCAAATTGCCATGCGAAGTTGTGTTTCGTCGCCTGACTGTGAACAAAAGAGTGCAGGTCTCTTTCTGAAAAAGGCTTTTTTCTGCCGCTTCAATTCTGCGCTTGGTGGCTTGTTTGTTGGGAACAGACCGGGATTCCTGGTAGACTACCGGCCCGCGAGCTTTTAATGATCTTGCCCAGCCTCACCATTTCAGTGACGTGAGCCCTCCGATGAATCCAAACTTCTTCCGGCGAAATCATTGCAGGATCCGATGCTTCGGATTTGTTTCCAGCCTGCTCCTCTTGTTGCTTGTGCTGCAACGGGACGCTGTGGGTCAGCAGGCTTCCGGCAAACCAGCGAAGGTCGATTTCAATCGCGACATTCGGCCGATTCTGTCCAACCACTGCTTTCAATGTCATGGAGCGGATGAGGAATCTCGTGCGGCGGATCTGCGATTGGATGTTCGTGAGTCAGCCGTTGAACATGGTGCAATCGACGCCAATACTCCCGACAAGAGTTCTCTGTTGGCGCGAATTCTGGCGACAGATCCTGAGGTGCGGATGCCTCCGGCAGAGACCAACAAGCCTCTGACCGAACAACAGATGAGCTTGCTCAAGCAATGGGTTGCTGAAGGTGCGGAGTATCAGGATCACTGGGCGTTTCGTCGGGTGGAACGGCCGGCTGTTCCGATGATCGAGAACGACACGTGGAGTCGGAACGAGATCGATCGGTTTATTCTGCAACGACTTCAGCAGAGCGGCCTGCAACCTTCTCCAGCTGCGGATTCGGCAACGTTGATTCGTCGAGCGACTCAGGATGTGCTCGGGCTATTGCCAACAGTCGACGAGGCGAAGCAGTTCTCAGAGGATGCAGCTCTGGATGCATGGAGCAGACAGATTGATCGACTTCTGACAAGTCCTCATTACGGCGAACGCTGGGGCCGTCACTGGCTCGATCAGGCGCGGTATGCGGACTCCAATGGGTATACGATCGACGGGCCACGCGTCATGTGGCCTTATCGTGATTGGGTCATTGGGGCTTTGAACCGAGATGTCCCGTTTGATCAGTTTACGATTGAGCAGTTAGCGGGTGATCTGCTTCCGAATGCCACCAAGTCGCAACTCGTGGCGTCCGCATTTCATCGCAACACCATGATCAACGAAGAAGGCGGCGTGAAGCCGGACCAGTATCGACACGAGGCTTTGATTGATCGTGTCAACACAACGGGAGCCGTCTGGATGGGATTGACCGTCGGATGTGCTCAATGTCATTCGCACAAGTTTGACCCGATCACTCATGACGAGTTTTATCGGCTCTATGCGTTCTTCAATGGCTCTGCGGACGCCAATAGTGCGGGGGAACTAGTTGAGGTGCGAGCCGATGAAATGTTCGGTTGGTCCGATGCTCAGTTTCAGGAACTGGAAGAACTGCAGACGCTGCAGAAGGAGAAGTCACAGCTCGAGAAGAACGCGCCGGATCAGCCGAATCTATCCAGCCTGGATTGGCAATGGCAGTCGGCCAAAGTGACGGCCGTGCGAGCCTCCGGCAGTATCATTCTGAAGATTAACCCGGATAGTTCTCTGCTGGTGAAATCTGAGCCGAACGCCAACGATGCGTACACGATTACTATTCAGAAGCCACAAGCTGCGGACGCTTCTACGACGATTACGGCCATTCGTTTGCGAACAATGACTGACCCCAGTCTTCCAGATGGAGGCCCCGGAACCGCAAGCAATGGTAACTTTGTATTGACAGATTTTTATCTGAAGTCGGGCGTCAGCGAACATCGCTTCGCGCGGGCGTGGGCCGATCACAGTCAGTCAAAGTATCCGGTTGTTGACGCGATTGATGAGTTGCCCACAACTGGCTGGGCGATCAATGTGGACGAAACTCAAAAGGCCGCGGGAGCAAAAATTAATGCTCCTCACGAGGCGATCTTTGCTCTCTCAGACCCCGTCGCGTTTACCGATGGAGTTCTGAATGTGCTGATGCGACATGATCTGAATAAGAACTATCTGACCGGGTACTTTGCAATTGATTTTTCGACAGCCCGAGTTTCACTCGATTCGCCAGGCAGCATTTCTGCCATCCGTCTGGCGGAGATCAAGAAGCGAATCGACGAACTGGAGACGTCATTGCCTGCCAAGGGGGCGTCCTTCAAGCAAATGGTGATGAAAGATCTGGAGAAGCCCCCGGAAACCTATTTGTTAACTCGT
>CAIXQV010001085.1 GCA_903921605.1 uncultured Planctomycetaceae bacterium | reverse complement strand
TCGCTGCTTCTATTGCATGCCGGCGGACAATGTGGAGTTCATGCCGAAGGAAAATCTGCTTTCCTTCGAAGAGATTGAACGAGTTGTCCGCATTGGCACTACGCTGGGGATTGATCGCGTTCGTTTGACGGGCGGCGAACCACTGGTGCGTCGCGATCTGCATGTGCTGGTTCGGAAACTGGCCGCGATTCCGGGAATCATCGATATCGGGCTTACGACGAACGGTATTCTGCTGGAGGAGCAAGCTCAGGAGTTGCGCGATGCCGGACTGAAGCGATTGAATATCAGCCTTGATGCTCTGGATCCGGAGATTTTTCGCAAGGTGACTCGCCGCGAAGGCTATGACCGAGTGCTCGCCGGGATCCAGGCGGCTCGTGACGTTGGCTTTTCCCCGATCAAACTCAACGCGGTTTCTGTTCGGGGATTGACCGAGGATCAGATTATTCCGTTTGGCAAGCTGGCTCGCGAAACTGACACGGTTGTGCGTTTTATTGAATTTATGCCACTGGATGCCGACAGCCAATGGCAGCGCGACAAGGTGCTGTTTGCGCATGAAATCATGGCGAGGCTTGAAGCGGAGTTCGGTGCTTTACGAGCGATAGATTCGCCGGTGTCCACTGTTGTTCATGCTGGGGCGATGACGGCCAGTTTGTTGGCACAGGCGGATGCCGCGACTCATGCCCCTGCACAGGATTATGAATTCGCCGACGGCAAAGGGCGGATTGGTCTGATTGCCAGCGTGAGTCAACCGTTCTGCAGCAGTTGCAATCGTTTTCGTCTGACGGCCGACGGTCGTCTTCGCAACTGTTTGTTCAGCCACGACGAAACGGACATCAAGCAGTTCCTGCGATCAGATTCCGCTGACGAGCTGATTGCTCAGGCGATGCTGACCAGTATTGCTGCCAAGAAGGAGGGCCACGAGATCAATACGGCCCGCTTCATTCAGCCAGACCGACCGATGTACTCGATCGGCGGGTAGCTTGGTTCTTGGTTCTTGGTGCTTAGCTGGACAGCGCCAGTTTGCCCCCTCTCCCTCGATTTTTTGCGGAGAGAGAGCGTGTTATTAGATGGCAGGATGGACGCAAAAAATTGGGGGAGAGGGCTGGGGTGAGGGGGAATTCTTAGCACGCGGCCCCTCACGAAAGCCGCTCATCCGGCCTATCGGCCACCTTCTCTCCGAGGGGGAGAAGGGACTGCGTTCAGGCGGCAAACATTAATCAAAAGGCAACTTCGGTGAGTCGGAATCTGCAAACATGACGCTGTCCAATTATTGTCTGGTGCCTGGATTGCAGTGACCGCGGCGAAGGATACAGCTTCACATCTGCGGGAGTGGCTTGATTGACGGGAGTGGCTTGACGGCCTCGGTTCGAATCTTTGCATCAGTGCTTTGCTCTGTCGGACGAAACTGGCGCACAATGAACGCGGCCAGATGATTCAGAATCACCGCCGCGATTGCAGAGCACGTCAATGCCGCTATGACAGCAAGCACCGGAGAACTCTTCATGACCGTCATTGCGCCTGCGAGGGCAACTCCGTGCACGAGATAGAACTCATAAGTGTAGTCGGCCGCAAGTTTGACGATGCGCGATCGAGCGTGACACAGCAGAGATAACTCGACGATGACCAGGCTGATGGCTGTGTACGCAAAAGCAGGCTGAATCAGCAGAGCCAGAATAGTCAGCACTCCTGCAATCGACAGAGTGGCAATTTTGCGATGAGTGCCCAAAGCATAAGCCGCGATTGTGCTGGCCACAGCATAGGTCAGAAAATGAGACAGCAGCCAGGGAGCGGCATCGCGAGCGACGAGGAACGTCAAGCCAATACTGCTGAGTGCGGCGATGAGACCAGGGCGTTCGATGAGTCGGGAGAGGTATGTAGCGAAGTAACAGGTCAGAATGAGAGAAACAAACCAGGTCGGTGAGTTCACAAGCTTATCGGAATGGGTCCACAACCCAGTGCCCAGCATCTGTGACACAATCTGGCCAACGGATGCGTGCTTGTAGCTGGACAATGTGGCCAGACAAAAACTTCCGATCATCGCGATCCAGAACGCCGGGTAAACTCGACACAGACGCTGCGTCAGCCAGTTTGTTGGTGTCCGTCGACTTTCGAATGATAAAAATCCGCTGACAACCAGAAACATTGCCACACCCAATTGACCGATCGATAGACCGGCCAGCGAAGTCAGATCTTCTCGCCCCGCAAGGCTCATCGTGTGTTGCGTTACGACCAAGCTCATCGCGAGAACTCGGACGACATCAAGTCCGACGAGATTCGGCCGCGATGAAACGTCGGAAGGTGTGATGAAGGGCATAGCAGTGCTCTTCCGCAGGCTGGCTGGTCGGTGCGATGTGGTGAATGTTGATCAGGCGTGGTGCCGTGATCCGTGACTGCTTAAGTGTACCCTCGCTGATGTCTGAAGCGGCGCAAACCCGGCGAAGTCATGGCGGCTTACAGCACAGGGGCAATTTCCGAACAGAATTTTTCAGACGGTTGCATTTTCGCATCAGCATCGGGTGCGATGTTCCGGGAAGATTGCAGTGATTCGGGTGGGTTGATGCGTTCCGGCATCAGTGCCCCCGAGTGGGGTAGCCGAAAATAATGCTCGGTGGATGACCTGTCCGGAGTCGCCCAACGGAGTCACCCAGGGAAGGTCACTGCTGACTCAGAGCAATCCAGCGATCGCGAATCCAGATCTGCAGCGGCAGCAGAACAAACATCCATGTCCAGAACAGGTTGATGATACCGCTCAGAAGCAAGGTAACTTCGATATTGTGACTTCGTGCAAAAACGGAAGTCACCGCCGTCAGCCCAAGAATCGGAGCTGCCATGCAAAAGAACGCTGGCATGGCGAGCAGAATAGTCAGCGGCAATGCCGCCCAGCGCGTGTACAAGGATAGCAGAGCCGCGAGATGGCTGGCGAAACCCATCATGATCAGATAACTGCTCACCATTGTTACTGAACAGTTCCTGACAATCGTACCGTCACTGAGGATCAAAGTAATAAAGATCCAGACGATCGCGGGGATCAGGGCGATTGCACAGCCGGCGAATTTTTCCACAAGAATTCGAACACTGCTGATGGGCACGGTCGCCAGCGTTGATTGTGTCTGCTGCCGGACTTCATAGAACAAGCATCCGGACGAGTACAGCAAGACCTCCGCAGTCAGCGTCATCAGGAAGGTCAGAAAAGCCCACCAACTGTAGTCGCTACGCAGGGCCAATCCGTTTGAATAACCATCTATTTCCTGAAACATGCGGAAGCCGGCAAAGACAAGACCTCCGGCCAAAAACTTGGCGATAGCGAATGTACGTCCGCCGGTGAAGAAGAGAAACTCTTTCCATGCGATTGAAAGATTCCAACAACGTCCAACAGCCCAGCGCCGGACAGATTTGTTTTCCGAGGGGCCTGCCGTATCTGCGGGGGCAGACCAGAAATCCAATGTTACCGTGCTGATCACGAACAAGACAAAAGCCGTCAGCAGGCTTGACCAGAACTGACCCGCAACGATTGATACTTCGCCTTTAATGGAAGCCGTGGTGATCGTGTTGAGCCCGGTGGAAAAGTCGATTCCCAGCATGGTGAACCCACTGGTTAGTCCAAGGATCTCTGCGAGGCGATCAAATACGGAGACCTTAGAGCACACCGCCGGGATCGATCCCAGAAACGCAATGGTGCCAGTAGACAGAACTCCAGGTGGAATGGCTCCAAGGAACGCCGAGCTGATCCTCGGCAGGAACACGAAGATCCCAATGGTTGTGGCCGCCAACCCGGCTGCTCGCCCCGACGTCGCGCACCGCACGCTGCAGAATAGCGCCAGATTGGCCACCAGAATCATCCACGCCGCCAACGCCAAATAGGCGGCCACGATCTGATTCCAGAGGACGCCCCCAAGAGTAATCGAGAGAAACGTAAACGGCATCTGGATGACAAGCAGCATCAATGAGCTGACCAGTCGCGATGTCGACTTACCCAGAGTAATCGACAGCGAATTCATGCCGGCCAGACGCAACAGTGCATAGGTCCCGGCGTCTTTCTCTTCTGTGACGGCGGTGACAAAATAGCTGATTCCCGAAACCGTAATGATCAGCACATTCAGCGTGCAGACAAGTTCAAAGAACCGCAGCCCCATGCTGCCAGTGCCAAAGACATCCGTAAACGACATCGAAATCGCAAACAGCATCGCCCCCGCAAATGCTGCGCGAACGATGTGCGGGTAGATGGACTTGGAGTCCATCTTCAGAGTCCAGCTGAACAGCGTTGTGACTCCGGAGATCACGTGCGCACTCCGCGAGTCGTCAGGTCCATAAACGCCTGATTCAAATGTCGTCGCTGCTGACTGAATGACGTAATCGAAAGATCCAGCGTGAGCAGTTGTCGCAGGAACTCGTTGGCCGATGTCGCTGGCGCCAAATGAATGTTGTAATCACGTCCTGTCGCAAACTCCGGTTCAGAAATCGTTTCGACACCCGGCAATTCCTTGATTCGCTGCATTGCCGTTTCGGAGATGGTGGCCAGCTTGAGATTGTAGAGATGTTTCTCGTCCGGGCTTTCCAGCAGGATATCCATCGGCCCGCTGAACTTGATTTGACCTCGATCGATAATTGTCACGCTGTCGCAGAGTTCCGCCAGTTCACTCAGAATGTGCGAACTGATAAATACTGTTTTCCCCATCCGCCTCAGTTCACGAAGGATTTCCATCAGCTCAATTCTTGCGCGAGGATCCAGGCCGCTGGCTGGTTCGTCCAGCAACAACAGATCCGGATCATGCACCAGAACCCGGGCCAGGCTGACTCGCTGTTGCATCCCGCGTGACAAGCCGCTGATGAGATCATCGCGACGGCCTTCCATGTCGGTTAACGTCAGCACATCATGGATTACGGTGTCGCGTTGCCGAACTGGTAAGCCATAAGCCGCCGCGAAAAAATCCAGATACTCGAAGACTGTCATCTGGCGATACATGCTGAAATGGTCGGGCATAAAGCCAATGCGGCGACGCACCGCGACAGAATCGTTTCGCACACTGTGGCCAAAAACTTCCACTTCACCCCAGTTCGGTTTCAGCAGTGTGCAGATGGCCTTGAGTGTTGTAGTCTTACCTGCACCGTTGGGCCCGACAAAGCCGTGCAGCGTCTGAGGCATCACGCAGAAGGTCACCTGACTCAGCGCCTGATGGCCTTTGAAGGCGTGCGACAAGTTTGTGACAGAGATGGCCGGAACAGTGTCGCGGGTAATCGTCGACATTTTGAAAATCGCCCTTTGCCGAATCCTGCGGAACTTCAAAAACGCGACGAGCGCTACTGCTGTTTCGCCAGCACGGCGTCATCAAACTTCAGTCGCCCCTGAGCCAGTGACACCGAATGCGGAAATCTCTCGGCCAGTTCGTTGCTATGAGTCACGCACAACAGGGCGGTATCGTGTTCGGCGGCCATTTCGAGCAACAGCGTCCCGATCTCTTCCGCCGTCTGCGGATCCAGATTTCCCGTTGGTTCGTCCGCCAGCAAAAGAGAAGGCTTTTGCAGTAACGCGCGGCAGACGGCCACTCGCTGACGTTCCCCACCAGACAATTTTCCCGGACGCTGATGCAGGCGATGGGCCAGCCCGACTCGATCCAGTAACGCTTCAGCTCGCGCGCGAATGTTGGCTTCGGAATCAAACCCGGCCAGCGTTGGCAAGAGTACGTTCTCCAGAACGCTGCACTGCGGCAGCAATTGATGGTCCTGAAAAATGAAACCAATATGCTGATTGCGAAACGATGCGAGCCGACTGGAACTCATTCGCCACGGGTTCTCACCAAGGATCTCAATCAGCCCGGATGTCGGCTGATCCAGAGTCCCCGCCAGATAAAGCAGAGTACTCTTGCCGCACCCGGAAGGTCCTCGAATCGCAATCGCGCTTCCTGACAGCACCTTCAGACTGACGTCTTTCAAGATCGAAACCGGGCCGCTTGGCGAATCAAACGTACGAGAAACACCATGCATATGCAGAACAAGAGGCATAAAGACTCATTTCACTTGAATTGAAAAGCCACTGCGATGTCGTCCAGAAGGCCAGCAGTCTGTTGATTTCGAAGTGTATTGAGCGTTAAGTTTAACGGCGAGCCTGAGGCGGAGGCGAAATCCGGCAACGACGCCTGCGACTTGTCGTTAAACGATGAAATCAACAGTCCGCTGGAAGACTTCCGGAGGTCAATTTCGTCTAAGTTTTTTAAGGATTCTTCGTTGACGGAGAAGACTCGCCCACTGCAAGTTTGGCAACATCGTCCGCAGTTAGCGATCCTCGATAAATCCTGACATCGGCCAGATTCCCTTTGAAGTAATCCTGAGCCCCGAAGCCGATCTGAAGTTTCGACTGGCTGGAGAGATCGATGGCTTCGTCCGGCAACGCGGCCGACTCCGATTCAAGTTTTCCGTCGACATAAAGTTTCAAACAATCCTTCGCGCGAACGGCGGCCACGTGATGCCAACCCGACGGAAACGAATGATCCCACGTCGCATTACGGCCCGCTTCGATGGATAAAACACGCCCTGAGGGCAATGCTCCGACAAACAAACGGCCCTGAAACACCGCCATCGACCACGCTCGGCGAAAACGCACATCCGGCGTCAGGTCGACTCGACCAACCTTCGCCCAGTCGGTCTTTCCTTCGTAGCGATAAACTTCTGCAAGCGGCAGCGTGCCGCCGTACATCTTTCCGTTGTAAACAACCAGCGGCATCGCTTCGAGTTCTTCTCCCAGTTTCCCGGCGTCTTCCCAGTTGGTCCCTTCAATGTGCTTAAACACATGCGCCTGAGGCCATTCGCTGACAAACAAGCTTCCCTGGTGGACCGCAAAGCCATAAGTCTGAGTCGCATTCGGGATGCGTCCCATGTCGTGCCACTGTTCGCCATCAAAACGAAACACAGCGCCTTCGTCGTAACAGGATGCAAACAGCGAGCCATTGAAGACCGTCATCGCTTCGACTCGCTTGCCCGGGTTTGGGCAGGCGGTCCACGTTTCCCCGCCTTCGTAACGGAAGAATCCGGCAGGCTTGTAGAGTGATCCGGCGTAGAGCTTTCCACGATACTCAATCAGGCTCGAAACGGCTTCTGTTTCTGCTGACAACGTGCCGCAGGAAATCCATTGATCGCCGTCACCAAGGCGGTACACCTTGCCACCGAAGTTCTTGTTTTCAGACTCGGCCAGTGATGAACCCGCCAAACGATACTTGCTGGAAGCGACATACAGCGAACCATCAAAGACCGTCATCGCTGAGATGGCGTTGGCTTTGTCGGGGGATCCAAGATCTGTCCAGCGGTCACCGCCTTCGAAGCGGAAAACTCGACCTGCCTCTTCTGCTCCCGCATGGCATGTCGATGCATAAAGCTTGCCGTTGTGAACACACAGCGAGAATACATAGACCGCCGATCCCAGCTTTCCGTGATCGGAAAATTCTGGGTCGATGCGAGCCTGGTCAATTCCGAAATGAAGCTGGCGATGGTTCGATTGGGAATTCGTAACTCCGCCATGAGTGTAGAGCCCGAGGTGAAAGCCAGTACGTCCTGAGAAATCAAACTGGCTCAGAATATCGCCCGGAACATCATCGCTGGCGTCGGAAGGCTTGACCCATGCTGCGACAGAAAAATCCTCTTTCCCAGGATTAAAGCCGCCCGCTGCTTCGATATCGATGAACGAACTTGTTCCGTCAAATACTGCCGATTTAGTGAGACTCTTCGTCGGACCGTCATCTGTAAATTTCACACCGTTGGCGATCGACTTGAGCTTTCCGGGTGAGTGATCGTCTGCGGTACTCTGCAATGGCCAGTGTCCTGCCAACTTTGCTTGAGCATTGGCGGTCGAAACCACAGCCATCCACACCAGAACAATGTTCAGGACTCTCATGCGATACTCCGTGAAAAACAATGCGAGGACATTTGCCCCCGGAGAACTTCAGAATCGACAAAAAAGCTACGAGGGCGACTTTCAAGGAAGTGCGGAACGTAACACACTTCGAACTCGGCGTCATCAATTCGCCCCTGAAGAGTCCTCTGTCATTGCTTTCAGGGCGACTGAATATGTGGCCAGTTGTTCCCTGTCTCTCTTCGATAACTTTGTGTATTCGCAGGCGATTCATGAAATCTGTTACCGAGTATCTGACATTCAATATTCCGGAAAGAATGGGCTTCCTGAATATCACCTCCAGGCTGGAGGAGATACTTCGCGGCAGCGGGATTCAGGAAGGCCTGA
This sequence comes from uncultured Planctomycetaceae bacterium, assembly GCA_903921605.1. The sequence continues at coordinate 3,857 of CAIXQV010001085.1, read as the reverse complement.
TGCTTTGCAATGCGATGCATATCACAGCCTCCGTGTTCATCAATGATGACGAGTCTGGTCTGCATGCAGACTATCGCAAGTGGCTTGAGCAACTCGCGCCGTTCGATGCTTCACCGCAGCGTTATGCTCACAATCGTACGGGCGAAGACAACGCCGATGCGCATATGAAACGGCAGATTATGGGACGCGAAGTCGTCATTGCCGTGACGCAGGGACGGCTCGACTTCGGACCGTGGGAGCAGGTCTTCTATGGCGAATTCGACGGACGCCGTTCCAAGAAAGTGCTGGTCAAAATCATCGGCGAATAATTATCGGCGAATAATCATTGCTGATGATCGCATGCTGAGTCTGATATCAGGCCTGCGGCATGTCGATGATCACCCGTCCGTTCTCGATGCGAACAGCGTAGGCCGTCTGGCAGATTCTCTGATTCAGGCAATGCTGGCCGCTGGAAACATTGAACTGCCAGCCATGCCACGGACACGTCACGATATTGCCTCGCAGCGTGCCTTTTCCGAGTGGTCCGCCAGCATGCGGGCAGATGCCGTCAATCACGTGGAAAACGCCATCCACGTTGTAGACAGCGAAGATTCTTCCATCGGCGACGACTTCTGCTGATTGTCCCGGAACAATCGTCGCCGCATCCGCCAGATCCAGACTTGCCATATCACGCGACTCTATTTCGAGGGGCTGTTGAGTTCATTTTTGACATGCTCTGCCGCTCGCAGAACACGCATCATATTCCCACCCAAAATCTTGTGGATGGATGCACGATCATATCCGCGATTGAGCAATTCCTGAGTGATCAACGGGTAGGTCGCGACACTTTCCAATTGATGAGGCAGTCGGGGGACTCCATCGAAATCCGATCCAATCCCGACATGATCAACGCCAGCAACTTTTACAATATGATCGATGTGGTCGACCACGTCATGCAGCGTCCCGCGAGCTTCCTTGTTCTTTTTCAGTACTTCCGTCGGTGCTACAAACGCCGAGAAGAAGTTGACCATAACGACGCCTCCGTTTTGCTTCACCAGCAGCAGCACATCGTCGGGCACATTGCGAGGATGATCACAGATGGCTCTCGCGCTGGAATGAGAAAACATCACTGGAGCCTTAGTGATCGCCAGCGATTGTCGCATGGTTTCCGGAGAGACATGGGACAGGTCAACCATCATTCCCAGACGATTCATTTCTCGAATCACGTCCTTGCCGAAATCTGAAAGACCGTTGACACGCGGTTCATCCGTTGCGGAATCCGCCCATGTCAGAGACTTGGAATGCGTCAGTGTCATGTAGCGACAACCTTCGTCGTAAAGTCGCTGCAGATTGCTGATTTCGTTCTCGATGCTGTAGCCGCCTTCGACTCCCATCATGGATGCGATCCGCCCTGCTTTGACGATGCGTTCAATATCGTCGGCTGTCGAGGCGAACTCAAAGGTCTCCGGATATCGCTTCACCATCGACTTCACGATCGAAATCTGATGTAACGTCTGCGATAACGCATCGCCGTTCTTGTCGGCAGCGGCCGGAACGTACACGGACCAGAACTGCGCCTTGAGTCCTCCTTTTTTCAGCCGCGCAATATCCGTGTGCAGAGTTGGCTGATCTTTGGAGATATCCAGAATATCGAACGAAGAGTTGCCCTTGTCGCGAATCTCCCACGGCAGATCATTGTGTCCGTCGAACAGCATGCCGCTGAAATGAACAGCCTCACCTTCAGCAGTTAACACGACATCAGGGCGGCTGGATTCCTGAGCTTTCGCCTGGCTCAATCCCGTTATCAACACGGCCAGCAGCGTAGTGAAAAATCCGGGAACGATTTGCTGGGAGAATGGCCTCAAAGTCTGTCTGCCGCCGTGCATCGTCCGCTTTTCCTTGAGATTGATTTCAGGCGAAAATTTCCGTCACTGGGCGACCCTTGGCGATTGGCAAGGGGCGATTCAGATTGTCATGAACTTCAATCGTATGATCAATCCCCAGAGCATAATACATTGTGGCAGCCAGATCGCCGGTGGTCACAGGATCACGGTCAGGGACTGCTCCGTATTTGTCGGAGGCTCCATACACTGCGCCTCCCTGGACGCCACCGCCGGCCATCAATACGGTGTAGCATTTCGGCCAGTGGTCGCGACTGATGTTGGCATTGATCTTCGGGGTGCGGCCAAACTCACCCATCCAGATGACAAGTGTCTCATCGAGCAATCCGCGATCACTAAGGTCATTCAGCAGCACCGGCAGCGTGTGATCTGTCGATGGAAAATGCCACTCGGGAAGGATTTCATACATGCGGGTATTGTCAAATCCGTGAGTATCCCAGCCGCCATCAGTCTTGCTGCGGCCACCGATGCTCTGAGCAAAATACACCGTTGTGAATTTGACGCCTGATTCGACCAGTCTGCGAGCCAGCAGGCAGCCCTGACCATAGGTCGTGCGGCCGTATGCATCTCGCACGACTTCCGGTTCCTTTGACAGATCGAAGGCATCTCGGACCTTCTCCGAATTCAACATCGCCAACGCGCGGTCGTAGTAGGCATCCAGTCCTCGAGCGGCTGCGGACCGATCGAGCGCATGAGCCTGATTGTTGATCAGTTCCTGAAGTTGACGGCGGTCCTGCAAACGGCCCAGCGTTACGTCTGACGGAAGACTGAGCTGAGACAACTTGAAGTTTGCCTGATTAGGATCATCACGAAAGAAGAGCGGATCATGCTGCTTCCCAAGAAAGCTGGCTCGCTGTCCGGGCGTCGTTGATCCATCAGAGATTTGATACGGGTAGGAGACGAATGTCGGCATTCCATTTGAGTTGGGAGCGACCGCATCCACAACCGAACCGTAACCAGGAAACAGATCCAGCGATTCACGCAGGCGCTGATCGTCGATCGGCGGTTCAAAGCCTGTCAGAGCGGTGTACCCAGCCGAGTTGTGATTGTTCATGGTGTGATGCACGGTTCGAATCTGAGCGATTCGATGCATCACTTTTGCCGTCTCCGGCAGATGCTCACAAATGGACATCCCGGGCACCGACGTCGGGATCGATTTATACAACGAACGATAGCCGTCGGGAGCATCAGGTTTCATGTCGAACGTATCAACATGACTGGGCCCGCCCCACTGGAACAGAAAAATCACGGACTTCGCCGTCGCCGTGCGAGATTGTTTCGGCTGTTGCTCCTGAGCCTTTAACAGTCGCGGCAGATTGAGCCCCAGGAGGCCCGCGCCACCGACACGGACCAGATCTCGCCGATGAATCCGTGCGGCCTGATCAACGATGCTGTTCCATGGCATCTCAGAAGCCTTTCAGAAACTTTCGAAGTTCCGGATCGTCATCGTCTTCGCTCTTGTCGTCACCGATATCAAACCAATTTGAGGCTTCATCTTCCTCCACGACTTCGACGACTTCTTCTGCGGCTACTTTTTCTCCCGCGACTACGTCCGGGCTCTCATGATCAGCCGTCATGACATCGTCAGCAGCAATCTCGGCAAAATCCCACACCTCTTCAACAGCGTCGACTTCCTCTACGACGGCAAATTCTTCCATTACGGCGTCTGTCACTTCGGCGACGGGTTCCGGCGCCGTTTCAGATTCTGCGACGATCTCAGCTTCGGCCACTTCTTCGAGCAGTTCGATTTCTTCCAGTTCAGCGTCGAATTCATTTACTGCATCAACCTGTTCAACTGTCGCAACCGGCGGTACGGTCTCCACTTCATCAAAGAAGTCGAACTCTTCAACAGCCTCAACTTCTTCAACGGCTTCAATCTCGGCTTCGTACGCAGCGAATTCCTCGACAACTGCGCTGTCCTGCGTCCCATCAACGGGTGGCGTGGCAAGAGTTTCAATTGCAGCGGCCGCAGTAAGC
>CAIXQV010001084.1 GCA_903921605.1 uncultured Planctomycetaceae bacterium | reverse complement strand
GACCATGGAAACGCCACGGCAAAGCCGCATGAGAGGTTCCGTGGACGAGACGACTCCGGTTCTCAGAATCTGATCGCCGTAGTTCAGGTGATCCCAGAGATCGGTATGCCACAGAGGTCGACTGGCCATCATAATGAAGACGAGGCCGATCAGAGCCGTAAAGACTACGGAGGCCGGGGTACATCGCATCCATTCCGGAGTTTTGTCTTCCAGAACTCGGGCATCAGGAAGTTCTGGCGAGGGAAGTGGCTGCGGAGGCTCAGTCATTTCCGGCTTTTCTGCAACAACGGACATACTCATTTCCTCAGCCTTAACGACACAAGATCACACCTGATGTTGCGAAAAGTCTACATCACTCCGAATCCTGCCTGGGACAACTTCTTTTTGACGACAGGAGTGCAGGCGAACATGCAGTAAGAGTTTTCCGTTTGGGGCGAAATATCTGATTGTGCGGGGCTCTGCGATTGTGCCGGGTGTTTCGCGAATAGAGGATTGACCTCTTGACCAGAACCGTTGTGCAGTCAAGATTTCCTGGCCGTTGACAGATGTTGACGCCGGATCAAAATCCGAGCGAACCCCAGGGTTCCAGTGGGACAATGATCCTGGCTGGCGGTTTGAGTTCGTCGGACAGTCACTGAGGAGAAACGATGCGAGAGATTTCCGATATGGGTTGGCGAGTATCTCCGGCGGATGTTGAACGAATCGTTCCGTTTGAGCTGCTGCTGGACCGGATGGCCGAAAGTCGTCAGGCTGACTGGATCCAGCACCGTCGCGCGCTGCATACGAGGCCTGAGCCCAGCGGACAGGAACGCGAAACGACCGCCCATATCGTCTCACGGCTTAAGGAGCTGGGGATCTCTGGAAGAGTTCCGGACCGCGGAGTGGGCGTGATCGCTGATCTGGTCCTGGGTTCGCCGGCGGCCAATGCTCCGCTGATTGTGGTCCGTGCTGACATTGATGCGTTACGAATGCAGGATCGCAAGTCGACACCGTACGCGTCGGCCTGTTCGGGCCTGGCCCATGCCTGTGGCCACGATGTTCATACGACGATTGTTCTGGCTGTTGCCGAAATGTTGTCGAATCTGGCAAAACGGCTGCCGGAGTCAGAAGTACCCTCCGCGCGGCTGCGTTTTATTTTCCAGGCCGCCGAAGAGACGGCCGAAGGCGCGGCCTGGATGGTCGAAGATGGCGCACTGAAGGATGTGTCCGCAATCCTTGGCCTTCATGTAGACCCTACAATTCCTGTAGGCAAAGTTGGAATTCGTTATGGAGTTTTGACGGCTCAGGTGGATGAAGTCGAAATCAGTATTCGAGGCAAAGGAGGACATGCCGCGCGGCCGCAGCACACGACAGATCCTCTGGCCGCCGCTGCTGCACTGGTATCCACGTTGTACCAGACGGTGCCTCGTCGAGCCGATGTATTGTATCCGACGGTGTTTACGATGGGCACGATTCATGGAGGATCCGCGTCAAACGTTATTCCGGATGTCGTGGACATCATGGGAACTCTAAGATCGACCGATCGAGTCAACCGTCAGGCGGTAATGGATACAATTCAGAGAACCTGCGACGGCTTGGCGGCAGCCACGGGAAATACGATTGACGTCCGTTTTTTGTGTCCGCTCGGTTCCGTCGTGAACGACGTCACTGTCACGTCAGCTTACGAAGCATCTGCCATCCAGGTTTTGGGTGGGCAGAATCTGACGATCATCGATAAGCCGAGTATGGGTGGCGAAGACTTCGCGGTTTACCTGGACCATGTGCGAGGCTCTCAGTTTCGACTGGGTTGTGCCTCGGGTGAAGGGGAGTGGCCGATGTTGCACTCGCCGATTTTCGATGTGGATGAGAGAGCGATCTCGATAGGGGCCAGAATTATCTCGCGGGCTGCTCTGATACTGTCATTGATGGCCCCGGAGTGATTGAGCGGTTGTCTGAAGCGGCTTGTTTTCTTTAGCTGTTCTCTGCTGATTTTGCTCTGTTACGGCGACCACACTTCACAGTGCAAACGTTGTTCAGGAAAGAGTTCTGATGACGGTGATGCGATTTACACCCAACGCCAGCCCGACGATCGGCGTGGAAATTGAACTGCAATTGATTGATTCTCGAGAACTGGGGCTCACCAGTTGTATCGACCAGTTGATGACCGCGCTGCCTCCTCACATGCGCGAGTCAGTCAAGCCGGAACTGATGCAGTGCTATGTGGAGATCAACACTCGGATCTGTCGGACCGTGAAAGAAGCGGGGGATGACCTGCGTCAGAAACTGGCGGATCTGGAAGCCATTATTCATCCGATGGGAATTCGTCTGCTGTGGGCCGCGACTCATCCGTTTTCTTCGTGGCGCAATCAGAAGATCACGGTCCATGAACGTTACCATCGTCTGGTGACGTTGATGGAAGATGTGGTTCGTCGACTGGTGACTTTTGGTCTGCATGTTCATATTGGCGTGGACTCCGGCGACAAGGCCGTCATGATTTGCGATCGCATGTTGCACCATCTGCCGTTACTGCTGGCGTTGTCAGCGAACTCGCCATTCTGGGAAGCTCGCAGTACAGGTCTTCAATCAAACCGATCCAAGATTATGGAAGGGCTGCCGACCGCAGGCTTGCCTTATCAGATGCGAAACTGGAGCGAGTATGTCTGGCTGGTGAAGCACCTGATGTCGACGGGATTTATAAACTCCATCCGGGAAATCTGGTGGGACATTCGTCCTCATCATCACTTTGGGACAGTCGAAGTTCGTGTGTGCGATATGCCTCCGAGCCTTGATCATGTTCTGGCTTTGACATCGCTGATTCAGTGTCTTGTGCATACGATTTCGCATGACATTGACGAAGGGACGTTTTTGCCCGAGTATCATCCGATGATGGTGGAGCAGAACAAGTGGCGGGCGACTCGCTACGGTGCGGACGCTTCCTTGGTTAGTTCCAAAGATTTCCAGCAGCGTTCGGTACCACAGATCGTGGATGAGATGATTCAGCGGCTGACGCCGACGGCCGTCGAACTCAACTGTCTGGCGGAACTGGAATCGGTTTCGTTGCTGCCGATGAGCAGTGGAGCGCGACGGCAGACGGAGATTTATGAAGCCACCGGAAGTCGTCGGAAGGTTGTGGAGAAGTTGCTGGAAGTTCCCGCATGGCGGTAGTTCGACTTCCGGCAGACCTTCTGGGCGATTCCCGCGACGCTGTCGCCTGTGTTCGTCATTGGCTGGCTGAACTAGCGCCAGTGATTGATCTGGATGTCTCGGACTTCGATTCGAAGGCTCAGATTGATTCGTGTGAAATACTTTCTGTGAGGTCTACTGAAGGCTCCATCGAAATCTGTTACCAGCTCAAATTCTCTGCCAGCTACACCTGCAGCGATATCGAGTTCGCGGGGGCTCATCATCGGACGTTACGTGGGGTACGAGAAGGCGATTTCTGGGTTTTCGAGTCGCTTCCATCGGTTGAATCCAGATCAACGGTTGACGAGTTCTAACCGGGCACGATGATTTATGACCATCGGGGATCGACGCGTCTTTGCGGTGTTTTGGGCGATAGTGATGGTGTTTTGCAAAGTAGAATTCAGCCAGTATGCTCTCGGACCGGCGCGGGAATTTTTCATCCATTGCATCTACTACGGTACACAGCTCCGGAGGCATTCGATGTCGCAATTGTTGGCGTTCCCCCTGTTGCTGATGGCTCTGTTTGTGATCACGTTTGAGGATGTCGGAGCACACGCGTCGGAACAGGATCAGCAGCAAACAGATCGTCCCAACATCGTCTTTATTCTGGCTGATGATCTGGGATATCGGGAACTCGGCTGTTATGGTCAAACGAAAATCAGGACGCCTCATCTGGATCAGCTTGCGGCAGAGGGATTGCGGCTGACTCAGCATTATTCCGGCAATGCCGTATGTGCGCCGTCTCGCTGTGTTTTGATGACGGGACGAGATCCCGGGCATGCGTGGATTCGCAATAACAGCGAGATGCAGCCGGAAGGGCAGAAGCCGATTCCAGCTTCGGAAGTCACCATCGCGGAATTGTTGAAGGCGCAGGGATATGTGACCGGTGCGTTTGGAAAGTGGGGGCTCGGTGGTCCGGGTTCAGAAGGCGATCCTTTGAATCAGGGATTCGATCGCTTCTTTGGTTACAACTGTCAGCGACATGCTCACAGTTTTTATCCGGATTACTTGTGGAGCAATTCTGAGAGAATCGCTTTGAACAATCATCCACCAGTCCCGGGGCATGCGAAACTGAAAGCGGGAGATGATCCTGGAGACCCTCGGAGCTACGACGCATTCAAGGGGCAGGACTATGCTCCCGATCGAATCCGTGAAGCCGCGCTGGAATTCATCACGGAGAACAAGGAACGTCCATTCTTCCTCTACTATCCAACCACATTGCCTCATGTGGCACTGCATGTGCCGGATGATGAGTTGAAGCCTTATCTTGAGCTGGGCTGGAACGATGCACCGTTCACGGCCGCCAATGGTGGATACACGCCGCATTTCACTCCTCGCGCGGCTTATGCCGCGATGATCAGTCATATGGATCGTGATGTCGGAGCATTGTTGCAGCATCTGAAAGAACTGTGCCTTGAGGACAATACTGTTGTCGTGTTTAGTTCGGACAACGGCACGACTCATCTGGAACAGGAAGTTGATTATGAGTTCTTTGAAAGCGTGGGGAATCTTCGGGGCCTTAAGGGTTCGCTTTATGAGGGTGGTGTGCGTGTCCCCGCGATTGTCAGATGGCCGGGACAAATTGTCGCTGGTACGAAGAGTGACTTCTTGAGCGGCTTTGAAGACTGGTTACCAACTCTGTTGGAGATCGCAGGTGCTAAAGAAGCGGTACCGGAAGTTTTGAATGGGATCAGCCTTTCTCCTCTGCTGACAACGGGAACCCAGAAGGAGCGAGAACTCCTGTACCGTGAGTTTCCGGGTTATGGAGGGCAGCAGTCACTTCGGATTGGACGGTGGAAAGCCATTCGTCAGAACCTGGAAAAAGGGCTGGTGAAGACGGAGCTTTTTGATCTGGTCGCTGATGGTCCTGAAGCTCAGGATTTGGCCGAGCAGAATCCAGCCATTGTTCAGGAAATGGAATGCAGGATGCGTGAACACAGAATGCCATCTCGTCTATTTCCGCTTCAACCATTTGATGCTGAAGCAAGGCCCGGATCAAAAAAACGGGAGTAACACGGGTAGGCTGAGAGTAATTCGAAGGAAAAATCGCGATTTTTGGGACGATCGGCCAATTGGAACTCGTCTCCCCAGTCGTCGCCAAAGGTCCCCCTGGTTCCGGACGGCAAGAAAAGTTCTCCGCTATTGACACCTGATGGTGTTTTTCTGCCAGGGACTGATAGAGTGATTCCCAGTAGATTTAGCTTCGGCCGACGTTTAGGGCGGAGTTGTAAATCGTGGATACGAAAAAAACTCTGGAGAGAATCATGAAGAAGTTTGGCTACTCAGCTCTGTTCCTGGCTTTGACATTCGTTCAGGTTGGTTGCGGCGAGCCTGCATCACCACCAGCAGTTCCAGTAACGCCGGCTGCTCCTGCTGAAATGGCACCAGCTGAAGCTGCTGCTCCAGCGGCCGAAGGCGCTGCTCCAGCTGAAGCTGCTGCACCAGCCGAAGGCGCTGCTCCAGCTGAAGCTGCTGCACCAGCTGAAGCTGCTGCACCAGCCGCCGAAGGCGCTGCTCCAGCTGAAGCTAAGTAGTACAACATTAGATTGTTGTTCATCTCGAGCCCTCGTGTTTCACGAGGGCTCTTGTTGTTTCATGGCGTTGCAGAGTCGAGTCCGCGATACCAGAGCTTGCCGCGGCAGAGCGGTTCAAAACCAAATCGCCGGTAGAATGAATTTGCCGGAAGATTGGTCCCATCAGCGAAGGCTGTTATTTCAACCGCTCGGTCATAACCTCTGCTGACTCCGCGACAGAGGTAAGCCAGCATTTGAGTGGCGATCCCCTGACGCTGCATCTCTTTGCATACGCCGACGTATTCGATTTGTCCTGAAGCAGGATCACCATCATCTCTGGATGGCTTAAAAGCAAAAGCACAGAGCCCTACCACTCCCGTTTCTGCTTCAGCAACAATCAGGGTGCATTCCTCAGAACTCCACTTCTGCATCAGGTCATTTGCATTCGGGGCAATCAGGCCTGTCAGATCATCCGTATTTTCCAGGATTCTATCGAGAGCACAGGCTATCTCCTGGTAACGCTGCTGGGTCGGGGATTGATCCGAGGTCAGCCCGACTGCCGGAGACAATTCTGCGTGTGGGCCATCGGATGGGGTATCCAGAGCTGCTGTTGACAGCCTCACGGTGGCAATGTGGCTGGCCTTGAGCAGGCATTCTGCCGCAGTCGTTTTCCAGCCGACAACAGATGCCCGAGCAGAGAATTGTGCGAGTTCCAATTCTCTGGCGATCCACGGCATTGGATTGCACTGCGACTCCCAATCAAGGAAGCGAATCTGAGCAAATTCATACTGTTTGGCATGGTCAACAACAGCCGACAGGATCTGTCGAAACCAAACCGCGAGGGCTTCCGAGCTCGCATCAGCCATGAAGACGGGTTCAGAAAGGACCAGTGACTGAGTGCTGTCCGGGTCCTGATGAAACCCAATCACGGCGGCGGTGACGTCAGCAACTCTTACGATCACTCCTGACAGGTCGGCCTTGTTCTCCGCATCAAGGCAGAAAGGAGAGGGCTCAGGAGAAATCATCCCCAACGTTGTCAGGTGATGCAGAACATTATTGACTGCACGACAAACCACATGATCTGCGATTGTCATGAGTTCATTTCGCGTTTCAATGCTTCCAGTTCGGCCTCTACTTCATTGGCTCGCTCAACGACCTCTGCCGACGCTGACATGGCGGCTGTTGCCGACTGCGTCTCATCAACCGGTATGTAGCCTGTCATCTCCTGCATTCTTCGTGAGGCTTCCGCCTGCCGTGCTTCCAGAGCCTTCTGAATTCTCAACATGTGTTGCCATGTGGAATTCGCGGCATCTAACTCCGGGCGCAGGCCGGCGATCAGGTCTTCAACTTCCACTTTGCGTCTCAGAGAATCGCGAGCACCATCTTCGTCACCATCGGCCAGAAACTGGCGAGCGCGATCCTTCCATTCTTTGAGCTGAGCCTCGTACTCAGAAATCTCACGTTTCAGGCGTTCGCCGTTATTCGCCGACGTTCGGACATTTCGTCTGCAAGCGGCCAGCCCTTCGTTCATCTCTTCGAGTATTTCTTTCAGCGCTTGTCCCGGATCCGGAGATACCGAAAGAATCTCGGTGATGCTGCACGTAATAATGTCTGTCAGTCGGCTGAAGTGAGGCATGGCATGAATTCTTGTACTTGAGAGAGTGAACACTGCCTTGGCGAAACAGATTGGTCAGAAACTCCGAACGTTGAGTTTTAGGATTCTGATGAACACATTTCAAAAAATGATTCTTCTGAGAATCCACGGCAGGTCAGCAGGTAACGAAGCTTTTCCCGAGCAAGACGCAGGCGACTCTTGGCCGTTGGCAATGAAGTTTCCATGGCGTCAGCAACTTCTGAGAGCGTCAGTGAATTGTAGTGATGCAGCAGAAAAGTCTGCCGTTGTTCTTCCGGAAGCTGTAATAACAGTTCCTGAACAGCTCCGGCGACTTCGCGCTCGATGGCCCGATTTTCCGCAGAAGTCATCTCTTCAGGGACCTGCTGCATCAAGTCGTTGTCATCCGTGTCGTCCGATGTCCTGCGACGAATGCTCCGAATGAGCACATCATTCACCGCGCGGCGGGAATGATCAATCAGCAGATTTCTTCCAATCCGAAACAGGAAACCTTTGAACAGGCCCTTCGGCAGATAGTCCCAGCAGTTTCGGTACAGCTTCAGCAGCGTTTCCTGAACAAGATCCTCAGAAAGATGCTCGTCGCGAGTGTTTTTGAGGAAGAAGCCAAACAGCGGACCCTGCCACTCCTGCACCAGTTCGCCAAAGGCGTACGGATCGCCTTCCTGCAGGCGAATCATGCGTTCGTCATCGGTAGAGTAAATCGCCGTCATTGTTTTGACAGGTTTCGAATACAGTAAAGCCGCTTGT
>CAIXQV010001083.1 GCA_903921605.1 uncultured Planctomycetaceae bacterium | reverse complement strand
CAGACCAGATTTGCAGGCTTCGATAACACCCTGCACCGTGCCGTGTGCAAGGATCAGATCCATAGCCCCCTTGGCGCCGATTCCTTCAACGCCACGAATCTTGTCGACCGAATCCCCGGCGATTGCCTGGAAGTGTGGCCATTGCTCTGGGCTGATTCCGGATACCTTGGCGCTCGCATAGGTCACTGAGTCCATGTGGCTCTTAACAGTCACCCAGTTGTAAACAGGCAACCATTCACGAGTGTCTGGATTCTCCTCCCAAGTAACATCGATCAGCATGTTGCAGTGTCCCGAGAGACACTGACGCAAATCTTTGTCAGCTGTGAGCAAAGTGACTTTACCGTCAAACGTCCGCGAGTAGCTGGCCATGACGTCATCAGCTTCCATGCCGTCGATGGTGACGATAAGAATGTTCTTTTCGTTCAGCATTGTCGGAACCTGAGCCAGCAGCGTGACCAGTTCCGGGGCTTTCTCGGTTCGCTCCTTGTATGGCTGCTCCCAGCCAATGGTAATTTCGCGACGATGGTTGTTTGGTCCATCGAAGCAACACACAACATCTGTCAGCCCTTTCTCCATCAGCCGATCAATTACGCGGATCAGCCACGATACTACGCTGGAACCAGCTGCCATTCCTTCCACCTGAAATTGTCGGTGGACGTAGTAATTGATATCGACGCAGAGAAGCCACTTTGTTCTGGCCGGAGTTTCAACGGCTTCAGTCGGTTCGGCGGATTCCGCCACTGGCGGGTTCTCGGCCGGTGTCTCGACAGGAGCAGGATTCCTTCGATTCTCGTCAGACGTCTGACCGGCATCAGCTGCAGCTGCAACGATTGCGACGCGGTCAGGATCTTTGGCGTTTCTCATGTGGATTGTCCACGATGCGCCGGGGTTACGGTCCTGCGGCCGGTAAGCAGCAGCGACAGCTTTACACCGATCGATCAGTTCTACGGAAACATCAATCGGAAACGCCTGCGGGAAATCTTCCGGGTAGAGTTTTTCGACGGCATTCGCCAGATCGCCGATATGCCAATAGAGATCGCGTTGAGACTCGAACAGCAGTCCGAGCCACGTTTCGAATTCTTCGAGCGGTGTTCCGGGAGGTGCAACAGCGTGCATAGGACGCAAGTTTATCATTGTCATCGTGGTAACAGTCTTTCAAGAGTCTTCGTCATTCGTTCCAGTTCAACCAATGCGTGTGGACCTTCCTCACGCGCGACTTTGTTCCTGTACTTTGGCACGGGAGATCCTTAGAACGGGATTTCGTCGATATCGTCAGACGGTGGTGGGGTTGGTGCAGGCTTCTTCGCTGGTGGCTTCGCTGGTGGCTTCGCTGGTGGGTTCGCCGGGGGAGCAGCGGGCTGTGTCGCAGGGATCGGCGAAGTGATCTTGGCGTTCTCACCCGCCACTGGCGCACTGATTGTGACGGTGGTCGCGTTGGAGATCGTTTTCACTTCCGGCTGCGGATCAACATGCGGAAGAGGTGTCGGAACAATTACCTTGGTCGCCTCCGGATCACTCGCGGCCTCGGCAGTCAGAATGTAGACGCCACGATTCACCGCGTGCTGGTGGATTGCCAGACGATTGAATCCGTCGATCCCTTCCCAACCGACCTGAGAAATTACCAGCAGTCCACCTGCTCCAACCTGTTCCGCCCCGATATCAATCGCGAGCGTCCAACGTTCACCTTCGGACAGATCGTGATAGCAGATTGAGTTTCCGCGAGCGGTATCTGTCACGAGTCGGGCAGATTTGCCATCAGACTCTACTCGCAGCTGCGGACACTGGATCGTGTTCGACAACACTTCGTCAGTGAGCTTCCCGGCATCACGATATTTCGCGGCCTTTTCGTTGGCCTCCTTAGCGGCCAGCTTGTGTTGCTGGGCTTTCGCGAGATTCGCATTCGCGGCCCGAATCTTTGCACCCAGTTCCATGGCCGATTGTGCCAGTTCGAGAGCATCCCTGGCGTCGGCAAGATCCTGTTCGTCTGGTGGAGTCGTCACCGATTGTGTAACGGCCCGTTTTGCCTTCTCCAGCTTCGCGAGATTGGCATCGATCTCGTTAATGCGGGAAACGCCTTTAATGATGACAGACTCTAAGCTGGTGTTTTGAGTCTCCAGTTGACGAATTTGCAATCGGAGTTCCGCGAGTGTCTGATTATTAGACGCCAACGTTTCACGCGACGATGCGACGTCGATAGTCACTTGCTCGCGCTCAGCCGCCAGTGACTTATCACTCAGATCATTTAGGATTAACTGTGATTGCTCGATAGATGCCTGCGAGGCTTTCGCAGATCGGGCCTGTTCTTCGAGTCGCGTCAGGTTGTCGCGAGCCTCATCGTATGCTGTCTGAAGGACTCGTGAATCCGATTCCTCGGTCAGATCCAGATCAGCTGGTGGTGATAGCGCCGTCCATTGCCCACTTTCGCGCTGGGCATAGTTTTCCTTTGTCAGCGCGGCACGGTCATAGTCATCTTTCACCTTCGCGGCCATGTCGACAAGATCATCCGTCTGCAGAGACGTTGGCCGAACAACTTCGTCAAAGTCGTCAAAAGCCTCGTGACCCTTGAACAGATTGAAGTCAGCGACAACACCAGTCAGGGCCACCAATGCCTTGATTCGGGCTTTGTCGGCAGCGGCCGGGGACTTGATTCGCGGATCGACAAGCGCGGCCAAGTCGAAACGGCCCTCCAAATTGCTGACTTCGAATCCTCCAGTGTGCCTGCATGTGCCGCCGATGGTAATTGTCGCGCCAAAGGCTTCCACTTTGCCTTTCCGCGTTCTGTCTTTCAGCGGCAACTTGCCTTCTCCGCGTGCTGCGGCTTGCACCGCTTCCAGGAGAATCGATTTCCCGGAGCCGTTTGGCGCAACAAGCACCGTAACGCCGGGAGACTGGAGCATGAACTCCAGAGAGCTAATTGGACCGAGGTTCTCGGCCGATATCGTTGTGTTACTCATTGTCAGAGCCTTCTACGATTAAAAGAGGAACAAGGATTACTTACCGAATGGAACGTCAGCCGATGGTCCTGATGAATTAACGCCGGTAGCATCAATCAGGCCGTGAACTACTTTCAGCATGTTCTGAGTCCAGGAATCTGCATCCTGGAGAGGAAACTCGCCAGTCAGTTGGAAGACAAACGTTTTCCAGCCGTCCCAAAGTTTCTGCCGGTCGCGTTCCTTGGGTGCAAATTTCTTACGCCACTTCGCTTTCATGGAATCGACTTCATCCATGCTGACCTTCTTAT
>CAIXQV010001082.1 GCA_903921605.1 uncultured Planctomycetaceae bacterium | reverse complement strand
GTGCCTGCAGGAGTTTTCCAATGCCAGTTCCGTCCGCATGAATGACTGCAATCAGTCGCTCGAAGCTGAGACAATTGTCCAGGTCCGACAGGCTGGCAGAGAACTGCAACTCCGCTGGAAGCAGCTTGTTCATGCGTTCTCGTCCATCATCGGCTGCAGCCAGTTTCTTGTGGACGATGGTGGAACATGCTTTTGTGTCGTCAGGTTGATCCGACTGATTCGAACGCAGGGATGCTGGCAATCCACTGTGGACACAGGGTTGCACGAACGGCAGTGTCTGAAAACGGGATTCTGCCGGGATCAGGCGATTCTTGTGCGACTCCATTTTTCTATGAACGGCTCGAACAGCGTTGTTCAGTCCGTCAGCCGTCCATGCTTCCACAGGACAAATTGCCCCGCGAACCACGACACCAGGATAATCGCGAAGTGCTTTTCTCGTGACGGCACTGACAATCTCACGAGCCACTGCGCGTGAACGAGTCAGCAAGAGGGCTTTCCCGGAAGACAAATACCAGACCTCCAGTTGATTTGGCTTTCCGGCAGGATCGCTCAATTCAATCGGCGGATTCTTCGTTTCGCAGCGAATGTCATCGATTGTTTTCAACTCCGGCAGCCATTTCCCATTCCGCGCAATCGCCAGGAGATCGTCCTGGGTGATCGCCCACAATTGCTGCGAGGCGCCGACATTCTGTGCCAGCTTATTGGTATTGAAAATGTGGTTCTGATTGCCGCCGGTTTCAATCAGCGTCAGCCAATACTCGGATGGGTTACCTTCGTTCACGACTGGACTCCCTGAAATTATTCATGCTACCAGAGGAAGGGGCGGAATGAATGAGCGTCAATCGTCAGTTGTTCGTTGGTTACGACCTTGAGACGATGATAAAAGCTGAGCAGGAAGTCGCCCGGCTTGACTGCATGCTTCAGGATGGCAATTTTCTGTAGCGTTGTGCCTCGATCGATGTCGATCACTAAAGGACGACCGTCTTCTCTCAGGCTGTCGAGCACCTGCCTGAAAGACCGTCCGAGGCTCTCCAGGTCTTCAAATGACAAATGTACGGAATGGGATTCAATCCCAGACTTCTTTCTTGAATCCGATTCGATTCCCTTGAGTTCTTTGACCGTTTCCAACGCTGTGTTCCGAAATCGCCGGTCCACTTCATCACCGTCAGTACCTTCCTGCGAGTACAGGATCGCCACTCTTCCGGGAGACAGGTAGTGATAAGCCACATGAATGCCCTCTGATCGATCTGTGGCAATACTGACCAGCGTGGCGTTCTGACACTCGGCTGGATCGTGGATCTTGCGACAGCAAAGGGCGATCTCCTGCGCCATGTGCGAACAAAAGTACCTGGCTGCTTTCTTTCGATCAAATCCGCTCACAAATTCGTAGTACCGAACGCGGTCCGTGAACTTGGATTCCAAATCCGGAGGAATCGCGGACTCCACCAGCATTGGCCCAAGCTGCTGTTCGAGTTTTGCCCCCGTGGAAACGGAATGAAAAACTCCAATCCGTTCTGCTACATCAGAGATGTTGTGTTTTTCACAGGCCTCAACAGCGTTATCTTTGTTTGCGGCAACAACGAAGAAACGGTGTAGTGGCAGGCCCACCTCCGAGAAGATGCTGAGCTTGTTCTCCAGCCCTGTTATCGCAGTGAGCGTACCATCCGTGCCAACAGCAGCCGAACAGTGCACAGCGTTGCTGGGCTGAATTCCTCGAATCGCTGAAATCAGCCCCACGGCCAGTGACGCTGCTGCGCTGTCATGCCGCAGGCGACAATCAAGACCAGACAGATCAGGGAAGTTTCCGGCCTGAAATCGAAGAACAAATCCCTCGTGGCCGGGAACCTGACGGCGGACTTCATTTGCTACGCTTCGCAGACCAGACGGCAATCTTTCGTCATGGGACGTCAGGCCTAGTCCAACAGCAACCCACTGGACGGGCAAAACAAGTCCTCGAAAAGTTCGTTTTCCCCAAGTGCCGTCTGCTTCGTAAAAAACACAGCAACAGCCGGGTTCCTGCAACAGGCGGGGCTGTCGTTCCGGACAGGATCGTCGCGGATGGCTTACCCGAAAAGCAGCGTCACGCGTTCGCGAGTTCAGCCATAAATCCCCAAGCCCACGCAATTGGCTGTACAACGCGTGTGCATGATCGTCTGGCAGAACTTCCGCTTTATGTTCAAGTGAATCAAGAATCGGTGACATAAAGTTTCACTCAGTTCTCGATCTCAAGAGGTATCCAGTCGACTCCATTGACCGACAGCCGGATGTGATCCGAATCCGTCTTCCACACGTCTTCGAAAACCATTTCTGCGATGACATTCGGATCTGAATCGCCTCCGGTTTGCTTCAATCGGGCACTTGCTCCACCAAGACGTATGTCGCAATCATGAAGGGCTAGAAGCTGTTTCAGCATGGCTGATTCTGCGAGATCTTCAGATCGGATTGACAATCGAAACCACGTTTCACCGTTGGTGCTCAACTCGTTTGGAAGTACGACTGACGCACGCAGCTGCGGCAGCACTGGATGCGCGAACTGAGCAACAGGTGGACTCGGAGAAGTGACTCCGGCACTTGCCGCCGCAGCGGCGGCGAAAGGAATACCAGACTTCCAGAAGGACTTTCTTGTGTAGAACGGCAGACTTCGCTGCGGATGCACCTTTGCCGAATCAGTCGCTGAGGTTTCTACCTTCAAGTCGCTGACCATGGGCCGTCTGATCGCAGTCTCCTGCTGATCTTCTTCCGCATTTAGCTCCCGCATTCGCGCCAACAAACTGATGTGACGAAGAACGGTAATCGCAAAGCTTCCGGAACGATCGATTTCTGGCGAATCAAGATCACCGCGAAACGTATGACAAATCCGCTCGAGGTAGAATTCCGTTTCGAAGAAGCATTCTGCGTTGTCTATGATCCACGAGCTGCACTCGTCCATCTGCTCACAGAGACTCGCCCATTGCTGCTGAACGGATTCTGACCATTCTTCAGGCCTGATGTCATGCTGGTCAACAAACCACCGAAGACAATCAAGGCTATCCAGCCACCTAACCAAAGAGATGCCGGTGGGAACCGTACTCTCCCACGAATCAAGAATCATCGACTCAAGCTTTTCGCTCAATCGCTTCCATCCGAAAACGTCAGGATGTGACAGTGCCAAAGCTGCAGTCTCGCCTGAAGCATCGTTAATCAAACGCATTTCCAAGCCGAGAACGTCATCCGCGGCGCCGAGGCTATGGACCACATCAGGACGCGATCGATGCAGCTGACAAAGACTCACGATTCCATCGAAGGCCTGCTTAGGCAACAGCACAGCTTCGCTTGCATGATTCTGCAACCACTCACGTGCATCCAGAACCCAGCCGCTGATGATTCGCTCATCCCAGTGAGCAAAATCGTTCTCGGGTTCTCCATTGATGTAGGAACGGAGAACTTCGATCATGGTTTGGTCATTGTTCATGCATGTCTCTCCAATCGTTTGCAATTCCTGCGTGCTTCCATCCACGCTTCAATACGACAATCAGTGGTACGCGGGATCCGCCGAGACAGATCGCAGCAATCCGCTCGACTCGCGAACCGAGAAGGACCCATCTCGTGAATGTTGCGAACAGAACGGAGAAAGCACTGTGAATAGATCATGTGTTCCAGTGTTTCGGGGTCGGGAGTCGGCCAGTTTCCAGGTAACTCACGAGCCGCCTCGTGAGAATGTCTCCCCGGAAGATAAAAAGTGGTCAGACCGATTTCAGACGCAGAATTTTCAGAGCTGCTCTTCGTTACCGTATTGACCCCCGTCAGCCCAAAACCCAGTGTTCCTTCTTCCTTTTCTACTCTGTAATTCATAATCACTGACTCATGAACCGTCGTATGAAGGACAGAGAGCAAGGCCTGCCTCAGACTATGCAGTGTCGAATCGAAGGAACTTTCATGATTATTGGCCTCCAGCCGTGCACGAATGCTATCGAGTGTCGTGCCTTCCATTTTAAGGACACTTTGAAGCTTTGAGAGAAGACCGTTCAGGAGAATGTTCCAATCGCCAGCTTCCATTGACGACAGCACATGCTTGGCAAGCTTTCTTCTGGCTATGATTGGACTTATAGCAAGTTTCATAAGACACCTATTCCTGATCGTGACCAGGGGAATTGTTGGTCTGTCGTCGTCTGAGGAGATGGAAACAATCAAAATCTTTGCCCGGCAGATTCTTCTCGCAGCACTCAGCTGCTCGCTTCAACAGTTCTTTCTTTGTTCTGGATCGCTTCGTCTGCAGATACTCAGCACTAATGGAAAGAGAGCTACCGTCTGACAGCAGCCGATTGATGCAATCAGCCATCTTAGCGTCACAAAATGCTTTGGGACCGGTCGACCAGGATTGAAGATCGGTGGAAAACTCATCCCACCAATTCTTCAACAGCAACTCTCCCGGAATGAGATCGGTGTTAGCTTCTTGTGTCAGCCAGTGTTCAATCCATTCCAAGAACCGTGGTAAACTGGCGAACTGTCCTACTGCAAAGTTGCTGTCACGCCAGAATCCAGCCGCCTCCCACCTCTCGAAGAAGAGCAAATTGGAGATAGGGAGCCTCCCGCTCCAGTCTAGTTGATCGATAAGCTCACGCTTGGCCGTCCTCCAATTCCACAACGATGTTTCAAGGAGATCGACATTTGGACGTTCTCGATCAGAGGGCTCTGATTCGAGCTGGCTCTCTGGGGCGTCCTTCCTCCTGAATCCAAGCGCCGCATGCCTGCTCAGGGCAGTCCTGTAGTAGCCGATGAACCAGCATGCTCCATTGCAGTGAACGGAAAGAGCTCGTATCGCTTCAGGAGAAACGGCTGCATCGGCAAGCCCCTTACTCAGACATGCCCCGCATCCAGAGACATTCGACATGGTCCGGACACAATGCCATAAGACCTCGTCAGCATCATTCAGCAAGCGAGTCCGCCTCTGTCCGAAAAGTCTCGTCGCAACTGACTTAGTCACCGGTGCACACCTTTTAATCAGTGTGCCGAGAATCTCGTTGTATTCAGTATCCACAACGCTGTCTCTGGCTCCGGCTGCCCGGGCTTCCTTCGTCGTACGACAAGGCTCCAGCGTCTGAAGTCTGGCCACCATACAGTCCACTGACATTTGCCGCGTCATCGCAAACTCGCCCCACTAATTTCACTGGAGCAGCGGATTCCATGACCCGCCGCAGACGGATTCTTTACCGAAGCATCAGACACCAGATTCCTGAGCCGCAATCGCGGTTCTTGCCTACGCCGAGCCGACCGGCCCAGGACAACCACGAGAGAAACGACTCCGGTACATTTCGAAACTGAACGGAGCCCAGCCAGCCATCAAGCCAGAGATCATGTGAGACTTGTCCCTTCTCTTCCGGTTTCGTTCCGCGGTTCGGCTGACTTGATGCCTGTTTCGAAGCTCGCTTCGGTCGTCGCTCACTTGACCGAGGCTGCTTATGCCAGGCCAATGTGGATGACTCACACCGAATCTGCTCCGCAACACGCTGAAACTCACCGTAGTTCACATCATTGAGCAGGCTCAGATCGTTGCCAGCTTCACGGACGACTCTTCGCACTGTCGCCATCGCGGGCTTCAGGAAATCCAGAAGCGTCTGAATCGGTCTTTCCTCTGATTCCGAAGCCCCCTGAGCCGACAAAGGAGACCCCAAATGAATTTCGAGCAGCGGTATCCTGGCCCCCGAGACTTCGCGCGACAGACTTCCGGACGACAACACCCACTGATCCCGGCTCATGCCAGACGCATGAGTCTCGAACTGCACATGATCTTTCCCCAGTCCGTTGCCTCGGCCCAGTCTGGACACGAGATCCACAACCGAGTCCGACATATTGATCGCATCTTCACCGATCGCCAGCAATCGGAGCGTTGCCATGTCCCCTTCGACCGCTTGAGCTTGCATTCCCGAATCAACCGCATAGGTCATCAACCGGATGCCGCCCTGCATACCATTCGGTAAGGTCCCGAATCGGATCAAATTGTCAGGCTCAACCGCGCGACCGTATCGACAGTCGTTGTTAAGCGGGCATCCAAGACAGTACTTGCTGAAATCGATTCCTTTCGTCGATCGTTCGACGGTTCGCAATATCTCTGTTGAATTGGCCGGAAGAAACGGGATTCGACACTCCTGATTTCTAAGGGTCTTCAGCACCCCCCCGCGAAACGCTGGCCCAAGAAACCCATTCAGCTGGCCGCCGGTCTGGAAGGTCAGCTTCAACAGACTCGCTTCAATCGGGATGTGTACATCCTGAATCACGACACAGCCTGACCGATCACCCGGCAGGATATCAGAACGCTCGTGCGGCGCAGAAATGGTGGAGTGAAAACTCATCGGGACACTTTTGTGAATAAAAACAACACGTTTTTCGAAGAAGCGATCAATGATTCAGACGTTTTTAACAAGATCAATGCCATTCAGATGGTCATTGCCAGTCCCCGTAGATTTGCTGAAACGGGGTGGCGGCCTTGGGCTTCTGCGATGGCTTTCTCGGGGGAGCAAGCTGTGATCCCGCGGAGAGTAGAGATGATCCCAGTCTTCGGTATCTCTTTCAACTGAGCAGGGAGCGTTAGTTGAACACGTCGACTTTTTCCTGCGCGTGCTATGCAATTACGAAAGGTATGGCGATCGGCGATGCTGCTTCAGGAAAGCAAATCTGCGCGTTTTGCCAGTCGCTTCGCAAGGGGATGGCGATGATTCGGTCGGTTGTCCTGTCCATTATCCTGCCCAGAGAATCAGCCAGAGCTCGAACTTCACTGACTGTCGCCTGAACAAGAAGCACCGACTTCTGAACCGGGAGGCCTTCTTTACGAATGGCTTTTGCAATCTTTTGTCTGCGGTAATCACACGGAACATCATAGGCAAAGACCCATGTCAACATCACCATCACTCCCATCAAAGAGCAGAGCAAACGAACTCGTATTTCATTTCAAAGCGTCCTGATCAGTAGCCTCCATGACACGTGCTAGATCACGGCATTTGCGTCAGGATCAATGTTTGGTCGTGCGACGACTCGGATCAAAGGAATCAGGTGGCAACAAATGGCTGTGATCAACACCACCACTCCAACGAATCCAGATTGAATTGAACCAAAGATCTCTGCTTCCAGAGCTTCGTTCATCTGAGTCGCTGCTTCTCCGCAGAAAACTTCATTGGCGGCGATCAGGCCGAGAGTCATTGCAAAGAGCGCATTGAAAATTGCAGGTGCCACAATGTATGACACAATGGTTTCGGTATTTGCTCCGGTCATTCTCATCAAAGCCAGTCGGGGGGCCTCGTTCTGCAATGCCCTGAAAACCTGACTTGAGTATGCCCAGACGGCGAGGCAAAGAACAATTGCGACAAGGGTTCCTCCGACAGAGATGACCGCCTCAAGCAATGCACGCTGACGACTATTCTGAAAATAGGTTGACTCTACTCGATGCCCGGCAGCCTGCAGCGAACTGGCGAGTTTCGGTATCTCTCGCGGATCCTTCACTTCGATGATGATCTGGGCGACTTCCAGGGGACTGTTTTTTTTCTCTTTGGGAAAAGTTCCCTCAACAGAACCATGTTCGTTTCGAGGTGCCGCCGGAGGATTCAGTGGAAAAGCAGCCCTCTGGGTTTTGTGCTTGCCCAGGTCAGCTGGCGACAAGAATTCCGGAATCCGTTGTTCATAGTTTTCGTGAGTAAAAGTGTCGAAAGGGTTCGCTGCAGAAGAGAACCAAGAAGTCTTTTCTGCATGTAACGTCTGTGCGGGATCTGCTCTGTGAGCGATTCTCAATTCTGATGAAGACGCCGCATTGCCATCGGCGGGCTTCAGAGCAACCCTGATATCCTCTTTTGCATGCGGAGACGGAGCATTCGATTTCAGCCAGTGAATCATAGTTGACTCAGGGAGCCGGAGCGATGGTTGCTCAAGTTCGTCAAGGAGCATCACAATCTGAAAACGTTCTCCTCGTCCACCTTCCTCTGGCAACGTCAGAGCAATCTCCAGGTTTTTGTGTGACTGACCTTCCTGGAGATTGAAGCCAAATCGCTGGAGTAGTTTTTTCGACACGACAGCGGTGGGCCGGCCATCGTCCGCAGGAAGAGAACCATAGGTAGCAGGCAACCCTTTCAATTGGGGATCGTCCGTAACAAATGTCCCGCACAACGTCGGACGCCAATCACCCGATTCGGTTCGGACGTACACAAGATTCTGCAACCGCTGATACACGCGACAGTTCGGCATTTCGCTGCGAAATTGAGCGGCAGATTCTGTCGTGAATCCATGTGCCCCGCGTGCCGTGACGGTCATCAGGCGGAACCCGGAAGCATCAAGGTGCTGCTGTGTCAGGGTCTGCCAGCGTCCACGAACACTGTCGACCCCTGCGATGATGACTGCCACGATGAGCAGAGCCACAGTGCTGACAACCTGACGTTGCCGCCAGAAAGCGAATTGACGAAGCCCAAGAATCAAAAGCTGAAATGACATGAGACGACACCTTGATAGAAAGAAGCGCTTTGTGAACTGAGTTTTTGAAACAGCGAACCATTCGGCAAGCAGGGGTACTTAAAGTCTGAATCGTGGATCCGTCAGCAATTGACCATCGCGCCAGTAATCTTCGCCTTCCATGACAGTGACAACATTTTTCGATTTACTGTTCTCGGCGCTGACGTTGATCGGGATCTCGGATGGCTTTTTGCGTTCCTGTTGCAGTCTCTGCGTTTGTGCAGAACGCCGCGTTTTGTTTTCCGGAAGCTCTTCGTCGGAAACGCGGTCTCCATTTCCTGGACGACATTCGCGGAAAGGTGACTCTGTACTCCGAAGTACGCCCTGCAGAATCCGGTACCAGGCCGCGTTTTTGAACCTCGATAGCCAGTGCATGTCGTGCGAAACGATCAGAAATGTGTGGCCGAATTTTTCCTGCAGGAACTCAAGGCTTATGTGAAGCTGTGCTGCCGTTTCGACGGAGAGCGCGGCCGTTGGTTCATCTGCGATAATCAGCGAGCGGTCAGGAAGTCCGCAGAAACTCATCGCCAGAGACAGGAGTGCCCGCCGCCCGCCATTCAGGCTCGATGCTCGGACACTGCCGGGAAGATCAAATTGATGTCGCATGTTCCTGACAGACTCATGGACAGTTTTTCCCGATGCTCCTCGCAGAACGGCGGCAAATGCAAGGTTCTGATCGACCGACTGGTCGAGCTGTACTGGTGAACGTTGTGGAGATTGCCCGATGCCGCGTCGAAGTTCCGCGAGACTGTTTTCTGAGCTTCCCCTCCCGGCGTCAATTCCATCAATCCAAAGCCCACCAGAAAACTCCGTTCGTAAACGAAGACCAAACGCACTGAGCAGTGTGGATTTGCCCGAGCCGTTTTCTCCCACGAAGACACTGACCGAGTTTTCATAAATGTCCAGACTTTCCACATGCACGATCGGCTGACCGTTGCGATGCACCGTGAGTTCCCTCGCAATCAGCTTGCGAGGGGTGGGTTTTGCTCGTTCCTGGATTTCGCCAGACTTACTGTTCAATTGGTTCCACATTTCAAAGGACTCCGTCAATAGAGAATCAGACATATAAGGCCCGGCGACTCTGGCCACCGGGAAAAGAGTTCCCCACAAAAGGTTCACGGCATCGCATTGACAGGCACAATCAGATTGCCATTCTGATCAAGATTGATGGTGGCTCCCGCAAGTCGCTTGAACTTCAGTTCCACCTGTTCTCGCAAAGCGACCCTCGCTTGATGTGGCATCGCCATCAACTCACTCAGGGTCATAGACAGGATGCCGCTGCGAACCGGAATTCCGTTCAACTGGAGCAGCTCATTCAGTGGGCGGTCGTAGTCGCCCGTGTTTGCGGACAGGCTGTTATTCCACAGTTCCATCAGCGATTCTGGTCTCTCAATCCCTGAAGTTGCCAGCCTGTCCATCACCGCCAGAAGTGCTTCGTGTTCTTCCTTCCGCATCAATATCCCAAACTCCATCGCCTGCGGGTTGCTCACAACAAAGATTTTCTCTACGCCAACGTCACCGACCGGAGTCGAAAGGTTTCGCGGATTGCTTCCGAGACGCTGCTGAATTCGATCGATACGCCACTCCATTGCGGCAGGAGGAATGTTGTTCAGCGTGGCCACTTCTTCCGTTGTTTTTCCTTCGGCCAGGCCGGTAGCGATTTGAACCTGAAGGTGTGCTTCGTCCTGCGTCTGTTTCAGATTCTGCTGAAGCCTTGCAACAATGCTGTCATTCACCGTACTTTCCAGATTGATGATCGTTCCGTGCGTCATGGTGCTCAGTTTCTCGATCTGACGTGGAAACAACTCCTTGTCTCCATCGAAGCCTGCGTGGTATGGGACACGTATGCAGTCGATGGTGACGCCGTTCTCTTCCGCCGTCTTCACCACCGCCAGGCCAGCGTTGCCCAGCAAAGTGTCTTGCCCTTTGACGTGTCCTCCGTTGTCGCCGATCAGAATGATGTTCTTCATCGCTCCCGGCCTGCCGTTCGTCGCAAACAGATCAAGAGCTTTTTGCAGGCCTCCAAAAAGTTCTTCCTCCCAGTCTCCGCCATGGGCTGGCTCCTGCATCGATAGCCAGGTTCTCAGGGGGTCAACGCTGTCGTAGAAGATCGTGGATTTGGTCACCCATGCATCTTCATCTTTTAGATCCGTATCGCGAAAGGCGACAATTGCAACGCGTGCATCGAGGTCCGATTTCAGTATCCCATTCAGGATTTCATCAAGCTTAGCGGTCATTGTTGCCCACAGAGGCGCCATGCTGCCGGTACAGTCAAGCACAACGATTACATCGACTTGTCGCAGAGACTGTTTGATATTGTCCATGGACACGTTCGCTTCAGGGGATGCGTGAGTCCCGCGTTGAATGGTCCAGGCACCGATCTCCAAAACCTGAATTTCCCCGTGCTTCGTCTCGATCTTGTGTGAATTGAGAACCGGCATCCAGCGAAGTGCAGTGTTCCCACATGACAATTCAACTTCAGTGCATACCGCGGGCACTGCCTTTCCTTCCTGTTTCGAGCGAACATCGTCCACTGAGGAGTAGCCTGACACGAGATCTCGCAACTGTCTCGTTTCTTGTCGAAACGCAAGCCATTGCATTTGGCTGGTCACCACACAGTTGCTTGAGTCGATGTTCCCCTCTGCTGATCCTCGTGGGTCGGTTCCGATCACGAGTTCATTTCCACGGATCTCAAAGGCGTAGAACCGATCGAGCAGTGCGGGTGTCCGCACGATAGTGCCATCGGACGTTCTGACGGTCGCATTTGCGGCCACCACAATCGGCTTGATTCGGTTCTGATGTTTGTCAACCAGACACTTGTCCGGCGCGAGTGGAATCTCTGAGCTTGCAGTGTGAGACGCCGTTGCGTCGTCGATCGCTCCGTTTGGCGAAGACACCAGAATATCAGATGACGCCTGACGGGAAACAAGATTGCGGAGTCGATCGCACCCACTAGCCCCAATCAGCATCACCACGGTCATGAAAATCAAAAACTCTCCTCTCGCCCCTGACCAGGTGCTTCTCACCTTCCTGAACACTGACTTTTTCAACATGACTTTCTTCCTTTGAAAATGGAGTTTGAACACTGGACCACCTTTGAATTTCGAAACTGCTGAACAACGAATCTGATGACAAGCTGATCGCAGCTATTCACTTGAATGAGTTGCATAAGAAACGTGCGCGAGTCCCCGGAAACATGTCACCAGGCACAAAGATTTCGCAGGGCCCAAATCACAGACGAGTGCGACGGGGCCGTGCCGCGACAGGGATCGAGATGACTCCCGAATTCCACTGTCGCGGCGGACGGTGCCCGATTGATGCCGACCTCGTCGGCTAGTCCTGAGTTGGCTTAGCTGCCAGCTGAGAGTGGTCAGACTTCGCAGATTCGCGAGCGAGCAAGTGTTGGGCTCGACTCTGGATTTCCTCTGCGGAAGTGGCATGACCACCGCTCCACCTTTTCCAGGGGCGTACTGACTCTGTCGGTGAGGTGCTGTCAACGCCGTTTTCGATCATCTGCTTTTCCAGTTTTCCTTGTGCTGCCTGCAATTCATCTTCACCGGCAATGATGCGGCTCAGTGGATCCGTTGTGGAACCATTCCAACGTCGCACTTCGCACAAGGCCAGATCGGATTTTTTCTCATTAAGCCATGTCTCAGCTTCCAGCAGAGTGTCTCGTGCTTTGGCTATGTCAGGAGCCGCCGCAGTGGTGTTTCCCTGCAGACGAGCGATCAATCCGTTGAGAAGTTCTTCCCGGCGAGCCAGCTCTTCCGTTTCCAGCACCAGTTTCTCGAGATCTCGTTCGACATCCTGTTTTCGCAGAGGCACATTGTGTACCGTGAGCACGGCATCATCCGGGCGGCACTTCTGAACCTCCGCGGTCAGAAACTCCATCTGCTTCAAATTCTCACGCTTCGAGTTCTGAACCTGAGTTCGCTCGGCCTCAGCCTGCTTCAATCTGTTCAGTTGTTGATGATAAACTGCACTGGCTTTGAGAACGTCTCGTGAACGCGATTTCAGGGCCTCCTGAACTTCAATCACAGGGCAAGGCCTGAAAGGCCACTCCGGCAGGCTCTGCTTCACAGCCGGCACGAAGTAGTAGACGCCAAGGGCAAGACCGAGAGCAGCGGCGAGGGAAAACTTGAACAACATCATTTGGGCACCGATCCTTTCAGATCACAAACATGGCCCCTTCGCCGGATGCTGTCGCATCTGCAATCTCGAAGGGGGTCTAAAAGGAAAGATGCGCGTGGGCTGGGAAACATGTCACTTCGAGCAGAGATTTTTTGAAAGGTCCCTACCACACGGGAGTTTCCATGCGTTATCTTGACCGGAGATTCAGCGACACCCTGAGATACGACTTTAAAGTTCAGCAGGGATGCGATCATTAATCGGATTCAGCAAGCCACGGGCATTTTCGGCCGGTGCCGGCCTTGCCTTCCTTTGGCATCTTGCCCTCTTCTTCCTCGCAGCGACCCCACGACGTCTCAGAGCCTATAGTCTGTTCCTATACCGCCACTTCCTGGAATTATTCCGAGGGCCCGAAGTCAGGCTGACCGGTATAACAAATGTCTCTTTTTCCCTGCGGTTTAGGCGAAAGCTTCACAGTCGGCGAGCCAGAAATGTGACTAGCGCAGACGGAGGACGTGAAGTTGCATTCAAGCTTCTGGTGGAAAAGACAGGAGTCAGCTGAACGGATCGTTTTGGTCATGTGCAGAGGCTGATGACGTCCTTGATCAGCGTTCTGGATTTCCGCAGGTTCTGGGTGGGGCAGAGCCGCCAGATCTGCCTGAGACGGTCGGCGATCGGGGTTGTCCCACGGACGTTTGCCCCGGTCGGTCAGCTTTGGTTTTGCGACATCCCACGAGCATAACTCCACCAGCGTATACATCCATTGATTCAGGTGCCAGCAGCCGGTGTTCGACCGGATGTTGCGGACCTGCTGTTCACCGGCTCCCCAGATTTCCTTCACATCATGAAAATGCTCTTCGATCGCCCATCGCGCGGCAACAGTCTTACATCATGTGGTTTCGATATTGATTTCGAATGTGCGGTTTGTCATTGCACATCGTGCCAGGCTTTCCACATGCGGATGAGTTGGGCGACGTCGGTGGCTCGGCTTTTGGCGTAGATGCGAGCACGGTGGGCTTCGACGGTTTTCGTTGAGACTCCGAGTTCCGCGGCGATGGCTCGGCTCGCTTTGCCAGCGATGACACCGTCCAGAACCCTCGACTCAGCCGGCGTGAGACGATCGAAGAACCACTGCAAATCTCGCTCTGAGAATTCCTCGGGCGTATTTACTCGTTGAATTGTAGTGATCAAGATTTTCGCCAACAGCGGACCGCACACGAAATCAACGCCAGCCTTAACGGCCTTTGGTGTGTCAACGTTATTGGCAATCAGAACCAGGGGAAAACTTGCACGTTCGCCTGCCAACTGCTCCACCAGTTCTGGTCCCTGCATTCCCAGTAGTCGCAGTTCTGACAGCACCACGCCACCTTTGTGATTCGGTTTGTCGATAGAAGCAGCCAGCGCACTCCGAAATGACTCCGATGTTCGGAAAGCCCTGCATCAGCGAACAAAGTCGAGCCTGCTGAGAAATGACGGGGCCGTATCGCGGACGATACTTGCTGTCTCTGGATCAAGCCTTGCTAACGCGACAAGAGCCGAATTGCGTACCTGAGGCTCGGAAACCTGAGCGGCCAGCGTAAGCATCGGGATCGCGTAGAGGGGCCGTTCTTTTGACAGAATGCCGACAGCGCTGACACGATACTCCAAATTTGGATCAAGAGTTATCTGCTCGATCGCGGACAAAATACGCAGCGCAGTCCGCACCTCGTCGGCAGAAAGGACTGACCTTGCGCCCGGAGGCTCGACTGGATTGCTCAGCAACGCACGGCAATAACGGACTGTCATTTTGCCGGTATACGTTCCGCACCGAATCAACTCGTCCACAAGCTTCGCTGCTTCTGACGGGAGACTATGCGCGATCCATTGTAACGCAAGCTCTCGGACGTAATCTGAAGGATCCAGTTTCGCAATTCGTCCAATAACAGCAGCCGTTATTTGCCTGTCAGTTTCAAATAAGCTTGCATAGACAAGGAAGAGATTGTCCTGTGGCCCGTGCATAGCGCTCAGCGAATAGACCACAGCCCCAAGTGCGTGACTCAAACTCGAAACTCGGTGAGCATTGTAAAGAGCGATTGTTTCTTCGTAGGTCCCAAACGCCAGCTTAGTGATGCCAGCCAGCACTCTCCCTCTCTGGATGTCGCTATAGCAAAAAGGGGCTTTGTGGATCGCAATCGAAGCTTGATCAGCTGCATTCTCCGCGGCGCCGATCTTCAAGCAGTTCTCAAATTTCAGCATAGTACTTACGACACCGTCGATCAGGTCACTATCCTCCTGACTGATTTGACGGGAAGTTTCTCGTCCGTTCAATTGTGGTTTATCGTCCTCTGCGTTCATGCGTCTTGTCTCCGTCCTTAAGTTTTACGTCCTCGACTTTCCTGCACACCGATTGCTGCATACCAACCCCGTATGAATGCTCTGAGTCGCAAATCAGAGTTGGAGTCAGAGGGTATCGTTTATTGATGATGTGGAGAACTGAGTTTTTTGATCAGTGGTGCTTCGTCGCAATTCACCCCAGAAGTTCAGCGTGAGTCAAGGCTCGGAATCTGACCAAGCAGCACCTCAGCAGGCCGATATTACGTGATCGCAGATCTCCGATTTACTGAGGCTACTGCTTGACGCCACTTCTGGCTGCCGGCCAGTGACGAGAAACACGTTGCCAACTCCAGCCACGGTCTTTCCCGCGACATAATTCATGAGCATCTCTTCTCCCAGCTTTTGCCCCCGCGGACGGATTTTTCAGGCATAGGTCACATCGATACACGAACGAGGTCATAGGACATTCACCCACCTCGCTGCTTCCAGGAATTCTCGCGCGGTCTGGTAATCAATCGCGTTGTAGCCGGCATCTTTCAGCTCGCCGGCGAGGGAACTACAGACTCGCCGGTCCCCGACGATCAGGAAAACAGTTGTTGATGGTTTCGTTGACTTTTTTGCCATCGTTTTTGGTCCATGGGAGGGGAGCTTTGATCTCCCTATGACATCGGCATCATACACAGTCTCCACATCACGACCACAAAAAGCTGAAAAACCGGGTGAAGGCTCAACATAGGCGAGTTTAGAGATGTTACAGGCGGCGGTTAGATCATTCTTTGCTCGAGTGAATTTGCATATGATCTGAGACAGTGGGTGAGTCTTTTAATCAAGGATCTTGTGGTCTACGTGTACAGGTTCTTGCCTCGACGATTGCGAGGATGCATCTGCGTACCACGTCTCATCATCCGGCCCCCGCATTAGAGCTTGCCCGTGATAGGCTCCCGTGGATCCCCAGCGGAAAAGATAGGCTGGAGTCGCAAACTCGCAGGGATCTCCTGCAATACCACGCGAATTGAGCCGGGCGATTAGTTGCTGGTCAAAATCTCCACGCAGCGTCAGCGGCCAGCCGGCGACTTGCCCAAAGGCCTGGCGAGTAAACGCGAGACTCGCGTGGAACCGACCGGTGGCGTCTTCTTCCTGAATCTGGCCGGTGTAATCGCTGAGAACCTTAGACGGTTTGGACCAGAGATGTCCGTCCATGGCAGTCACATGGCTGCTGATGTGGTGCGGCAGGTAGATGTCGTCGTCTTCCCAGACGACGAGAATCTCGCCACATGCCAGCCCTGCGAGTGCGTTGAACTTCTCCGGCAGTGACCGAAACCGCCGCGGAATGCTGATGATTTGCCAGCCGTCACCAGTTTGGTTCTGCAGTTCACCGGCATCATCCAGCACGATCAGTTCCCGTCGATCGGCTGGATAGTCCTGGGCCAGAAAACAGGCGATGGAGTTTTCGAGCAGCTTCGGTCGTCGGTACGTCGGACACAGACATGACACCATTGGCAGTTCATTCGACATGAGACACCTCTTCCTTCTGATTCCATTTCCCAAGCGGGCATTCACTGGATCGCCATGAGGCTTTCTCGGCGAGGTAACAGCCGCAGACGCTGCAGCGATCGTCGTTTCGTTGATCACAAATCGTGCATATCTCAAGGCGATGCTGAAGTTCCACAGGTTCGACCTTTTGCAAGCCATCAGCAACATGGGCGGCCAGTGACTTGGCGAAGTTGGCCGCCATCTTGATTGTGCCGGGCAATGCAGGTTTGTCCTGTGGATCGGGACTGAGGACCGTGAGTCCGTGATTCGCCTGTGTGTGATGGACGACGGACCATTCCGGATTCTCGTTCAGGAATCGCCGGACAGCCGGCAGCAAACCGGGACCGCCGTCTTCGCCGCGTTCTCCAAAGATCTGGGTGTCGTGCAGCACAATCCAGCGACGGACCTTGCTGGCATGCCGCTGGAATTCGTTCGACAGCTGGTCGGCCGTGTGGCGCGTGTCAATGAACAACAGGTCGCACGGATCAATGTGCACCGACAGTGAATCGCCCTGTACGAAGGAGAATTCTGTGGCTCCCTGCTTTGACTTCAGGATCTCCGCGATCGGATCGTGATTCAGATCGTACGAGATCATCCGTTTCGGTTGACCGGCCAGCAGTGCTACCGTGGACACACCGTGCCGCATCCCGAATTCGATCACAGTTTCCGACTGTCTGGAGAGTTCGCGGAGCTTGTCGCAGTGCTCATTGATGTCTGACGGTGTGCTGCGGGCCTTCTGAAACATGTCGTCCAGCGTCATGCCTTCATAGGCCTGAGATTGTGCTTTGCAGACACCGCACGAAGAAACGCGGGGTGGATACGTCATGGGATCTGCCGCGAGGGCATCGAACTGTTCGGCCGTGAGTCGCCCGTCGGCATTGATCGGTGACTGCGGATCTTCGTTGAGCCCATCCACATAGTGCCGACGCAGACGATCCAGCGGCAGACCCAGTTCCTGATGGCCGAGGATGTAGTTGCGAATCTTGCCTTCCACACTGCGACGATACGTGCGGCCGGCGGCCGGATCGGCGAACCGATGCTGCCATCGCAGGAACGGCAGGCACAGACATTTGGCTCCCGCCTGCCGGTACTTTTCATGGATGTACCATTCCTCGCCACCGAACTCTCGGAAGTGCGGATTGAATCCCAGCCAGGCATCGCGGCGACACGAAAATAGCCCCAAACCCTGTGCTGGAATTTCGAACGGAGAATTGTGAATCGAGGTCCCACGAAAATCCGTGTCCCACGTCCCCCACATTCCATCTCGCCACATGTCCGCGAAGTGCGTGTGAACTCCGGCGAGACTATCCAGCACCAGCGGACCGGCCAGCAGATCGCGACAGTCCGGATTG
>CAIXQV010001081.1 GCA_903921605.1 uncultured Planctomycetaceae bacterium | reverse complement strand
GCCGATCTGGAGCGAATTCGTCAGTTGCGGTGACGGACTCAGGTCGCAAGAAAAATTTACATTTGGGCTAGTGACCAAAGCGAATCTTAACAATCCAGTCTTATCACGTCGTCTGGATCTGCGGAACTGCAGGAGTTCGTTAAGGGCTGTCGTAAAGGCGACTGTCACCCAGAGGGACGAAGTACGCTCTGCCTGTTTATCGGTGTTAATTTGTGTTCAGCAGAATCAAGAATGTTCTCTCTAAGAGCCAATCGCATATCGCCAATGACATTCAATGACAGCACCGGGGAGAATCAACCGCGGTGCCTCCTGCAGGCTGTATCCAGGCATTTTCCAGATTGTG
This sequence comes from uncultured Planctomycetaceae bacterium, assembly GCA_903921605.1. The sequence goes on along the minus strand of CAIXQV010001081.1, from coordinate 16,517 downwards.
CGACAGTTTTCGTAACTTGCTGACAGGCTGAGCAGGGCTGTTTGCAAACGGACTGCTCCGCCACATGTGCTACCATATTCAATGACCTGGATATCAAATGATTCTTGCTGTGATTCCCGCTCGGTATGATTCGACGCGGTTTCCCGGGAAGCCACTGGCTTCTTTGTGTGGTAAACCCATGATTCAATGGGTGTATGAGCGAACAAAGTCCTGCGCTTCGCTCGACGCTGTCGTGGTTGCCACAGATGACGATCGGATCGCCACAGTCGTAACCGAGTTTGGAGGCAGTGTAATGATGACCTCCCGAGATCACGCGACTGGTACGGATCGAGTTGCAGAAGTTGCCAGACACTATCCGGATGCTGAAGTTGTGGTCAATGTTCAGGGCGATCAGCCGATGATCCACAGCGCAGTTCTTGATGCGCTCATCCAGCCATTCCGTGAAGCACTTCCTCCGGACATGAGTACCATTGCGTGTCCATTTGCTTCCGAAAGCAATCGCGCCGATTGCAACTGTGTCAAAGTCGTATGCGACCAGCGGGGCAGGGCTCTCTATTTTTCTCGAGCTGCACTTCCCTTCTTTCGGAACCAGCTGGATGTACCGGTTTATCATCATCTGGGTCTTTACGCATTCCGCGCAGCGTTCCTGCAGAGATACTCGGGCCTTGCGCCAACCCCGCTGGAACAGTGCGAGTCCCTCGAACAATTGCGTGTCCTTGAGCATGGCCATTCCATTCACGTTACACTCGTAGACGGGCCGATGCTCGAAGTCAACACGCCGGAGGAGCTGACGACTGCGGAAGACTACATGATACGAAACAACGTCCAGTGGTGACGGTGCCTGGTTATTGAAATCACGTGTACAACAGTTGTTCAAGAGACCTTCCCACGACTCGGTGCAATGTGTTAGAGCAATTAACAGTCGCTGAGGCTCACCGGAAAGAAGTTCTTGGTGATGTTCAAGCAGTGCTAGCTGCTGAAAGGCGTGCAATCGAGCAAGTAGAAAGTACGCTGAACGAACGGATCGTGGATGCATTTGACCTACTGAAGAACTGCAGAGGGCATGTTATTGTTACAGGCATGGGAAAAGCGGGACTAGTCGGACGCAAAATATCCGCGACATTCTGCAGCAGCGGCACACCGTCATTCTTTCTTCATCCCGCCGAAGCCTGCCACGGTGACCTGGGCAGCGTATCCAATCTCGATGTGCTGCTTGTCTTAAGCGTTAGTGGAGAAACTTCCGAGGTGATTGAAGTCCTGGGAGCCGTAAAGCGAAAGAGTATCCAGGTACTGTGTATTACTCGTTCAAATCAATCAACAGTCGCCCGGATGTCTGACGTGGTTGTAGAACTGAATGTCCCCGAAGAAGCCGATCCCTTAAGTTGTATGCCTACGTCAAGTACAACTGCAATGATGGCGATGGGTGATGCTTTTGCCATAACACTAATGAAGAGCCGACGTTTCACAAAGGAAGATTTTTCCAAACTGCATCCAGGTGGATTGTTGGGGCGACGATTGCTGTGGCGAATTTCCGATTTGATGCACACTGGTTCTGAGATTCCGATAGTCCCTCAGAATGCTAATGTCAGTGAAGCCTTGCTTGAAGTCTCACGCAAGAGACTTGGGGCAACATTCATCACGAATGAATCTGGTCGATTGTTGGGAATATTTACAGACGGCGACTTGAGAAGACTGCTTCAGGCGAATCCGAATCCCTTGGATCTGCTCGTCGCTGATGTAATGACCACTCACGCCAAAACGATTACAGCAGATCGGCTGGCATGCGAAGCGCTTGAAGTGATGAAGGACAATTCGGTAACAGTCCTTCCTGTTCTGGACACTGCAGAAAATCTTGTGGGGGCGATTCATTTGCATGATCTCACTCGGGCAGGTTTTCGATAATGCGGCCAGTAAGATTCATTGAGTCAGGGCGCGATGTTGAAAGAATTTGAAGATTCTATGAGTAGAGAAACCCCGCAATCGTCAGAGATGCGGCAATCGGCAGACCTGTTTCCAGAGGTGCTGTACACGCCGGACTCAGAACTGCGGCACCCCCTTCTGATGCTGCGATCAATGTTTGCAGATCTGATTAAAGCTCGTGAACTGGCATGGAGATTGTTCGTCCGCGACTTCAGTGGACAGTTTCGTGAATCGATACTGGGATACTTGTGGCTGTTACTGCCTCCGCTGATTTCGATGGGTGTATGGGTCTTTCTTCATTCCGCCAAAGTCTTTGACTTTGGAGATTCAGATCTCCCATACCCCGTCTTTGTGCTGACCGGTCTGGTCTTGTGGGAAGCTTTCGTTTCGGCCATGGTGACTCCGCTGACGGTTGTCGTAGGATCTGCATCCATGTTGGCAAAGATCAACTTTCCTCGGGAGGCATTACTAATGTCCGCCTTCGTCCAGGCGGCATTTCAGACGATGGTGCGTCTTGTGTTATTGGCTGGCGTACTCTGCTACCACGGGGTTTCACCCGGATTCGGGTTATTGTTAGTACCTTTGGGTTTATTGTCGCTGATGCTTTTGGGTTTTGTTGTTGGGATTCTGCTGCTGCCGATGGCGATGTTGTATGGCGACGTGGGCCGGGCAATTCAGGTGATAACACCGATCTGGTTCTTCCTGACACCCGCTGTCTATCCCCCGCCTACAGCGTGGCCAGCCAGCCTTTTGATTTGGGTCAACCCGGTGAGTCCTCTCCTGATAACGTCTCGGCAGTGGCTGTCAGGCTCCGAGGTCACTCACATCGGGGCGTTTCTCGTGATCACTGGAGGCACGATTGCCTGTCTAATGGCCGGGTGGGTTTCGTATCGCATCGCGATGCCTCATATCATCGCCCGGTTAAGCACTTAGGAGATCGGTGGTGAGCGACGTACTCGTTGAAGTGAACCGTGTTTCCAAACGCTTCTGTCGAAGCCTGAAGCAATCTTTGTGGTACGGAGTAAAGGACATCACCGCGGGACTGTGCGGCCTGCCGACGGGTGGCTCAGAGTTGCGTCCCGGCGAGTTTTGGGCGGTGAATGACGTTTCGTTCGAATTGCATCGTGGCGAAAGTCTAGGGCTGATCGGGGCAAACGGTGCAGGTAAGAGTACGCTCTTGAAGATGTTGAACGGCCTGATTAAACCCGATGCAGGCAGCATTCGCGTTCGCGGCCGGATGGGAGCACTCATCGAGTTGGGAGCGGGCTTTCATCCATTGTTGAGTGGCCGCGAGAACATTTACGTAAATGCCTCGATTCTCGGGTTGTCAAAACGCGAGACAGACCGTCGACTTGATGAAATCATCGCCTTCGCCGACATCGGGGACGCCATTGACGCCCCCGTGAAAAGTTATTCGAGCGGGATGCGTGTCCGCCTTGGCTTTGCTGTTGCAGCACATTTGGAACCTGATGTATTGTTGATTGACGAGGTCCTCGCGGTCGGAGATTTAGCATTCCGCATGAAGTGCTATAGGGTGGTCGCGGAACTGCGGCGGGCCGGTACGGCATTGATTCTCGTGTCGCACAGCGAGCAACTGGTTAGAGCGACTTGTGACCGTGGCGTGGTTCTCCTTGCTGGACGATCTGCCTTCGTCGGGGAGATCTCCGCAGCTTTTGCTCATTATCGTGAGTCGAACAGAAATCAAACTGGAAGCGTCGGCTCCACAGCGAGTTTTCCTTTCCAGAGGAGAGGGGAAGTCATCAAGGGGCCAAAGATCGTTGAGGTCCAGTGGAGGGATTCTGCGGGGCATATGTTGCCGCGTCTAGTTTCGGGAAAGCCTGCATCGCTTGACGTGACTCTTTTCTTTCCGTTCCGCTGCGACGACCTTGCACTGTTCGTCGGCATTCGCTCTGTGGACTCCCCGGAACTCATGGTTGCCGCATTCTTGACAAAAGACAGCATGGGTGAGATAGACGTTGCTTCGCCGACCGTAATGATCCATCTGATCTGGGATGCGTGTTGCCTGAAACCCGGCACGTATGATCTGAAACTTTACCTGGAACGGTCTCCATTTGAAATTCTTGACATGCTGGATTGGGGGACCGTGAATTTTGATGTTGACGCAGACGCCATTACGGGATCGCAAGTTGGCTTGTTTTTTCAACCTCATCGCTGGGAAATCCGGGCGGCCGACGCAGCAAACACAGCTACGGTAGAAGCGCGTCAAGCGATTGCGCCACGATGATTTAGTCTTGCGACATATGACTATTCAACAGCCAGAATGTAGTGACTCAGATAGTGAACCTCCATGGGCGATCCTCTCACGGCGCTTCGATCGTCGGTTTGCCACCATATCTCCGTCGCTGGCTTCTGAACAGGTCGCACAGATTGCAATGTTTCGGACGCTGATTGAGTCTGGTCAATTTCATCTAGTTGAGATCGGGTGTCCATGCGGCGTTAAGGGTATAAGCACTACTGTTGCCACAATCGACCGCTACGGATTACCGCTCAACACGGTGGTGTGTGAAACCTGCGGCACACTCCGTTTCGACCCGTACCTTGATGAACCTTCGGTTGATCTTTTCTACACTCAGCATTATCAAAGCCTCTATCGACGTTCCGCAGACCTGCCCTCGTACTATTTGCGACAGGTCACCTACGGGGAAAAGGTACTTCGTTCATTGCAAGGCTCCGGCGCCCTAGGCGGGCGCGTCCTTGAGATTGGTTGTGGCGCCGGCGGCGCGCTCTCGGTTTTCGCAGAGGCTGGCTGGGAGTGCGCCGGTTGCGAGTATGATGCGAGGCTGGTCGCATATGCTCAGTCGCGCGGGCTCGGCGGAGTTCGACAAGAACCACTCGCCATGACCCTCGACAGGCTGGGGCCGCACTCCTGCGATCTGGTCTTCAGCCATCACGTGTTCGAACATGTCTGGAATCCTGAAGAACAACTGCGTACTGCAGCCCAACTGCTCAAGCCGAACGGTGTCCTGCTCCATATTGTCCCCGACATCCTCGGCATTCACCAAAGCGAATTCCCCGCTGGCGACGCCCTTCAATACTTGCACGTGGCCCATATTTTTAATTACAGCCAACGAGGTTTGGATCTTCTGGCGCAACGCGTTGGACGGCATGCACGCCGAATGACGCCGCCACCACTAGTCACTCCCTGGTCGCACGGTGCAGAGATGTGGATCAAATTTGCCCCGGCGGAGCCTGATGCTCTGAACGTTTGCCTGCGTCAGAACGGTGAGTCGGTCCGAAAGTATCTCACACGCACGGAGCGAATGTTCAAGTATGGAGTTTGCTTTCCGCAGTTGCAGAGACGTCTCAGCTTGTGGCGCCAAGCTGTGTGTAATCTGCCAATTCTCGTGATGCGCGTGTTGACCTTCTTCGGCCGGTAGAACAGACAGTGGCGCGAACATCGGCATTTACTCTCTCTTGGCGGCGTCTCGCGCCGGTCCAGAGGGCAGGGTGTTCGCCTTTAGGCCGCAATTGTTTAATTGTTCAAGCCTGTTGCGGAACATTGCGTCGAACAACTTTGGTGATCGGATCACCCCTCTTTGCGTGGCGTTGCACGAAACTGAGCAATTGCTGCCCTTCAATTATTTTTCACTCATTACGGGCAGTTCCATGAGTCAACTCTGCCGATTGAAGGACAGTTCTGATCGCAAGTTCACTCCTAAGTCAGTGGAGTTTAAACGGGCAACTTCGGTCGATCGACTGATTGTGGGCGCCGCCATTCTGCCGCCGACGCACGTGAAAATCGACGTCGACGGAAATGAGCCGCTGATCCTTTCCGGGATGCGCAGTTTGTTGTCCGGTTCGCTGGCGCCCCGCGAAATGCCGGTCGAGGTGAATGCGGGCTGTATCGAGCGAATCACGTGCATCATGACCGACTGTGGATTTGAGGGCATCGACCGGCATGATACGTCTGCTGGCTTGGAACGGCTGCGGACCGGGAGCGACCCGGCTACGGTCGCACACAACTCGATCTACCGCCGATCGCCGCAGCATCTGGCGAACCAAAGAATTCGTAGTGTCTGAGTCGTGAGCTTTTGCGAGGGTGTGCATCGGTCAACACACCCAAGCTGCATGGGCGGAGTGTATTGATTCACTAACTGGAGATTAACTCGTATTGCTTATTTGATCCCTGAGTTGTCAACAGCACACATGTGCGATCGAGAACCCCATCATCTTCCTGCACCTGGATAACTGACTCTTGCGCTGAGATCAGGGCAGCGTCGATCTCCTGAGAACGACTCTTTCGAGTTGAAATCAATAGCCGAATTTTGCAGCCTGCGGCGCTGGGACGACTCTCACTTTATGAAGTAATGCATGGAGCGACATCCCGATCTCGTTTGGGAGATGCCTTCTGGAATGAAGGCAGTGAAGCATCGCAACAGAAATAGTCATGAGACGACCGGGCAGTTGTTGCCATTGACATTCCTCGGAGAATACTTTGAACATGATTAGGGGACGCACTGGAGACGCGGAATTGCGGCTTCCGTTGCTCCCGCATGAGACATTTTGTTCCGTCCTGCTGATACAGAATCTGGCGTTCGCGTCTAAGGCGATCAATTGCCGAATGACTCGACTTCGTTATCAAGAAGACGCCTTTGATGAGAGCTTCATATGCTTGCCTCCTCCTTTTCAGACGTCGAATTGCCAGAACTCCCCGAGATTGAAGGCTTGATCTCAGCAAGCGAACGACGATATCTCTACAGGCTGACTCGTGAGCATTATACGGGACAGGGCTCCGTTGTGGAGATAGGGTCGTGGCTTGGCTGTAGTTCCATTCATCTGGCTGCAGGGCTCAGGGATGCGGGGCACAAGTCAACGGTGAACTGCTTCGACGATTTTGGGTTGCTGGGTGGTCCGAACAGTCTTGATCGCTTCCTGTCGAACACGTCCTTATTGGCTGAATACCTGAAGCCGACGAAAAGCTTAATTCGGGATTTGAAGTGGACGGAACCAATAGAGATTCTATTTCTCGATGCTCCGAAGACCTGGACGGATCTCGCTGACGTCTTCAGGATTTTCGGGCAGCACCTGATCCCGGGTGTTTCCCTGATCTCAATACAGGACTACCTCTTCTTTCCTGCTTATCCGATAGCGGTAGCTATTGAGCGGCTTGAAAAGTGCTTTACGCTTGAGCATGTCGTGACGGAGGGATCTACCGTCACCTTTCGAATGAAGCAGCCGCTACCATTAGACGTCGCCGACATTGTGCGACAGCCGCCAGATTGGGGTCACGAAGAGTGCAGCGAACGCTGGGATCACATACTCAAACCACTCCCTGCAAAGGCCGTTGAACGGTTACAACCTGCTCTGCCGCTGCTGCTGGAAGAGCTTGGATATCTTGATGCTGCTCAGTCAGCCGCAAGGCAATCATCCCTTTCTGCTTTTCAGACAGGCAAATGGTTGCGGCACTTTGGATACCTGTCAAAGAAGTATCCGTATACTTCCAGTATTATGCGAGGTCGATTGAAGTATATGAGCCGCGAAAGACTTTTGTACTACATTGATCTGCTCAATGCTTCTGCGTTACTGAGAGCGGCCAGGAGCATTGTGAATCGGTTCATGCGGGGACGGTTCTCCGGGTAAAGGCAGTGTCACCGAGAAAGCATCCGTCCTATAAGAAAGGTATTCGATGACTCGCCCTCAGGTGTTCATTGGTTCCGGAGAACTCAGTCGTCTGGAACGAAAGGTTCTGATTCATTCACTTCGCCGGAACACTTCACGCGAGATAGACATCTGGGTACTCAACGGAACGCACAATTCCATAGAACGGAATGATGATCCGCCATTTCCTGCCCCAATGTCGCTGGCGCTCAAATACCGGAATTATACGGAATTCAGCTTGTACCGGTATCTCATCCCGGAACTCTGCAATCATCAGGCACGCGCTATCTATTTGGACTCGGACATGATTTGTCTGAGTGATATAGGAGAACTGTTCGACACGCCGATGAACGCCGCTGACTTTCTTGCTACTCGTCACTACGACGAACAGGAGTGGGGCACAAGTGTCATGCTGATCGACTGTGAGAGATGTCGATTCGATTTGAACAGGATTTACGACGAGATCGACAGCGGACATCACACTTACTCCGATTTCTCGCGGATGAGCCCTCGTTTCCTGGAACATCACCCATACAAAATTGGTCCGCTGGACCCGAACTGGAACGTCTTTGACCGCCACGATCGGAATACAAAGCTGATTCACTATACGAACCTGCTGACTCAGCCATGGCGAAGGATCGGACATCCCTATGGCCGGTTATGGTTCCAATACCTCGACGAGGCCGTAGAAGCGGGAATTGTCACGGAAGAAGATTTTCACCTGGGCATCATGCGTGGCGCGGCACGCCCAAGTGTGCGAGACGGCAACTCGGCCACCGGAGTACTCATTCGACGCGGGCGGCGCTTTACGAAGGCTGTCGCGCGTCGACTGAAAATGCTGTTCTCGTAAAACATTGCTGAAAGCAGTTGACACTATCCCGATCCTTTTGGACGACGCAGTATGCGTACCCCGAAAAGTTCCTAATCGCTGGCCTTGCAGGAATCGTGAAGTGCAGCGACGAGGCTCATTCTGATGCAGATTCAGGATATTGTGTCTAACCCTGTTGTTCCAGTGATCTGTCTGATTGACGGGGCTGAGCGAACTTGGCATTACGATCACTTGAAGGAGGCAATAGACGCCGAATGGGTAAACGGTAGTCTTGATTGTCTCACTCTGCCCGACCGGTGCGACCTTTGCATCGTCAGCGACGAATTCAATTCTCAATCTACAGTGCTGATGCTGGAAGCTTCTCGGCGAGGAATTCCAACATTGCACATGGTCGACGGGATTATCGAGTGGAGAAATTGCTGGGAGAATCCACGATCACAGACTGAACACCGCGGAATGCCATTATTCATGCCTGTGTTGGCCGACAAGATTGCCTGCATAGGGCGGTCACAGGCCCGCATTCTTGAGGCGTTGGGAAATCCGGGAAAATGTGAGGTTGTCGGTGTGCCTCGATTCGATCGCTTACTGGGGCGGACACCTCGAGTTCGAGGAAACGGGCCATTCCGTTTGTTGATCATGACGGCGAAGACGCCCGGGTTCGCACCCGAACAGATCGCGTGCGCTCGGAAATCGCTGGTCGATCTGAAGTCCTGGATCGACCGTTATAACCTCGTGAATCAACGTACGATTCAGCCGCTCTGGCGGTTGACTGCCGGGCTGGATGCGGACATCGGCGTCCCCAACGAACTGCGCGATACGACTGGGGCCGATCTAGCAACGGTTCTCGGTGACGTAGATGCCGTGATGACGACGCCGTCGACCGCGCTGTTGGAGTCCATGCTGCATGGCGTGCCGGTCGCTGTGCTCGACTACACGAATTCCCCTCAATATGTGACGGCAGCCTGGACGGTGACCTGCCGGGAGCACCTGGATCGGGTGGTGGCGGAATTGATGTCGCCGCCCGAGTCAAAGCGGCTGCATCAACGCACGCTGCTCCACGATCATTTGGAATGCCGGACGCCGGCTACACCACGGATGGCGATCTTGATTCAGGAAATGCTTCGACGGGGCCACCAGAGTGACGGAAGGGTGTCATCGCCCCCCTTCCCGCGTCGCATTCTGGCGGACCCTCAAGACGAGCACCACATCCCGGAAGAGACGTTCGACTTGCAGCGTCTATTTCCGGATCACGCGGTGTTCCGAGACCTGGACGTGGCGAAGCTGCAAGCGGAAGTGGGTCATCTTAGGCTTGAACTTCAGCGAAAATCGGCGGAGTTGCTTCCGTTTATAGTCATCATGCAGCGGTTGGAAGCAAATCCATTGTCCCGGAACCTCCTCTGGCTACGCAGGCAGATCTATCGGTGGTTTCAGCCGGCCGGGCGTCGATAATGTCGCCATCACGAAGCATGGTCGAGGGTATGCGGCTCATGTCGAATTCACCGCCAGACGTCAGCGTGATCATTACCGCTCATCGCGAGGGGCTGTTGGCCCACCGGACGCTGCAGTCAGTACGCAGCGCAACGCGTCACGCAGAGGCCGATGGCGTTGCCTGCGAAATTCTAGTGATTCTGGATCGGCCGGATGAGGAGACCCGGTCTTACTTCCAGCGCGAGGGGGCGGGCTTGTCGATCCACGAGGTGGACTTCGGGGATCCCGCACCCGGTCGCAACTTTGGAATTCGATGCGCACGGGGCACGCTGGTCACCTGCATTGATGCCGACGATTTAGTGGACCACCGCTGGCTGTTGATGGGCTGCCGGACGGCGCAGACGCACGACGCCCGAACCGCGGTCGTCCCGGAACTAGTGATTCGGTTTGGAGCGGACTGGTTCGTGTTTCGGCAACCCAATTCTGATGATGCGGCTGTGGACTTGCGGGGATTGACCGATGCCAACTTCTGGACCATGCCCTGTCTGATGCAGCGCGCAACCGCGTTGGAGATGCCGTACGCCGACACCCGCGGCCTACGCGAGCTGGGTTACGAAGACTGGCATTGGTACGCGACATGGCTGGCGGCCGGCGGCACAGTGAAGGCGGCGCCGGAAACGTGTCTGTTCGTGCGGAGCAAACCGCGAGACTCGCGCTCGGCGGCGCATCGTCGAATGCAGGCGGAAATTCCGCCGACCCCGTTATTCGCCCCCCTGGAGTTTGAAGGTCGATTTCGCCAATCGGCGCCGAAGGGAGTCCAGCGCAGGAGCCGGTCTTCCGGCGGCGGGCTGGTGCGCTTGCAGGGGATCGGCCTGGAAATCGCACGATCAGTGGACCGAGCAATTCTGCGCCACGTTCCGCAGTTACGCCCACTGGTGAACGAACTCTATCTGAGATCGATCCGCTGGACTGCCTGGCTGTTCCGAAACAACGGACTGCCGGAATGGTTGGAATCGACCTGGCGAAAGATGCATGAGATCGAGCCGCAGCTTTATCCCGAGGCTCAGTCGCTGACGCAACTGAATCGCTGCTACGTCCCAATGCCCGTGCTGGGCTCCGTGTACGGACAAATGTGTTCCGAGTTGACGTCGGCGCCGACCCACGTGATCTTGGTTCCATGGCTGACGACCGGCGGTTCCGATCTCGAGACGCTGAATTACGTCCGTTATCTCACCGAGCAACAACCGCAGGCGCGCGTGGTGGTGATCGCTACGGATGGGCCGCACTCCCCTTGGGCCGAACGGTTGCCGGCGGCAGTCCCATTTGTCAATTTCGCGGCATCTTCCGAGCCGTTGCTGGAAGAGGAGCGATTGCGACTGCTGGGACTGCTGCTGATTCAATGGCAGCCAAAAGTTGTGCATGTGATGAATTCCCGGCTTGGATTCGACGCCATTGAGCACTATGGACCGGCGATCACGCGCACCACCAAGATTTTCGTTTCCGCTTTTTGCGAGGACGTCGCTCGGAACAGTCGAATCGTGGGACATGTGACGGACCGGATTCCTGCATGCTTGCCGCACACCGCAGGGATCTTCGCGGACAACAGGCGGATCCTCGACCTGCTCCGCGGCTGGTATGCGATTCCCGAAGATCGTCTCCACTGCCACTATCAGCCGATGATGGGGACAGTTGACCTGAAAACGCCACGGGAATCGCGGCCAGCGCTGCACGTGCTGTGGGCCGCGCGGCTCGATCGGCAGAAGCGCCCGGACGTTCTCCTGCGGGTGGTGGAAGCAGCGGCTCAGCTACCGATCGTGTTCCACATTTACGGGAGCCAGGTGCTGTCGGATGTCCGGACTCCACGGCGATTGTTTCGTCAACGGAACGTGCGCAATTGCGGACCGTTCGCGCGCTTCCAAGATCTGCCGCTCGACACATTCGATGTATTTCTCAATACGTCTCAATGGGAGGGTCTCCCGAATGTGCTGCTCGAGGCCGCCGCCGCCGGAATGCCGATCGTGAGTTCCGACGCGGGTGGGATTCCGGAGTTCTTGACTCATGAAGAGACAGGTTTCTTGGTGAGTCCCTTCGATCATATTGCGGGTTATGTCGAGATTTTCCAGAGATTGATCAACCATCCGGAGGATCGAAATCGAGTCGCCGCTGCCGCCGCCTCACGTCTACACGAACGGCATTCGTGGCCGGCCTTCGTCAAAGCACTCGAAGAGATCCCAGAGTACGGCGCTGTCGCCCACTCGAGCGTCAATGTTCACGCTCCCGGGCGTGCGCTCGACCTGTGACATTTCCTCCATGCAGAATCTAAGATCCCAAAGAGGATGTCATAACACATCAGAGACTAATGCGCAAGATTATCAAAACAACGCATCCTACCCAGCGTGCGCGCCGGCCGTGGAAGGGACTCGCCTGTTTGCGAGACAGACTGAAGGCACAGCACTCTGAGATTCAGACCATCTGGCGGATTACAGGAGGCATGGAAAGACAGCTTGGAGTTGCGTCAAATGCAGGTACTTTGTGCGAACAATTGCAAAAGGCACACGCTGTAATTGCCACACCTTCGATTGTTATGCTGGAGGCGATGATTGCAAAACGCCCGTTAGCGCTGTTGGATTTTCACAACCGGCCACACTATGTACCAGCAGCATGGACCATCACCTGCGAATCTCATGTTGACAATGTGGTGGAAGAAGTATTGTCTCCTTCGCCGGTCAGGACACAGCATCAGACCGAATTGCTGCACGATGCACTCTTTTGCAGTGCGCCTGCGACACCAAGGATGGTTCAACTGCTTGAAATCCTGCGTGAGGCTTCATCCGAGCGGCCCATCGGAGAGTTGATAGCCGCCTTCCGGGACCAGTATGGCAGTCACCCCGTGACTTCGGCACTGCCTCGAAATGCAAACAATGACGACAAGTCTGAAGATCTGACACGTCAGATTGATGAACTTAAGCAGCGACTGCAGGTCGCCGAGCGCCGACTGGAACTCTTTGAGCATCACCCGCTGCTCGGTCCGGCGATGCGCGTCCACCGACACGTCAACAGATTGCTTGGGCGATCGGATATTCCTGAAGGTTGATTTCATTCGATTGGCCTTCTCTTCACTTGTTTCACATAGTTGTTTGACGATGTCACCACTGACTTTTTCTGTGGCGTTGTGCACATTCAACGGCAGCAAGTATCTTCGGGAGCAGTTGGACAGCATTCTCAGTCAGTCGAAACTCCCCGACGAAATCGTCGTCTGCGATGATGGGTCGATCGACGATACGCTTCATGTTCTGAATGAGTATTTGAGTCGATTTCCGCGTCTGTTTCGTATTCATCGCAATTCGGTCAACAGAGGCTCAACGGCGAATTTTGCCAAAGTCATTGGGCTGTGCCAGGGTTCAATAATTGTGCTGGCGGATCAGGATGACCGATGGCACCCTGAAAAAATGGCAAGAACTCACGAACTCTTTCGTGCTTCACCGGATATTGATCTTATTTTCTCTGATGCGAATCTAATTGACTCTACGGGGCAATCCCTGGATTGCCGACTTTGGGACGCAGTAGGATTCCGTTCTGCTCTACAGGTCGACGTAGCAAGAGACGCAATTTTTGAGATCTTGCTGAGGCATTATGTTGTTACAGGGGCCACCATGGCCTTTCGATCCAACTGGAAAGACAAGTTTCTGCCAATCCCGGAATGCTGGATTCATGATGCGTGGATTGCGATTGTGATTGCGGCTCTGGGCGGAAAGTTTCGTGCGATAAAGGATCCACTTATTTCTTATCGCCAACACGCAACACAACAAATCGGAGTTCAGAGGGAAACGCTATGGGAACAGTTTCAGTATAGTCGAACACTCGATGGTTCGTACTTTCTTCGCGAATCACAGAAATCTGGTCAGGCGGCAGCACGAGTAGCAGATATTGCAGGGGGCGATCATCAAGCTGTGGGTGCACTTCTGGGGCGGCAGTCTCACCTGCGTACACGCGGTCTCGCAAGGAATCAGCGCGTCACGGGAATTCTAGACATTATTCGTGAATTCATCACTGGACGGTATGGGCGTTACGCTCATGGCTGGAAGGCGTTTCTCACTGATCTCGCGGTACTGACCGCTGGCCCGAATAATTGCGGATGAAAACGAACATAGCGTGTTGAATAGCTCTTCTGAGCCTCAACGGTTCAGGAAACCACCTTGAAAGCACCAACTTCGTACAACGCTCCGATATGCCTTTATGTATGCCCACCTTGGAAAGACCGGCTCTGTTGGCGAGTGAGTCGAATTGCACGTGACGAGCCATAATCGCGACGGACGAACGCCCCTTCGGGCATCGGAGATTCAACCTGAAGTTGAAGTCTGGGTGATCCTGCTCAACTACATGTCACCAGACGATACGATCAAGTGCTGGTACTCGCTAAAATCTCTTGTGACACCCTGCCACGTGGTCGTTGTTGACAATTGTTCGCCTGACGATTCCGCGACTCGCCTTCTTCAACACGTTCCCGCTGACCAGTTTTTTGTGAATCCTTGCAATCGAGGGTTCGCGGCTGGAAACAATGCAGGAATTCAAAGAGCCATCGCTGCAGGTGCTCGATACGTTTGGCTGCTGAATAATGACACAACTGTCGAGCCTGATACACTTGCATCGCTTCTTGGAACCATCGAACAGGATCCACTAGTTGCCGTTGTCGGGTCAACGATCCTTGAAATGCAGGATCGTTCCACTCTGCAGTGTCGGGGTGGTGGCCGTATCAATTTCTGGAGCGGACATTCGTGGAATGTTCGGACGATGAATGAAGAACCCATGTTTATCACGGGCGCCAGCATGCTTCTTCGTGTCTCAGCTCTTGATAGTTCTTTGATCGATGAAGGGTTCTTCTTTCTATGGGAGGATGTGGATCTGTGTCTTCGCCTGAAAGCTAAGGGATGGAAGTTGGCCGTTTCAGATCGTTCGATTGTCTATCACCGCGGGGGCGGATCAGAACCAGTGATGAGTGCAAAGCGGCTTGAATGGCACAGCTTTGGTCTTGTTCGGGTACTCCGGAGACATGGGAGATTTGCATTTATCTCTTCTCTCCCGATCTGGGTGTTCTATGTGATGAAGGCAGCTCAATGTTGCTCTGTGCGTATGTTAATCGGCTGTATGTCGGGTTGGATAAAGGGGTGGATTACACCGTTGCGAATTTCAAAGCCTCAATCGGATGGTGAACTTTAAAGCCGACTTCTCGAACATGCTGATCGGAATGATCTTGTGGCATAGAACTGAGTTACTTGTTCGAAACCATTCTATGCTTAACGAACGTTCCACTGTTTTCAGTAACCCTTTCAATGAACTAAACTGCAGACCTAAATGAAGCAACTAACACTTGACGCACTTGCCAGCGATCTTGTCTGCCCAGTGTGTAAGGCGAGTGCTCTTCAGTGCCTCAAGGATCCGCAGGAAACGATACATTGTCGGACTTGCAACAGGGGTTTTCCCGTCTCGGGAGGGATTCCCAATTTCCTGTTACATGAACTGCTCGACGAGACAAATCGCAACGAATTGGACGGAAATCATTATGACGTCAGCAATCAACAAGCTGTGGCCGCTGCAACGACCAAGCTGGATTGGTCGCCCGCATACATTCACAGTCTCATTTATGCGATGAAGAATGTACGTGATGGCATCCGCAAGCATGTGAGCTCGTCCTGCACCGAGTTGTGTAGTCTGGGTTCCGGAACCGGGTTTGAACTAAAGTGGCTTTGCCGTGAATTAAGTTTCTCTCGCGTGTACTCGTCGGATATCTCACCCTCTGCAGTGTCACTCGTGCCGGTGACGCTTGAAGACGTTCAACTCCCTGTCGGACTATTCGTATCAGAGTTCCTTAACGTCCCTATGGCGAAAACTGAGAAGCGGCTGGGGCTTGTCTTCCAGGCGCTCCATCATACCAGTGATATTCACATTGCTCTGGACTCTCTACTTCGGAATAACTTCTCAACACTTGTTGTGGTGGAACCGACGACGAACTGGCTCATTGAGTTCCTGGCAAAATTCGGTCTTGCAAAGAGGGTCGAATATTCGGGACTGAACCCAAGCTGGCTCAACCTGAGTGAAGCAAAGCGGATCGCCGACGAACACCAGTGCGGGGTGAATGTTAAGACATGGTGGGAGATTCCACCGTACTTGAGCACTCATTTCGATCGGCGTCCGATGGCACGCAAACTGCTCACCACGTTCATGGACCTATTCAGCTCACTGACGAACTTTTTCTCATTCGGATCAATGAGCTGTGTCGTGTTCGTTCGGCACAACAAAACTCTTAAGTAGCTGCCAGCTTTGAGTATCGATCGCGAGGTTGTTTTCTCTTCATCACAGATCATCTACCTGCACCCTCATTTCGTTTCCGATGGCGGAGCTGGGCGAATGGTGCTGGAGACGGCTCGGCGACTGGCGGATTGCGGGCATCAGGTGCATGTTGTTTGCATAAGAGCTGATCAAGCCATCGTCGGACACGTCAGTGAGCATGTTCAGTTCCACCAGATTGGCGGACCACTGTCGTCCAGCATTTGGTTTTGGATTCGATTCAATCACACTTGTCGACAGGTGTTAAAAGTAGTCGATGCCATAACTGCGACTGCAGACGGACTGAAAACAGTCCTGTTTCCGCAGGTGTTCCCGGCAAACTGGTGGGGAGCGTTTATTGCTGAATACCGACCGCAGTTAGCGAACGTCTGGTACT
>CAIXQV010001080.1 GCA_903921605.1 uncultured Planctomycetaceae bacterium | reverse complement strand
TCGTACTTATCACAACTCGGATCCTCCTCGCCTTCATCAGCTCTGGCATGCCTGCGCGCTGGGACGGAATGCTGCGGAGGGATTTTCCTGTGATGTGTTTGAGCTATTTGCCTGCTCCCCGCCGTATTTTGATCGCAAGGGGCTCATCCTTGCTCTGGATGGCCAGCGAATCGTCGGCTATGTCCACGCCAGCTTTGCGGTGAACGCCACAGAAAGCAATCTGGATAAAACTCAGGGGATCATCTCGGCCCTGATGGTGCATCCTGAATACCGCCGTCGAAAGGTCGGAACCGAACTGGTTCGACTGGCTGAAGATTACTTAAGAACCAATGGTGCTCTCACAATTGAAGCGGGCGGCGGTTTAAACCGGAACGGCTTTTATTGTGGTATCTATGGTGGTCTGGAACCGTCCGGCTTTTGTGGTTCCTCTGCCGCGTGGAAGGAATTCCTTGGGTCATGCGGATATGTTCGCGGCAAAGAGACGTTCGTGTTTCGCCGCGATCTGTTGCAGAGCCGCGATCCCGTGAATGCAAAACTGCTCCGCCATCGACGTCATTTGAATCTGGTCATCACCGACCGCCCTTCGAAAGAAACCTGGTGGTGGTTCGTTCGCTTCGGGCATCTGGACTCGTTGCGGTTTGAACTGCAGGAAAAGACGAACCTGGAAGTTGTGGCAAGCGGTCAGATCATTGGCATGGACCTCTTTATTCCCAAATGGGGAGTCCGCAGTGTCGGGATTCGCGAGATCTTCGTGCCCGAATCTCAACGCCGCCACGGGTACGCTCAGGCGCTCGTGTTGGAAATCTGTCGCCGGCTTCGAGGCGAATCCGTGCAGCTTGTTGAGGCGCATGTGGATTCAGAAAGCAAGGCGGCGATTGATCTGTTTACGTCGGCCAAGTTCGAGCTCAATGATCGTTTACTGACATTTGTTAAGACCCTGTAAGCACCTCAAAGCGATCTCAGGGTCTGGCTCAAAATGCATCCGTGTTCCAGTCGGGTGCAACAATTGAGCCTCAGCGAACGCAGGCGCACCGCTTGATTCTCTGATGGATGCAACCCCGCAGGTCACGTCAGGGCTGTACCTCCGTGGCACTCGGGAAGCCTCTGTTGATCGCTTTTTTCGTCACAAACAGACCCTTGACCGGGTCACTTCGGCGGAATTTTGTTCCCGGAATCGCAGCATGGTCTTGGAAAATCCGAGTCTGGTTTGTGTCAACACTGAAAGCCTGCTAAACTCTTCGGTTTCGAAAATCCTGCGACGGTGCGGCATTTGCTGTTCCGGTCGCTGCTTGTGCATCTCATATCCAGTGAAGTGCATTTTCCGTAGTGGGTTTGGCAAAGGTGTTTTGCCGGCACGATTCAGCGTGTCCACATGTTTTTCGATCTGACAGGAAACCAGTAGAAGTGCCTCAAGCGATTATGGTCAACATCAAAGAATTCCTCGAATCTGAAGGTCCACTTTCAGCAAGCGACCTTTCGATGCTGGAGAACGCAGTCAGCGGATCACAATTGACGGAAGTGCGACAGGGCGTCGGCGAATTATCTCGCCGAGTTGAAGCGGGCGAAAAATCAGAAGGTCTTCTGGCACGAGCCGGTGTAGGAGCTTACCTGCTGGCCCGACAGTCTCAGGCCGACAAGATTCTGTCCGGAGTGACTCGCGATGGCGTCGCTATGTTCATTCACGGGCAGTGTCTGACATCGTTGCACCGCCCGGAAGAAGCCGCCAATCGATTCGAACAGGCTGGCAAAGCGGGATATGATCCGGTCGGATGTGCTCTTCGTCGAGCCGGTGCGATTCGCGCCTCAGGCAAGATCGACGACGCTGAAAAGCTTCTGCGAAGCGTGGCAGCCTCTGCAGCCAGCCGTGCGGAATATTCTTTCCAGATGGGATGTATCTGGGCGGATCGTGGTGACTCTCTGACGGCTGTCGAATACTTCGAACGTGCTGTCGACATGGATCCTCATCACTCCCGCGCGTTGTTCTGGCTGGCCGCGGAAAACTGCCTGCGAGGTAACGACGACGAGGCGATTCGGTTGTACGAGCGATCTCTTTCACGTCCTCCGTTCTTCACGGGTGCGATGCTGAATCTGGGCCTGCTGTACGAAGACAAAGAGAACTATCAGGCAGCAGCGTTCTGCTTCCGACGTGTTCGTGAGTATGACCCAAACAATGAGTTTGCGGCGTTGTACCTGAAGGACATCGACGCGACTCAGGGCATGTACTACGACGAAGATCAGGCACGTCAGGAAGCTCGCATGAAGCACCTGCTGGGCCGTCCGGTCACGGACTTCGAACTGTCGGTGCGAAGCCGCAACTGCCTGCAGGCGATGAACATCAATTCGCTGGGCGATCTGACGGAAGTCAGCGAGCAGGAACTTCTGGCAGGCAAGAACTTCGGCGAAACATCGCTGATGGAAATTCGCGAACTGCTGGCTGCTCACGGACTACGAATCGGTCAGCACCTGCACAAGATTCATTCACGCGATCATGTTGTGGATCAGAGCCTCTCGCCAGAAGAGCAGGCAATGATGAACAAGCTGGTCGTCGATTTGAATCTGTCTGTTCGTTCTCGCAAGTGCATGAGCCGTTTGAATATCCAGACGATTGGGCAACTGGTTTCTCGGACTCCCGACGAACTGCTGGCCAGCCGCAATTTCGGCGTGACATCGCTCAACGAAATTCGCCAGAAGCTTGGCGAAGTTGGTATTCGTCTGCGAAACGACTGATTTTGGATTCTCACCGAACAGTCATCAGCCAGTTCTCTGGCTGATGACTGTTCTTTTCAGAGACGCAGTGGATCGATCCGGATTCCACCGAGTGACTACGGAGCAGACTCCGCTTGTTCTTCCGAAAAAGTCACTCTAAGATTCGGATGTTGAAAGAACGCCTGACAAAACCGGGACTGGCTCCCGCAAGGTCTTGAATCACAGAGAGACATGATAACCAAGGGTGCCTGTCCCGGTTTTGTGAGTGCCTTCAAATAACCCGGTGGTGTAATGGTAACACATCAGATTTTGGTTCTGATTTTCCAGGTTCGAGTCCTGGCCGGGTTAAT
>CAIXQV010001079.1 GCA_903921605.1 uncultured Planctomycetaceae bacterium | reverse complement strand
TCGGGCGGCACAAACTGAGGCCGGGGATCCGCCGGATCCATCATTCAGATCATGATCTCAATCGTGGCCGCGCACAGAATAACCATTCCGGAAACGCTTTCGAGTTGCCACCAGGTGGACTACGATAAGGCGGTGAGCAAAAAGAGACCTTTGGCAGCAACGTTGCTGTTCAGTCTTTCTTCATCGCCAAAATCATCACCGAATTCGAATCTTTCGGTGGCAGGGGCTTTCCGTGTTCAGTCTTGAAAGTCTCGTTTTACAGGCCTATATCGGTCCGGGCGCTGGAATTACGTTTCTGAGTTCATTCCTGGTCCTGTTCGCTGCGATGGGGCTGCTGCTCCTTTCGATTCTGACGTGGCCCATCCGCGTCCTGATCCTGCTGATCAAACGCTTTCGCCTGAAACTGAAACCGGTTGCCAGCCGCGTGGTCATTGTTGGACTCGATGGACTTGATCCGGGCCGAGTCCGTCGCTTAATGTCAGAAGGTCGGTTACCGAATTTTCAACGACTTGCAGAGACTGGTACCTTTTCAGATCTCGCGACGACACTTCCCCCCATTTCGCCAGTGGCATGGTCTTCATTTCAAACGGGCGTGAATCCCGGAAAACACAACATTTACGATTTCCTCAATCGTGATGTCCGCACATATCTTCCGGAGCTCTCGTCGGCCCGAATCATTGAGGGGCAAGCTACGGGCTGGCGCAAATGGTTCGGCAATAAAACATCAGTGCGACTGCTTCGTAAGAGCCAGCCGTTCTGGAAAATACTCGGCGATTACGGCACCTTCAGCACCATTTTGCGAGTGCCAATTACGTTCCCGCCCGAACGTTTCTTTGGCCTGTCTCTGTCGTCCATGTGTACCCCCGATCTGCGAGGAACTCAGGGGTCGTTTACGCTGTTCACAACAGATCCGGAAGAAGCTCGTGCCACAACGGGCGGACTTCGCATACAGGTGAGTCGCAACGGTCAGCGTATTGAGGCTTATCTGCCGGGACCGCCCAAACCGATGGGTTCGGAACCAGCAGACTTTCAGACATTGTTGAACATTCGAGTGTTCGATGAGCAGCAATCGATCGAAGTTCGAAACGGTTCAGAGAAAATCGTTGTGCCTTTGCATAAGGAGTCTGACTGGCTTCGTATTGAGTATCGGATCGGCTGGTTTACGAAGGTTCGCGGGCTGTGCAAACTTCGGCTCGAGTCGCTGGCTCCTCATTTTCGATTGTACGTCTCGCCGATTCATCTGGATCCGGAACGTCCGGCGATGCCGATCTCTCATCCTCTGTATTTTTCCATGTATCTGGCCAAGCTGCACGATTCCTTCGGAACACTGGGCCTTGCAGAAGACACCTGGGGCCTGAACTCAGGCGTGGTTGGAGAAGAAGCATTCCTGGAACAGGCGTGGGCGATTCATGATGAGCGTGAGCGGATGCTGTTTGACTCCTTACGACGAATGCAACGCGGTCTGACGGTGTGCGTTTTTGATGGCCCCGATCGAATTCAGCATATGTTCTGGCGCCACGACGTGGCCGACCATCCGGCCAATCGAGGACGCGATACTCTGAAGCATCGAAATGTGATTGATGACATGTACGTTCGCATGGATGAACTGATCGGTCGGGTTCGAAAGGAAGTCAAAGACGATGACTATTTGTTTGTTCTGTCCGATCACGGCTTCTGCGATTTCAGTCGTGGCGTGAATCTGAACGCCTGGCTCAGAGAAAATGGCTATCTGACTGTCAACGAGACTGCGGGCCCCGCGGGGGAATACTTTGAAGGAGTCGACTGGGGCAAAACAAAAGCTTACGCATTCGGACTCACCGGGATCTACATTAATCAGTCAGGTCGTGAGTCGAAAGGAATTGTGCCGCCTTCAGAGTCCGCCGCATTGCGTCAGGAGATTATCAACAAATTGACCGGACTTCAGGATCCGGATCGAAAATGTCAGGCGGTCTTTAAGGTTCATGATTGCCACCAGGAATACAGTGGCCCGTATGTTTCCAACGGCCCCGACGTGATCGTTGGATACGAAAAGGGTTACCGTGCTTCCTGGGAGAATGCAGTGGGACGATGCGATGGTCCTGTGTTTCGCGACAATGATCGGCCGTGGAGTGGCGACCACTGCGTCGATCCGGCTCTGGTGCCCGGCATGCTGCTCTGCAATCGCCCATTGGCGCAGAACGTGACCCCCTCCATCATGGATTTTGCACCGACGATTCTCACACTGTTCGGTGTCCCCATGCCGGCTTACTTTGATGGAAAGCCGTGGACGTTTGATAATCGAAAGTCCACAAGTCAGCCGCTGAGTCCCCCCAACGCGTCGACCTCCAATTCGGACTCTGCTGCTACTCGATCGGAATCGCCACGATGAAGCCTCGCGGACGTACTCAAACCATGCTTGCTTCACGTCGCCGTTTTTTACAAGCCACGAGCGCCATGATGCTGGCGGCGGGCTGTGGCAAAAAGGAAGTCGCTCGGCCCGCAGGTGATCTCAAGCGTGTGATGGTGCTTGGCGTGGATGGTATGGATCACGCGCTGCTGCAACAGTTTATCTCAGAAGGGTCATTGCCGAATTGTAAACGCCTGATGGAAATGGGCTCCTTCAGTTCTCTGGCAACCAGCAATCCGCCTCAAAGCCCCGTCGCCTGGTCCAACTTTATCTCCGGCACAAATCCAGGTGGCCATGGAATCTTCGACTTCATCGCGCGAGATCCCGAGACCATGTTGCCGTATCAATCCATCAGCCGGATCGTCCCGGGTCGCAAGCCAATTACGATCGGCAACTTCGTCCTGCCAACTTCGACGGCCACGATCAAGAGCTTACGACACGGAGCAACACTCTGGACCGAGCTGGAACAGCATGGCGTACCCTGTTCCGTCTTTCGAATTCCCGCCAACTTTCCGCCAACTGAGGGCGAAGCCAGAACCCTGGCCGGAATGGGAACGCCCGATTTGCAGGGCGGCTATGGCACGTTTACGTGGTTCACTGACAACATCAAAGAGAGAACTCGCGATGTTTCAGGAGGCCGAATCGAACGTGTCCCGATTCGGGATCATGTCATCGAATGTCAGCTACGAGGACCAGTCAATGAGTTCTCTGCAGATCAGGAACAAAGTCAGATTCCCCTGACAATTTATCGCGACCCCGAGCAGCCCGTCGTGCGTATTGTGATTCAGGATCAGACCTTGATTCTGAAAGAGAAGGAATGGAGTGACTGGGTTGTCGTGAAGTTTCCGCTGATACCGCAACTTATTGAAGCTTCCGGCATCTGTCGATTTTATCTGAAAAGCGTTCATCGGCCTTTCGGTCTTTACGTTTCTCCGATGAACATTGATCCGGCGAATCCGTCTTTGCCTCTGTCGACGCCGCCTGACTACTCACGCGAACTGGTTCGCGAGCTGGGCTACTACTACACGCAGGGCATGGTTGAGGATACTCATGCATTAACGGCAGGCGTACTGGACGCCGATGAGTATCAGCAACAGGCGATGTTTGTGCACGATGAACGCCTGCGATTTTTTGAGCATGAATTGAATCGCTTCAACGATGGCTTCCTGTTCTTTTACTTCTCAACGCTGGATTTAAGCTCTCACGTTTTCTGGCGTGCGATCGACCCTAACCATCCACTGTTCACACCGGAACTCGCTGCGTCGCATGGTGAGTTTATTCGATCGCTCTACAAGAAAGTTGACGACGCGATTGGAAAAGCTCTTGATCGGCTGGATGAAAAGACCTGGCTTATCGTCATGTCTGACCATGGATTCGCGCCGTTTCGACGGCAGTTTAATCTCAATTCATGGCTCCTGGAGAATGGTCTGCTAAGAACAAACTCACCACCAGTTCGACAGGGCACGTCCAATTTCCACGATGTCGACTGGAGCAGGACGCGTGCCTTCGGGCTGGGCCTGAATGGCCTCTATCTAAACCGAAAGGGCCGCGAAAAATTCGGCTGCGTTGACGCCGCGGAAGCGGCCGATCTGGAAGAAGAACTCATTGAAAAGCTCTGTAAGATTCGAGATCCCGAGAACGATGAACTCGTCATCTCCAAAGTCTTCCGAGCGACAGAGATCTATTCCGGCCCCCATGTTTCTCTCGCGCCGGATCTGCTGATCGGATACAACAGAAACTATCGTGCCTCATGGGAAACGATCCTTGGCGGCTTTCCGCGGCAACTTGTTCTCGATAACACAGATGTCTGGAGTGGAGACCATTGCATCGATCCGCAGTTTGTCCCCGGTGTCCTGCTCAGCAGCCGGAAACTGGACTCGGCCGCACCTCGACTGGAAGACCTGGCGCCGACAATTCTTAAAGCCTTCAATGCTCCGATTCCGGAGACAATGACAGGGACGGCGTTACTCTAGCTGGACAGCACCCAGTTTGACGACTGAGATTCACCGACGTAGTTTTGCGATCAGAATGTTCCGTGTGAAACAGATGCCCTTCTCCCCCGCGGGGGAGAGGGGGTAATATGGCGCTGGCTGGTTATTGATTTTTCGGCAACGCAGTGAGACACGATTTATGTTTGAGCCCAAAATCAAGATTGAACGCAATCTGTATGCGACGCTGAAACAGGCCGCACAAGTGGCTGGCTATAGTTCGGTGGATGAGTTCATAACACACATCCTTGAGAAGACAGCGGCGGAAGTGCAGCAGGCACAGTCTGAAGAAGAAGTCCGCAAACGCCTGCAGGGACTGGGATACATCGAATGATGTGGCGGCTGAACCTCGTGATTAACTGGCTGTTTGATCTGCTGATGCGTCCGTTCATGGTGCAGTCGGCCTGGCCAGGTCTGATCGAAGCGTCTTTGGTCGCTTCGATTGTGCTTGTCGTGCTGTTTCATTTCTCATCGAACCCAAATGCGATTCGCAGGACGCGTAACAGACTGCTTGCACGAACCCTGGAACTGCTGATGTTTCAGCACGATCTGCGTGCCAGCTTTACGGCCTGCGGACGCATCCTGACCGCCAATGCTGCGTACCTGTTTCAGTTCCTGCGTCCCATGGCCGTGGGCCTCATCCCACTTGTGTTGATCTTTGTTCAGATGGAATCCTGGTTCGATCGTCGACCACTGCGGATTGGTGAACAGGCCGTGTTGTCGGTGGAAATTGATCAGTCCAGGTCAGTTCTCGACCAGTCGATCGATTTGCAACTTCCGGAGATGCTGAAGATTGATTCTCCCCCCGTTCGCATTCCTTCAAAAAACGAATTCGCATGGCGCATCGCCGCAACAGCGTCTGGCAATGGCTGGGTAGAAGTAATCTCTGGCGGGATCAAAGAGCGAAAATCTTTGTCGACCGGCGACCAGCTTGTTCGCCTTTCGAAAACTCGCGAGTCTGATGGGATGCTTCAGCAATTGTTTTCGCCATCCGAACCACCGCTCGACGACGGTGGCCCAATTCGGCGGATGCAGGTGTCCTATCCGCGTCGTGAATTGCTCATCGGACAATCGGAAGTCCCCTGGCTCGTGGCTGCTTTCGCGCTGATTATGGTCATGAGCCTGATTTTGGGTCGATTGTTCGGTATCCGCGTTGTCTAGTTGAGAAATTGCCATGATCACTGTCGTGTCCGGACTTCCTCGCTCTGGAACATCCCTTGTCATGCAGATGCTGGCTGCCGGCGGACTCCCTGTTCTGGGCGATGACCTGCGGCAAGCCGATGAGGATAATCCGCGGGGATATCTGGAATATGAAAAAGTGAAATCCCTGGAGCGAGATACGACGTGGCTTCCGGAAGCTGAAGGCAAAGCCATCAAGATCATTTCGTTTCTGTTGCCGAAACTGCCTTCCAGTTTTGAGTATCGCGTCATCTTTGTGCGCCGCAACCTCAATGAAGTCCTTCGATCGCAGGAAAAGATGCTGGAGCGTCGTGGTCAGCCACCCGGGCCGCCTGCCGCGATGATGGCGGCTCACTTCCAGAAGCATCTGCAGACCGTTGAGCAGTGGCTAAGTCGCCAGCCAAACATTCAGGTGCATTATTGCGATCATGCGCAGTTGATTAAGAAGTCTGCTCAAGCCTCGACCGCAATTCGGGACTTTCTTAAACTCGCGCTGGACACTGAAAAAATGACGGCCTGTGTAGCACCAGAACTGCATCGGCAGAGATGACACGGGACAACACACCTAAAGAACTTCGCTGAAATCTGAACCGGCGCAGATGGGCAACTCCGGATCACGGCTGCTCGGCCCGAAAAAAAGCGGCCTTCGGGAGTTCATTGGGCTAGAAAATCGCCCGTTTCGTGGAGCGAAAAACGCACTCCCGCCAATCGGCGGCCGGGCCCGGAATCTCTTCGTAGTTTGCCTTAGCTGTGTTGTACTCCGAGAGTGACATATTGAAGCAAATATCCATGACCGGTCCCGTAGTGACAAAACTGTGTCCGGAGTACAGATTGGCAATCCCTCGTTCATAGGAAACACGACGTTCAGATCCCCAGCGAGCACCAGAATCGGCATTTCAATCAGGGGGTTGCGAGCGTGACGGTGCCCCTGGAACCACCCCGAGTCCCGCAGATTTATCAATCGCCGAAGTGGAATCTCCAGACTGCCCGGCTCATCCCAAACGTTGAGTTCGTGAACAGCCCGCAGAAACTTTCTCCAACAATAGCTTCAATGCGGAAGTGACTCAGCAGAAGAGAGATTGCAAAAGGGTGAGCCAACAATGTCGTGTGCATCTCGAGTGACGACGTTTACTCCACCTGTCGACGATACTCGATAGTGGTCGCTGACGTGACTATGGATTTGAGAAAAACCAATTCACCACTCGCTGTCTTTTGGTTTCCCCTTACCCATAGCGGATCAATTGGAGAGTAAAACGTCTGGAATATTTCTCTAGTTTGTAAACAAAAATCCCAGCCTTGAGATTGCCGATTCCTGCAACTGATTGGTATCACATGTACACGCTTGAACTGATGTTTTGGAATGAGACACCGTTTCGGTGATTACGCACATCAAGCTTTTTCAGCTTTCTGCGGCTCAACAACGACCCACAAAATTGAGTGCCTTCAATGTCGGCAGCAGTGAGAAAAATTCTTGCAGACGCGATTGGAAGTTTGCTGTCTCTGAATCACCTGTCTTTCTAATTGTTTTTGATTTTCGGGAAATTCACAAAAAACGGCCAGTTTTAATCACTGGCACATTCTTTGCTAAGGAAGGGGCGTGGTTATAGGGAATGTGACGGACGCAGTGATCGCATAGCGACACACGCTGCTCTCCATTCCGCACTTAAGAGATTGTGTTCTTCTTTGGTCCGGCGTTACCTGGCAGTCAATAACTAAGCCAGTTCCTCCCAGTATCTGTTGCTCGTTCTTTTTCAGGAGAGAGTCATGAGGGTTCGTCGTCGAGGTTTTACATTGATCGAGTTGCTGGTGGTCATTGCGATCATCGCGATTCTGATCGCTCTGTTGTTGCCAGCCGTACAGCAAGCTCGAGAAGC
>CAIXQV010001078.1 GCA_903921605.1 uncultured Planctomycetaceae bacterium | reverse complement strand
TGCAACGCAACATTGACAGACCGAGTTGACGGCCGAGGACAGGCCAAACTTGTTTGGATCAAAAAAGATGAATCACTTCCTAACGACTACCGCGACGCGGTTAGATATGGACTTTGCCTTGCTCACGCATTCATCGACGAAAACGGATTCCCGCCCCGCAGTAACGTCTGGACGCAATCGAAAACCGTTGTCAATCGTGGAACAGACAGGCCAGATGGGAGAGCGTGGAATGAGTAAGAAGCAGCAGCCTGAAAAACCTGTCGAGAAGCCTATTGAGAAGCCACAGACTCGAGTGATCGAGGATTATCGTCACTGCCCGATTTGTTGGGGCGGAAACGGCGGCTATGGCTCTGCGTATTCAACACATGGGCGCACTCGCTACTACAAGTGCGACAAGTCAACAAGTGCAGAGCGTGGGCCATGCGGCCACACTTGGACGGTTGAAGTGAAGCTTGAGGTGATCAAGGTCGAGCATCGAATCGTGAAAATGGACGGAGAACGGTAATCCGTTTGCCAACCTAGCAACACTGGTAAGGACATTTGTTATTGACTCTCGCAAACTGCGAGCATGACAACTGCCTCCGATCTTCTCGACGCGACTAACGCCGCAATCTTGAAGGCTCTGACATCGCAAGAATATCAGGGTCCGGGCGGTCGTCGGCAACGAATGGCAGACCTCGCTCAGCTTCGACAGACTCGAAAAGAGTTGATGGACGAAGTTGCGATGGGGTCAACCGGCTCAATGTGCTCTCTCCTGTCACTGGGAGACGCGAGCCTATGAGCATCATTGATTCTATCGTTGGCATCTTCTCGCCATCTGCACAGCTTCGACGCATGGAAGCACGGGCTACGATTCAGCAGGTCAATAAACTGCTTGGAACCGCCAAAGGCCCGTACGCAGCGGCTAATCTGAATCGCCTCAACGCACTTCGCGGCATCGTTCAAAAAGAAAACGAAGTCAGCGGGAGCCGCATTGAATTTCTTCGCGCTCAATCGTGGGATCTGTACCGCGACAATCCAAGCTGTCGAAAAATCGTCCGATCATTGGAAGCCAAGGTGATCGGCAAGGGAATGCACCCGGAATCGCTCGCAATGTTCGCTGATGGCACGCCAAACGTGCCTTTTCGTGAGCGTGCAATGCAGCTTTGGGAGAATTTACAGAGCGGATTCGATGCCCGTGGACTGCCAGGAAAAGGCGGTTTGACGATGGGATGCCAGCAAAGATTGGCATTTCGGTCGGTGATTTTGTCCGGTGACACGCTTTATCGAATCAAGCCGATCAGTTCTGCGGAGCAATTGCGCCGGAATCTTCCAATTGCTGTTGTTTTGCAGTTGGTCGATACCTGCAGACTGGCCAGCGAATCAGAAATTCTTCGAGCATCACTGCCAGAGGATCATCGAGTCTTTCGCGGAATCGAACTCAACGCGAATGATGAGCGTATTGCGTATTGGGTGAAAAACAACCTGGTGTCAGACGCGGCCGCAGCTCCGGCAACAGCAACACGAATTCCGATCGACAAGATGGGGCATCTTTACATCGAAGAAGACATCGACGAGCTTCGCGGCGTGCCGTGGTTTTCGTCTGCAATCCTTCGCGCCCGTCGTACCGATGATCTCGAATACAACGTTCTCACCGCTTCAGCGATGGCATCGTGCATGGTCGCAGCGTACAGCAAGCCAACAGGAGCCAATAAGCTCGGGTTGAACACTGGATCTGAATACAATTCAGCATCTGCTGACGGGACAGACCTGACCGACAGCGACGGCAACACGATCAACAAGATTCAGCCTGGCATGGTTGTCAATAAGGGCAAAGACGGATCGTTTGAGCTGTTGTCGCCCAATCAGCCAAACATGAACCCGGAAGCGTTCGTGCAGCATCTCCAGCGGGGAACGGCGGCAGCGTTGCCAGGCACAAAAGCCAGCACTGTCACCGGCGACTATCGCAACAGTTCATTCAGTTCTGAACGATCTGCAGACAATGATTGCTGGCCGGAGATTCAGATCGTGCAGGAGTGGTTTGCGTCGCATTACTGCCAGCCAATCTGGGAAACGATTCTTCGAACCGCAGTCTTTGAGGGCTACTTCGATGGCATCGTGTCGGCTGAAGAGTTCCAAAGCAATCCGGAAATGTTTTCAGCAGCCAACTGGCAAGGGCCGGTTGCACTTTCCATCAACCCGAAGGACGACGTTAGAGCAGCCAGCGAACGAATTCACGCTGGGCTTTCTTCGCTTCAAATGGAATGTGCCAAGATCAATGTGAACTGGCGAGATGTCTTAAATGATGTCGCGGAGCTTTACGAAGTGGCCGAGGCTAAAGGCATCCCAACGGAAGTCATCAATAACATCATGGGCATAGACGCTCAGGATCAGATTGCTGTTCAGCAGATGGAAGACTCCAGCGAAGAGCAGACGCCAGAAGACGTGATTGAAGACGATTCACTGGAGGAAGCTATCAATGCGTAAACGCAGCCAACGTGATCAGGCGACAGCCGACACGAACTATCGATCACTTGCAGTCCGAGCGGCGACATTTAACGAAGAAGGCCGCAGCGTCGAAGCAGTCATCAGCACGGAACAGCCTGTCGACATGCCCGACTGGGGTCGGCAATCGATGGTTCCGGAAGTTCTCGTGCCGTCCGGTGCGGAGTTTCCATCAAATCGACAGGTTCCGTTTCT
>CAIXQV010001077.1 GCA_903921605.1 uncultured Planctomycetaceae bacterium | reverse complement strand
GAATCGGGTGAGATTAAACGCCAGGTGGTGTTATTCACGATTCCCAATCCGGAACCGAAGCATGCTTTGAACAGCTACGCTTCGCCAACCCCTGTGATTGCCGGCGATCGCGTCTTCTTCCATTTCGGTACCTATGGAACGGCTTGCATCGATCGTATGTCGGGCGAAGTACTCTGGAAGAACGACTCCCTGAAGTTGGAACATCAGAATGGTCCGGGAAGTTCTCCCGCCGTTTGGCAGGATCGAGTCATCATTCATCTGGACGGCACGGACACTCAGTCCATCGTCGCATTGGATGCAGCAACGGGGAAAGTTGTCTGGCAGACCAAACGCTCGGGTGAGATGGATAAGACTCCGGAACTGCAGAAAGCTTATGGCACGCCATTGATTCTGGAGATCAACGATCGACCGCTGGTGATTTCCTCCGCGGCCAACTGGGTTTATGGCTACGATGCTCGTGATGGAAAAGAAATCTGGAAAGCGTCTTACGGCAAGCTTGGCTTCTCAACGGTTCCGCGTCCGGTGATTTCAGAGGATACAGTTTACATCGCGACCAGCTACATGCAGTCTCGACTTGTTGCGGTCAAATTCACCGGCGAGGGAGATGTTACAGGCAGCCATATTCGCTGGACATCGGACCGACAGATTCCGCAGAAGCCGTCGCTGATTGCTCTGGGAGGACGTCTCTACTTTGTCAGCGATCAGGGCATCGTTCGCAGCCTCAAAGCTGACAATGGCGAAGAAGTCTGGTTCGCACGGCTGGACGGTGATTATTCCGCATCACCGCTGGAAGCAGAAGGCCGCTTGTACTTCTTCAATCAGGACGGTGTTTGCACCGTTTTGGAGGCCGGAGACGCTTACAAAGAACTCGCGAAGAATAAGCTGGACGGCGGATTTATGGCGTCCCCTGCTGTCGCGGGCAACGCCCTGTTCCTCCGAACAGCGACCAGTCTGTACCGTATCGAAAAGTAAACTCTCGAATCGTCAGACCTTAAATTGTAGGTTGGACATTCTTGTCCGACTGGGTTTCGACGGGTACGTATGCCTGCCATACCCGAGAATCAAATCTTGACCGAGCACTCGACCTTTTTTCTTCCACCTATTCTCCCGGACGACTGACAATGAAACGCTGGATCTCTTTATTGGCACTTGCCGCCATGGCACAAACAGCTCAGGGCGATGATGACCCGAACTGGGTTCGCGTCAAGCTGGACGAGCGATTCCGTTCGGAAGGAGTCGCTGCCGCTGACATCAATGCTGACGGTTCAATCGATGTCGTCGCCGGAGATGTCTGGTATCAGGCTCCAAAGGCGGGAACTCCGGAACACGCTGATGGCACCGCGTGGAAGATTCATGAAATTCGCATGCCTGGTGAATTCGTCGCGGGCGTTGGCTACAGCAACAGCTTCGTCAACCTGGCTCACGATATGGACGCCGACGGGCTGCAGGACATCGTGATTATCGGTTTCCCTGGTGATCCGTACCATTGGTACAAGAATCCTGGCCCCGGCGAAGAAAGCCATTGGAAGGCCTTCGAAATCTGGACCAGTGCGTGCAATGAATCACCGGAGTTCGAAGATCTCAATGGCGATGGTGTGCGAGAAATCGTGCTGGGGTCACAGCCGGAAGCCCAGATGGGCTTCAACGTCATTCCAAAGCCAGACAAAGTGACCGGTTCATTTGGTTTTCATGCGGTCAGCGAAAAGGGCAATCCCAACGAGAATGGCACCTTCAAGTATTATCATGGACT
>CAIXQV010001076.1 GCA_903921605.1 uncultured Planctomycetaceae bacterium | reverse complement strand
GGTCAGGTTCTTGTACGCACGCATCGAATGGGGATTTGCGGGACAGATCTCAGCGGTTTTCTTGGGAAATTTCCGTTTTTTAAGTATCCGCGAGTTCCCGGCCATGAACTGGGAGTTGAAGTCCTTGCAGTTGGCGACGCCGTCAGTAACGTCAAAGTCGGCGATCGCTGCAGCGTCGAGCCGTACATGAATTGTGGAACCTGCTTCGCGTGTCGTCGAGGTCAGGGGAACTGCTGCACAACTCTTAACGTCATCGGAGTCATGATCGATGGCGGTTTGTGCGAACGCTTTCTGATCCGAGCCGACAAGCTGCATCCGTCCGCGAAATTGTCTTACGAACAGCTTGCTCTGGTCGAAACGCTGGCGATCGGATGTCACGCGACTGATCGAGGTGCCTCCACATTGGGCGACCATGTTCTGATCATTGGCGCAGGGCCCATCGGACTGGCGACTCTGGAGTTTACTCGTCTGACCGGAGCAACCGTGACGGTAATGGATATGGTGCAGAGCCGCCTTGATTTCTGCAAACAACAGTACGGCATTCAGCACACGATTCTGTTTAAGAACGATGGCAGCGAACTGGAGCAGATGAAAGCCATCACCAGTGGCGATATGTATCTGGTTGTCACGGACGCAACCGGCAACAAGTATTCGATGTCATCGGCGATGAAGTACGTTGCTCACACGGGATCGCTGGTTTACGTTGGTATTACGACTGAGGAAGTTTCCTTCCTGCACCCAACGCTGCATCGCCCCGAGATGACTCTGAAGGCATCTCGCAATGCACTTCCGCGCGACTTCGGCCGCATTATCGGGCTGATCGAAGACGGCACCATCAACACCACGCCATGGATTACTCACCGCACCCCATTTGCGAACATGGTTGCGGAGTTCGAATCATTTACTCGCCCGGAAACCGGAGTCATCAAAGCCGTCGTGGATGTTTCAACGGCGGGGTGATGAAGTGCGAAGTCGCTGCAACGATTGGCTGCAGCGACTTACTGAGAATTGAGACGTGGAGGGAAGACGGAGAGCGAGATTAGGAGCAAGATTAGGATTAAGAGTAAGATAAAGATTAAGAGCAAGGGCAACACGGAGGGCTGACGCCCTGCCGCTCGCCGAAACTAGGCAGCTCGCGCCATGGCCGTTGCTGAATGGTGGATACCCATCGCGGCTTCCATGTCGAGCACCTCTGCAGCCAGAGCAAGATAATCAACGGCACCTGATGAGGTCGGTGCGTAGTCCATAATGGATTGACCAAAGCTTGGTGCTTCGGCCAGCTTGATGTTGCGGCGAACCTTCGACTTGAAGATCCTGGCAGAGGCCCACGGAGTATCTCCGTCGCTGGCATGCAAAAACTGTTTCAGGTCCTCGGTGACGTCAGCGGCCAGACGAGTTCCGGATTCATAAAGGCACATCATAATGCCAGTGACTCGAAGGTCGCGATTCAGACGTCGCGTCACCAGGGCTGTCGTTTCGAACAGCTTGGAAAGACCCTGCAGTGCGAAGAAGTGTGGCTGCAGAGGAATGAAGACTTCGTTAACCGCAGTCAACGCATTGATCGTAAGAATGCCCAATGAAGGCGGGCAGTCCATCACGACATAATCGAAACGGTTCTGCTCTTTCCAGTGCTGCATGGCGTTTCGCAGGAAGAACTCGCGTCCCTGAGTTCCCGCGAGCTCAACTTCGGTCGCGGCCAGATCAATGTTCGCAGGAATCAGAGACAGATTTTCACCGACCAACTGACGAGCATGATCGAGCGTCGTCTGCTGAGTAAACACGTCATAGACAGTCGGCATGTCGGGACCGGCTTCAACGCCAACGTGAAACGAAGCGTGGCCCTGAGGATCAAGATCCATCAGACAGACTCGTCGTCCTTCGCGAGCCAGCGCGGCCGCCAGATTGACGCTGGAGGTTGTCTTGCCGACGCCGCCCTTTTGATTCATCACAGCAATACTGCGCATGGAGCTGAGTCCTTCGCCCGGAGTAAACTGATTTCAAGTGACCCGCTGCGAGTTCGCCCAGCGGGGCAGATGAATCTAGTTCGTTCGCCAATCTGCCAACAGAGCAGACTGCTCTCGACGAAGTTTTCCTTGCCCACAGACCAGCAGGATCTACCGCTATGATCGCAGCTCAGGCATATACCGCCGGAAAGGGCCAGTCTCTTCAGCAATCAATGCCGCTTTAGGGCAAGTCAGTCAAACCATTCATCGGCCGGGTTGAATTCCGGAAGGACGACGATGAGCACTGTCATCCGGCCGATCGCCCGATGCCTAACGAGCGGTGGAATGACAATGCTTTGATGAGCTTTCACCGGAATAATTTCACCGTCAAGCTCCATCTTCGCGTCCGGTTCGCACTGCAGGAACACATAGGTTTCGGTCAGCGTTTTGTGGTAGTGCCGCTTAGCGTTTTCACTGATTTCCGTGATATGAATTGTGCCCGGGAATTCGGGAACGCCACTGAAAGCCCGCCTCGCCTGCCCGCAGGGACAGGGCACAGGAGGGATCTCGGAAAAGTCTGCCATTCTCCAGCGGCGTTCCGTCATCTCATCTTCTCCGCACGGTGTGAATTGAGGCCGCGTGCTCGCGGGATAGGCTCATAGGATAGCCTATCGTGGCCGCGCACAGAATAAATCCTCAATTCATGGGCCGAACCTGGGGACGCTCGGAATTCGTTCCCCCGCTGCGCTGCTGATGACGCTGCAGAGCGGCTTCGATAAAGCCCTTGAACAGCGGGTGAGCATTGTGTGGCTGAGACTTAAACTCCGGATGATATTGCACGGCCACAAACCAAGGGTGATTGGCCAATTCGACGATCTCCACAAGGCTGCCGTTTGGACTTGTTCCGGCGACCTGAAGGCCTGCATCCGTAAATTGGCGACGGTATTCCGGATTGAATTCATAGCGATGGCGATGACGCTCACTGATCTCAGAAACGCCGTACGCTTCAGCTGTTCGAGTTCCCGGAGTCAGCACACAAGGCTGAGCCCCCAGTCGCATCGTGCCGCCTTTGTAACGCACGCCCTTCTGAGCTTCCAGGAGACAGATCACCGGATGCTGAGTTTCCGAAGAGAACTCACTGCTGTTCGCATCGGCCAGCCCCAGCACGTTACGAGCAAACTCAATCACAGCGCACTGCATGCCGAGACAAATACCGAAGAACGGAATCTCGTATTCGCGAGCAAACTGGATCGCCTGAATCTTGCCTTCGATGCCTCGCATCCCGAAACCGCCAGGCACCAGAATTCCGTCGACGCCCTTGAGCATAATCTCGGGCCCCTGACGCTCCAGTTCTTCGGCCTCGATGCGTTTGACAATCACCTGAGTCGAATGATGAAACCCGGCATGGTCGATTGATTCATAAATCGACTTGTACGCGTCGCGATGTTCGATGTACTTGCCCACGACCGCAATCGTGACTTCGTTGCGAGGATTGCGAATGCGATGAACAAGTGCACGGTAGTCGTCCATCTTCAGCGGACCAGGCGACAGATGCAGCTTCTGACAGATCAGTTCATCCAGACCATGTTCGATCAGACCGATCGGCACTTCGTAAATTGAGAACTCCTTATCGACTTCTTCGATAACCGCTTTCTTCTCAACGTTACAAAACAGAGCAATCTTGTCGGTATGCTCGCGACCAATCGGGCGTTCGGTACGCACGATCAGGATGTCCGGCTGTATCCCGATTTCACGAAGCTGCTGAACGCTGTGTTGAGTCGGCTTCGTCTTGGCTTCACGAGCCGCCTTCAGGTAAGGCACCAGCGTCAGATGAATGAACATCACATTCTCTTTGCCGATGTCGAGCGGAATCTGACGAATGGCTTCCAGGAACGGAAGACCTTCGATGTCCCCGACGGTGCCACCCAATTCAGTGATCACAACATCGACATCAGGCGTCGCAAGCGCAAGAATCGATGCTTTGATTTCGTCGGTGATGTGGGGCACAACCTGAACAGTGCGGCCGAGATATTCGCCGCGACGTTCCTTTTCGATCACCGATAGATAAATCTGACCGGTCGTGTAATTCGAATCTCGATTCAGAATTCCGGAGGTGAATCGTTCGTAGTGGCCAAGGTCGAGATCTGTTTCGGATCCGTCGTCCAGAACATAAACCTCACCGTGCTGATAAGGGCTCATGGTGCCCGGATCGACGTTTAGGTACGGATCCAGTTTCTGCATGCGGACTTTGAGACCGCGTCGTTCCAGCAGCATTCCGATCGAGGCAGACGTTAACCCCTTACCCAGTGAACTAACCACGCCGCCCGTGACAAAAATATGCCGACTCATAGTAACCCTGCGTTCCGAATCCCGAAAGAATGATCCCTCAGGAAGTGCTTCTTACCTGAGAACGCCGGGCGCCTCAATCGAGCCGGTCCGCATTCTGCACCTTCCCCGTCTTTTGCAGGATTTCTTCCCGAAAGTCTTTACTCGGCTTGAAAATTGTCGCCACAAAATCCCAGGAAACCTGGCCTCCGGACTTGTCAGAGCGAGAGCAGGAAATTCTTTGCGGCCACGTCCGAATGGGCTCAACGACAAGATTGTTCAATAGCAAACCGCAGGAGAACCGACGGTGTTTCCCGGTCGCTTTCTGAATTCGCGTTCCGTACAGTAGCGACGGGATGGGAGGGTGTCATCAACGCCTCCAGCACAAGGAAGTTCTTCATCCGTTTTTTTAAGCTCAGACGATGGCCCCGAAACCAGTATCAAGATCAGCCATCAACGGCTACTTGTTTGTGTGTGCTTGCGTGGCAGCACCGTTTCTAAACACAAGGTT
>CAIXQV010001075.1 GCA_903921605.1 uncultured Planctomycetaceae bacterium | reverse complement strand
GTTCAGACTGTCGGTGCAGTTCAGCGTGTGGATGATTCGAGATGGTGAACGCAGGCCCAGCAATTGAGCCAGTTTCGAGCGGCCCAGATCAATCATTCGCCCCGTGTCATCGATTCCCTGATGGCTGCCTCTTCCGGCAGCCATGCCATTCCGCAGCCAGTCATTGACGGCTGTATAAACACCTTCGGGCTTGGGAAAACTTGTTGCCGCGTTATCGATATACATTTCAGCGACTTGCTGCAGAGTAGCCTTTGACGGCTGGGTGGATGTACTGATGGTTTCCCGCAATATAGTTTAGTGCGGGATTCTGCGTAAGAGCCAGAGAATGCCATTGCTCAGCGTTGAAACGTTCGCCTGAGACTGTTAAGAACAATGCCAATGCAGGCGTTTGAGGATCAATTAGTTCTTCAATCAGCCTTAGGACCCTTGGCTACGTTTACGTAGTACATTCATTTTGATTTATGATGTTACGAGAGTAAGGAACACACGACATGGCGAAACGCGCAGCAGCAAAAGGCGGAGTTGTTATCTCCCAGGAGATCTTTAACCTCGTGAAGAGCAATAACTCGATCAAAGGTCCGGAGGTTGTTACGGCTTTGCGTGAGAAGTATCCCAAAGTGGATTTTAATTCCGCAAGCTGTCAGGTTGCTTTCGCGAATGCTCGCAAGAAACTCGGTTTGACTCGAACAGTTGTCAAGCGTCCTGTCGGCGCCACGAAGTCTGCCTACCGTCCTGTCGGCCCAAAGGCCGCGGTCGTCGCATCAACCTCGGTCGAGACTGTGAATATCAGCCTGCTGCAGGCTGCCAAAGCCTTGTTAATGCACTGCAATGGCGATGCCAACGTTGCTGCTCAGGCATTGAAGCAGGTTGCAGCTCTGCAAATGGGCTGAGCGTCTGAGCCTGTCAGGCAAATACGCTCAATGCTGATGGCAAAACCTCGGCGGCGATCGGTGAAAAACCTTTCATTTCGCCGTCGAGATTCATCTGATCTTCTCCCTCTGTTCTGATTTGAAACGAGCGGACCTGATGGTATTCGACACACTCCAGATGAATGTGAGATCCGTCGAAGACTTTTGAGAACAGATTCAGCATTTGCCACCGACTGGCATTTCGCACCACAACGACATCCATCAGGCCATCATTGAGTTCTGCTCGCGGGGCCAGTTGCATACCTGCTCCTGTATACTTCGGGTTGCAGGCAATGATGAATAGAAAATCGTCTGAGTGTGATTGCCCGTCAAGTACGAGTGTTGCCTGCCGCCGACGTGCTCGTACGATCTGCCACAGGGCAGCGATCGCATACCGCTGGCGCCCCAGCATTCGCCATCGCTCGGCATTGACGTTGATATCTGAGACGGCTCCCCAGCCGACCATGTCGATGCAGTGGACAGTTTGGCCACTGAGCTTCACCTGAATGACGTCCAGCGGAAGCACCTGCCCGCGCGCAATCCTGTGGGCGGCCTCCATTGGGGTATCGCACTTCAGATGCTCAGCCACCGTGTTGCCAGTGCCAGCGGGAATGATCCCGAGAGGCACAGTAATCGGTTCGCGTCGCTGGAGAAGTCCGTCGGCAACTTCGTGAAGAGTTCCGTCGCCGCCGACGATGCAGATTCCATCGCAGTGTCGCAGATCCATTTCCTGAGCGAATTGGAATGCATGACCAGCGTGATTCGTAACGAAGACATTCAGATCGATGTCGGCTGCCATCAGAGCAGGCTGGATCTGTTTCAGCACGTCGCCGCCGCGCCGAATTCCTCCACGAGGATTCACGATCACAGTCATTGCTCGACGACTCATAGGAGCGGACTCGGTCTTCTGTGCGAACTGGACAACGGTCTTTGTGACTCCGCGCAGATTAGCAAAGACTCAGAGATTCCGGGGTGCCAATCGTCGCATCTTTGGGCACGACGAGTCCAGATTTCCTGTGCACTACTCCAACCGGCACTCAGGGCTATAATGCCGCACGTGCTGAAACCGTGTCCGAGCAAATATGTTTTCTTATTTGATACCTGAGGTCTCCTGTGACTGAAACTAGCTTTGTTACCGGTCAAAGTTTTCGAAAAGCGTGGTGGCTCGCGACTGCACTCGGCGTTTGCATCGGCATCACCGGTTCTGCAAATTCACAGGACGCCGCTCCTGCTGCGGACGCGGATGTTACGGAAGCCAATCCGGCAGAAGCTCAAAAACTGGAAGCGGGATT
>CAIXQV010001074.1 GCA_903921605.1 uncultured Planctomycetaceae bacterium | reverse complement strand
TCGACTGTCAATTCTGTTCCAGGATCTGGCCACAGCGTAAAGTCTCGATCGCTGGAGAAGATCATCAAGCCGATCTGCTCGCCCGCCTGAACCACCTGATCATCAGGTTGCAGTGTGAAGTTCAGATCATAGAACTGACAAGGAACCAATGCTTGGCTTTTCTCCAGGGAGCCATGATTCTGGGGATCCGCCCAGCCGCGAGTAATCACGTCGTCAGTGATTCGCTCACTGTTTGTCCACGGCAAAGACACCAGCCAGACCGAGAGATTGGCGGCCGGTTTGTTGCTGGAGACTCGAATCTTGATGCTGGCCGTTCCCGATAAATGGACGGGCTCCGTTAGCTTTGGCGTCACAAACAACAGACGATGATTTGTCCATTCCGCCTTGGCCAACGATGCACCGCTGAACGAAAAATTGTCGGTCAGCGTTTGAGTCCCCTGGTCCGGCGTCGCTGTTGGCAACAGTTGTCCAGTCTGGGCACCTTGCCCGCTGAGATGCAAAGTCACAGGCTTTGCTTCCGGATGAGGATAATCCGCATACGATGTTGGCTGTTCCCGTGCGTCGGCTTCTCGCACGATCCACGACTTGGGATCCTTCTCCACGCCATTGTCGACGCCGTACAGATAGCGAGTGAACCAACGATTCATCTGTTTTATCGGCGGCGGACCACCATGACCTCCCTGGTGGAAGTAGGCCTGAACCGGCAAACCTTTCGCCTTTGCCGCTTCGTAGATTCGGACGCTGTGTTCGGGCATTACGTTCCAATCGTTGAACGCGTGAGCCATCAACAATGCGGCCTTCATCGGTCCCATGTCATTAATGTAATCGCGTCCGGCCCAGAAGGCGTTGTAATCGCCAGTCACACGATCAAAGCCTTCCTTCATCTCTTTGTCACGAACATGTTCGTTACACCACGCTCGATGATCCGGCGGGCCGCTGTGGATGAAGTTGTAAAGCACATCGATATCCTCACCCATGTATCCGCCGGGATGTCGAATGAGTCCATGCGAACGATAGTAGTGGTAATAAGAGGTGTTTGGAGCCACAGGAATGATGGCCTCCAGTCCTTCAACACCCGTTGTTGCGGCTGCCAGCGGAATTGTTCCGTTGTACGATGTCCCCGTCATGCCAACCTTGCCGGTGCTCCAGAATGCTTTGACTTCTTCGGTTTGATCAGGCGTCGTGAAGCCTTTGGCTCGCCCATTCAGCCAATCGATCACAGCTTTCGGCGCCAGAGATTCATTGTCGCCGCCGATAGTCGGGCATCCCTGCGACAGTCCTGTGCCTGGCGAACACGAATGCACCACCGCGAAACCTCGCGGCACCCATACGCTGACCTGAGACTCCGAAATCGTCGGACGAAGACTCTGCTGAGGAATTGGTGTCGGAATCACGTGCATCGGCGGTGCAGCGTTAAGCTCGTGGCGAGGATTCCAGAAGAACTGCGGCTCATTCGTTCCGGTGCCGGCATAATACGGACTGGATTCATAGACCACCGCCACTTTCAGACCCTCTGTGTCGGTCTGTTTCTGGCGAGTCACATCCACGTGCATCCGATCCAGCTTACCGTCGCCGTCAGAGTCAAATTCCGTTTCGACCCAAAGATCATGCCGTACCCAATCGGCCGGATCCTTAAACTCCGGGACAATCTGAGCTTCCCCGTCCTTGAACACAGGCACCTTGAGATCGTCCGCGGACGTTAATCCTGCCCATAACGTCAACAAAGCTGAGAAGGCAAAGGTTCGAGAAAACAACACAGGCATACGACACATCCTGAAACAACCAAGAGTTCGATTAAACCACTGCTAAAACTAACGCCCGCCGGGCAAAGCCTTGGATTTCGGATTCTGACAGGCACAATTCTTCCGCACAACGTTACCCAGGGAACAAATTGATGAACATCTTTTGGAACATGCCCGCTCTTGTCGTCGTAGTTGGCAGGCTGGGGAATTCGAGATGTTTATTCCTCTAACTTTCGTGTCAATCGTTTACTTACGACCCACGAAAAAGGCGATCGCCCTGAATTGCGAGACAGCGCATCGCGGAGAGATCGTTTGAACCAATACCACGATCGATCTTGTCAACGCAGCGACGTTGAATGGATGTAACGATCGCCGCGTCTGTATACTTTACCAACGCACACTCACTTCTCCGGCAGATTCGGAGTCTACTTTCGATGCATCCCACATTCTTCCGAATCATGATCGCCGCCGCTCACTGCGCTGCGTTCGACGCGTCACCAGTGTTGGCTCAGCGTCAGACGCCGTCGTCCGTGCAGACCGATCATGCGACGATGATCATCATGGCGCCGATGGGCCCTGTTATCGCCGACCTTCGGATCTCCGTCGCAAAGATTCCGTACCGCACGTGGGTGAGCCGCTTCGTGGCAACGCAGATGGATGGCGACAAAAACGGTCGGCTCGACAGTACGGAGCTCGCGCTACTGACTGAGAACGTGCGACGCCTCGGGAACATCTCCGGCCCCAAAGAAATCCTCGCCTCTGCAGTCGATGAAGCGAATGCCACAGAAGTGCCAGTCAAGAAGTTCACGGAGTGGCTGCAAACCCGGTTGCCAAAATCGTTCGACCTGATTGCACAGCCTCAGGCCGCTGACGACGCCGTCCGCCTGACGTCCCTGATCGATGTGAACCAGGATGCATCCATCTCAGATGGAGAACTGCAGGAGTCACTGCGAACATTGCGGTTTCGAGATCTCGACAATGACGCAACCTTCAGCGTGTCTGAACTGATGCCGTATCGAGATCCTCGCAGTCAGAATTCGCCAATCAGTCCTGATGTTGTGAACTTGCCTTTCTATCATGTGACTGATGAAGCGTCTGCCAAACTCGCGGCCGAACGAATTATCGGGCGATACGGCTCCGAAGGTACGGTGGCCATTTCAATTCTCCGTCAGCAGAAACTCCCCGAGCCAGATCGTCGACTGAACGTGGATGAGTTAGCTGGCACTCTTCAGCAACCCGATTTCCATCTCACGATTGACGTGAAGTTGTCAGACCGGGCGGGTACCAGTGACATCGACGTGGCGATCAGTTCTTCAGCAGAGTCATTCTGTCGGACGACAGATGACAAGTTCGGCCAAACGGCGATCGTCGCGGACGGGCTCCCTCTCAAGATTGTTGCTCGCGGTGGTGGAGCCAACAACCGAGCGGCAACACGTGGCTTTCTCGGTCAGACATTCGTGATGATCGATGGCGACAAAAATCAGTATCTGGATGAAACCGAGTTCGCCGGTATTGTCGGGGCCATGCAACAGTCCGGAGCGAACGGCGATTTCGCTGTGGTCGATCAGAACTCCGACAAAATGGTGACTCGCGACGAACTGTTCTCGTTTGTTGAACGAGATCTGATGGCTGCGGCCAGTCGTATTGAGGTCACCGTCAAGCAGGACGGGAAAACACTGTTCAGCCTTCTTGATGCAAATCAGGATCGACGTCTGTCGGCTCGAGAAATAAAAAGCGGAACATCGATTCTGCAGAAGTATGATTTGAACGGAGACGGTGCGTTCGCCGAAACCGAACTGGGTACGGAATACGTTCTGACGCTGGGGCTTGGGCGTTCCGAGTTGCGTCGTAACTCCGGCATGATGACGATGCAGGCCATGTCCATGAACAGCGGCGATGCCATTCTTCCGGGGCTCGAAGGTCTTGACGGGCCGGAATGGTTTCGCAGGATGGATCGCAATCAGGATGGCGACGTGTCTGTTCGGGAATTTCTCGGAACGTCGACGCAGTTCGCCGCATTGGACACGGATCAGGATGGCCTGATGTCAGCCTCAGAGGCTGAAGCTGCCAAAGAACCCTGACAATGCCATTTTTGACAACGCAGATTCACCGGCGTAGTTTTGTACTCAAAATTTGTCGTGTGAAACAAAGTCACTTCTCCCCCTCGGGGGAGACGGTGACCGATAGGCCGGATGAAGGGCTTTCGTCGATGGAAGCGTTCTAAAACGCTGCGAAAACTGAACCTCAGTAAATCAATGCTTCGAGAACTTCTCGTAGAGTGAAGCATAGACGCCCTGATGATGAATCAGTTCATCATGAGTTCCCCGT
>CAIXQV010001073.1 GCA_903921605.1 uncultured Planctomycetaceae bacterium | reverse complement strand
TGGGGAGCCGGCAAAGTGTTGATGCATAACGGCAGCAACAAGACGTGGTATGCCACAATCTGGATGGCTCCGAATAAAAAGACGGCCTTTCTGGCCGTCGTCAATTCCGGTGCTCCTGATGCCGGAAAAGCGTGCGATGAAATGACGGAAGGATTGATCAGGTATTGGTCCACGAAGCCACGACGGTAAGCCAGGGATGACCAAATAATCGCTCTCGATACGATTGCTCGAAACAATGGCCCGGATGTGTTATCAACCCGTACCTAAAGATCCTTGGCTCCGCACATTTTCGTCTTAATCATGCTCCCGTTTGAATTCATCCGGCCCGGCTTCCTGCTGCTGATTGTGCCCATGGCCGTTGTGCTGGGAATCGGATTTGCAAAAAGTCTGAGCGACTTTCCTCGTTCGCAGCGCATCGTTTCGCTGGTGACTCGATCGCTGCTCGCGCTGATGATGGTGCTGGCACTGGCGGGGCTCACGTGGCGACATCAGACCGACGAACAATTCGTTCTGTTTGTGGTCGATCAAAGCCAAAGCGTTGGCGAGAATGCTCGTACTGCCGCCGACGATTTTCTGAAACGTGCGGCAGAATCCAAAGGCCCGCACCGCGTCGCGTATCTTCCGTTTGCCGCGGCACCGGGAGAGATCAGCGACCAGATCCCGATCGAAGTCGTTGGTGGTGCTCCCAGTGGAGCGGAAAAGTCTGGTGTTACTGGCGACTCCTTACCGGCGGACAGCAAGCCTGATTTATTGCCGCTTGCCGCTTCAGAAGAATCACCTGCGACAAATCTTGCCGCCGCGATTGAAGCCGCTGCCGGATCAATTCCCCAGGGCTATGTGCCACAGATTGTTGTTCTGACCGATGGCAATCAGACTCAGGGGAACGCGGCGGCCGCAGCAGCACGTTGTTCAATTCCAATCACCACGATTCCACTGCCCGCGCGATCTGAGCCGGAAGTTCAGGTGTCGGAGATTCGAGTACCTCCGGAAGTCCGTGAAGGAGAACCGTTCTTTGTGGATGTCACGGTGACATCGAATCATGACGACGCCGGACTGCTGGAAGTTTTTCGCGGCGACCACAAAGTTATCAGTGAACGGCGAGATCTTAAAGCGGGCGAAAATCGCTTTCGCTTTCAACAAACGGTCGAAGGCGATCGCATGGCTGCCTTCAAAGTTCGCGTTTCTGGCTTGAAGCAGGACACGTTGCTCGACAATAACGCGGATGCGGGTTTGGTTTACATGGCGGGTAAGCCGAGAGTGCTCATCATTGAGAGCGATCCGAATCTGATTCGTGATCTGGCTTATGCTTTGGAAGATGAAGGTATTCAGGCCGATGTTCGCCCACCGCAGGGTATGCCGGATTCTCTTGAGGGCCTGCAAAATTATGAGCTTGTGATGCTGTCCAGTGTGCCAGCCACCGCACTGACTCAACAGCAGATGGAGATTGCTCGCACCTGGGTTCAAGACCTTGGCGGTGGCTTCATCATGTTAGGCGGGGAACAATCGTTTGGGCTGGGAGGTTATTACAAAACAACGCTGGAAGAAATTTTGCCGGTTCGCAGCGACTTCGAAAAGGAGAAGGAAAAACCGTCACTCGCGATTGTCATGGT
>CAIXQV010001072.1 GCA_903921605.1 uncultured Planctomycetaceae bacterium | reverse complement strand
CCGACTGTCGTAGTTGCAGTTGAAGAACCAAGTTCCACGAAGGCATTCTTGGCCTGATTGCGAATCGTTATACTGCCTTTGACTGCGACGGAATCGAGAACGATCTCGTCCCGGTACCCATTCTGCCCCGGGCCGTTGGCAATAAGGAGGTCGCCGCCAATCTGACTGAGGCGAGTTCGTTCGGAGCCGTCAATCCGCACTTC
Source organism: uncultured Planctomycetaceae bacterium (assembly GCA_903921605.1). The sequence continues at coordinate 1,570 of CAIXQV010001072.1, read as the reverse complement.
CGTAAACATCTCGGCACTGTTGGCCAAATTGCGAATACTCACGTTCCCTCTCACGCTTAGATTTGACAATGACACGGATTGCCCCCCCGCCGACAAAATGCTGAGCGAACCTCCAACCTTCAGAGAGCCAGCCACGGCGGGAGAATTTAAAGCGTCTTTGTGGAATTCGTGAGACACAGTGTTGTAACCACCGCCGCCATCGATCTTGATGCTGCCAAACACGGTGATAGTGCTTGTCTGATTAAAGGTCAGCGAGTCATTTCCACTGCCGAAACTACAACGCAAATCGCGGGTCACACCGGTGAACAACACCTCGTTGTCGTAGGTGCCATTGAGTGTGCCATTACTTTGGACAAAGAACATCCCGGGACCAGTTTGACGGACATAGATCTCTGCGCCAGTGTCATCGAACTCTGTCACAGGATCGCCTCCAGTAACAATCAGACTACCGCCGCGAACTGTAGCAATCACGTTTGCCGATAGAACGACACGGGGCTCCAGTTGTTCCAGACGGGAGCCGGAGGTTCGCCGACGGCGGGTTGTCGAACCAGATTTGATCAATCGGCAGAACCAATTCCACATTTGGTCGACTCCTCCAGGTTCATCGGCACCAGCAATAGTACGTTCATCGGCCATCTTGAGGATCGTTCGTGGAACCATACCGAACCACGCGGTCACGATCCATTGGATCAGGTTATCACGGTCAATCGGAATTAATGAATGGATCGAGACATCATGCCTCAGGGAACCCAGATTTCAGCGTCAATAGCAACCTCTACGACAGCTTTTCCCGGATTCATGAAAAGATGACAGCGAGTACCTCTCGTACCTCACGAGTTATCAGTCCGGTCTGCAAGCGCCTGAGGCGAAAACATGAGCCATGGTCGATACCCACGATTTTTCAGTTCCTGAATCACCAATGCTTCGAGATCGAAAGATGGCTTCTGTGTGCCATATCGCAGGTATCCCTCAATGACAGAAACGGGGGCCGTGGAATTGAATCCTTTCAGCGGGTCGAACATTTCCCTGATGTACTCGACTGCCAGTTCATTGTCTTCCTGGACAGTCTCGATGAAACGATGAATCTGTCCGTCTGACTTCTCTTTCGCTAGTTTACGAATCCTCTCGGAGACCGAGAGATCTTTGGCCAATCTCCAAAACAGATCGTCGGTCGCAAAACTTAGTATTCCAAATTCTTCCTTCAAAAAGTTCATGAGGGTGGTTTTTCCGTCGCCACTTTGACCAAAGATGCAGATCACTGTAGGCTTCGCGCATTCGCGGACGGACGTTGTTGGCGGTTTGTCGGCAAACATGGCGTTAAGACTGTCCTTTATGCCTGCATGATCGTGATCGGTGTTTCCGTAGCCATCCAATATGCTTGAGTTACGCTCTATCTCCTCCTTCACATCGCTAAGGGGAGCTGTGGAGTTTGGCCAGTTCTTCAATAGAAAACGCACAACTTCTGGAGATGGAATACGCGGCATGCTGTTGTTCTTTCGGCTCTATTGGGTGAAGGGCACTGACAATGAGTCTTCAAGGCAATGGATGTGGGCACGCGCGTTGCATTCGG
>CAIXQV010001071.1 GCA_903921605.1 uncultured Planctomycetaceae bacterium | reverse complement strand
GAATAATGGCATTCACGGCAGCCCTGCGGCTCGTACAGCGTTTGAGAACCAGGAACTGACAGATCCCGTGGTAGTTCATCCGGTTCCGGAATACGTGCGTAAACGGCGGCGAGAAATCGTGGCGATTGGCGGGTGAAAAGTGCAGCGCCTTGCCTGCCTGAACTACTCGCTGGAGCGTGGCTGGCAGCTCACTGCGAGGGGTCTGTTCATTAATTCGACTTTGCACCGCTCCCGCTTGAGTGAGTCGTCTGTTTTCGTCGCTTCGCATCACGAAGTCGGTAGCTCTGGCCGGAGGCTTCGAGGATGTGACAGCGGTGGGTCAGACGGTCCAGGGTTGCCCCAGTCAGTCGTTCACTGCTCAGCACCTCAGTCCAGTTTTCGAATGGCAAATTGGTCGTGACAATCAGGCTCTGGCATTCGTAGGCCGAACTGATCACATCGAACAGCAATTCAGATCCGATCTTGCTGGCTGGCACGTATCCGAGTTCATCCAGAATCAGCACGTCGAGTTTCGAGAATTGCTTTCGAAGTCGCAGCAGGACACGTTCTTCACGGGCTTCCATCAGTTGCGTAATCAATTCCGTGACCTTCACGAATCGAACACGCTTTCCCTGAGCACACGCAGCGATCCCCAGCGCTGTCGCGACGTGTGTTTTTCCAGTTCCCGAATTTCCGACCAGCAGCACGTTTTCTTTCTTGTCAATGTACTCGCCGCGCATCAGCTCAGTGACCAGCACTTTGTTGATTGACGGTTGCTCTTTGAAGTCAAACGTGTCAAGGGTTTTGTAGTTTGGAAAATCGGCTCCCTTGAGTCTGCGATCAGAAGCACGTTGCTCCCGGTTGATCAGTTCCAGCTCACACAGTTGCAGCAGAAACGCCAGGTGATCGATGTTGTCTGTGGCGCAGCGTGCCGCGACTTTCTCACACTCCGCTAGAATCGTCGGCAGCCGCAGGGACTTAAGATGATGACCCAGCAGCACGGTACTCTTCGTTTCAGTTTTCTTCATACGATCGTTCCTTCCATGAGCAGACTTTGGTAAACGGAAATATCCGTCTGGGCCACACGCACCAGTTTCAAATGTGGACGACCATCAAGGCAGAACAGGGCGACTGGTTCCTCCTGCTGGTACTCAAGAATCAGTCGCACGGCATCAGAGTTCGTCGTGCCGATTTCCAGCGCATGCTGCACGGCGATCTTCAAAGCCGTGAGTGAATGAGTTTCCAGCAGACGCAGGACTTTGATGAATTCACGCGTCCCCGGACCCTCGAATTCCGCTTCCAGACGACGCCTGAGGATCCCAAAGCAGACGGGCAACTCCCAGTTTTCCAATGGTCGAGCATGATCGAAGCCGCCCGGCTTTCGCTCCAAAAGTGCCAGATAATGCACGGGATCGAACAGTGCCTGCTGCTTTTTCCAGCTTCGTTGATGCCGAGCCACAAGGTGGTCTTCAAAGACAATCCGAACTTCATCAACCGTCGCCACGACTGTCAGCGGGCGATGCGCATATTTCGTGGGGACCGAGTAGTCATTCCTGTCAAAGCGCACCAGAGAAAGTGAATTCGCATCCGTAAGGACGATGCGATGGGACTCGAAAGCCTGGATCGGAATTGGACGAAAGAACTGCTGACGCTCCTCGTCGAGCAGTTCTGATTTCGATGCCGCCTTGCCCCGCAGTTGACGCTGCAGATCCTTCCGACAATCATCCGCCAGACGGACATTCAGAACTTCGAGCACATCGACTCTGGGAACGGGAACCAGAAAGTTGCTTCGGGAAAAATCCACCAGACGTTCGACATGTCCCTTCTCGTTCGGTCGTCGCACAAGACAGAAATGATCGACGAACAGGTAGTGACTCTTCAGTCGCTGAAACTCCTTCGTGACTTTTCTATCGCGTGAACCCGTGAAGGCGGCCACAGCGATTTTTGAATTGTCATAGCTGATCCGAGTCGGCACGCCGCCAAAGAACTCGAAGGCCCGTCGATGACCTTCCAAAAACACTTCGGTGCATTCCCGGGGAAATGCCTGAATAAAGATCGCATCCGAATACGGCAGCGTCATCACGAACAACGCTACTTTCGTCAATTCGCCGGCGAGCCAGACATCTGCAAAACCGAAGTCGACTTGCGCTTCGCCCGGCGGATGTGACAGTGGCAAAAACACCTCGCGATGGTGCTGCTTGCATGCTCGCACAGCATCTTTGACGATGGTCTCACCGCCGACGTATCCGTGTTCGTCACGCAGCCGCTCAAAGATCCGCCGAGCCGTGTGACGCTGTTTGCGATGCACCTGCCGATCGCTCTTGAGGATCTCCTCAATGACCGGCACAAACGGGTCCACAATCGACGCCCGTGGTTTCGTTTTTTGATACCCCGGCGGCTCAGAATGACTGAGGATTTTTTCCAGAGTCTGCCAGTGAATTTCATATTCCCGGCAGGCTGCTCGTTTGCTCAGCTCACCCGTCAAAACGAGCCGGCGCACTTCCACCCAGATTTCCATATCGGTGAACACCCGCGTCACTTGTCTCCTCCGGATTCTTCACCCGGAAACCCGCCATCATGACGGCCTTCCAGGCGATTACGAAGTCAACAACTGAACATTTGGGCGCTACACGATTCAACCGCCCGCCACCACCCGCCAAGCGCCACGGTTTCTCGCCGCCGTTTACAGCGGGGGAATGTTTATCGTTGAGTTGCTTCTTGCAGGTCTTCGTACTCAGTCTCCGCTTGAATCAACAGTCTCTCGACTGGCACTGAACAACGATGGCAAACTCTGGGAGCTTCGTGAAACCCTAGATGGAACATATCCGTATCAACTGAAAACAGTTGTCGGTCGTCCGGTCGGCGGCGAGATCAGGAACGACAAAGCTTTCGCCGATTTGCCCCAGGACTGGAGTGAAAGAAAAGCTGTGACGTTGCCAGTGGCCTCCCCGACTTCCAACGCGAAGTACTGGTTTTCGCCATCCCGGTACGTGGGGCAAATTCGGCATCACGGAACTGTCTTTTACGGGAGCAATATCTGGGACTTCGGTGGTCGGTTATTGGACTATCAGGAAACACGGGGACTGACTCACGTCATCACTCCAAACGGCATCTATGGCTGGGGCGAACAAACCGAAGGATCTTTCATACAGGTGAACCTGCTGAATCACCTCAAACTCGACAATCGCAGGATTTCAGTCACGGGCAACTCGCTCCTGTATGATGTCAACGGTATCTATCAACTGGGTCCTGTGGAGCGACAGGTAACTCGACTTTCCAGGACCGCTGTCCGGCAACTTGCAATCATGCCCGACGCAATTCAACAGAAGATCGATTTCTGGTCGATCGAAGGGAAGATCCTGCGACGGTTTCAGGCCACGCCGCTGGACCAGAACACCCCAGTCACAGCCATCGACGCGGAGACTGTAGAACTG
>CAIXQV010001070.1 GCA_903921605.1 uncultured Planctomycetaceae bacterium | reverse complement strand
GAATACTGTGGCCAGCCGATACCGATATGCGATGGAAAAGCTTCAAAGAAGTCTTGAACCCCTTATAAAATAGTTATCCCCACCCCAAAAATCCTGCCATGATTTTGTTCTCTTCAATGGACAAGTGAATCCAATGATCGACCCCGTCAAACGAATCTCCGAACCTTTGCTCCCGGAGCACCAACTCCTGCGTGAAGTCGGTACGATGCCGCAGTTGTCCGGCGATCTGCGTCCCCGCGTAGTTGTCGATATTCGTCGTCAGGTCCGCTTCGGTCGTTGGGCGGATCGACTGAGAATTGCTGCGGCGGTGTTAGCTGCAAGTTTATTGGTATGCCTCGTCTGGAAGTTTCGCTGGACCGGGCAGGATCAGGTTGCTGAGCAGAAGCCGGTTGAGGTTCAGGCACCAGTCGCTGTCCCTGCTCCGCCGTCGTCTGGAGTTTATTCCAGCAGTCCGACTCCAACACCTGAGCCTTCCAAGGTACCACAGGGAGGCCCATCATCTGTGCCTGACATGCGGGAAATGCAGCAATTAAATCGGCTGATCGAGGATATTCAGGGGCGGAACAACGTCCTTTGTGGGCTCGTGCCGATCTGGTGAAAAAACGCGGGCCGGGTACGTTCGAATCCGGGAGTTCGGTATTTGGCGAACGGCCCTCGGAGTGTGCCTTCTACTTTTTTGAATGGCAGTCACGATACGCGAAAACCTGATTTGCGTACTAACATTAACTCGGTACTATGTCGTTTGGAAAAGCATGAGTCGTTTTACCAATGTTGCGGGTGGCTGGGGACCGAAGGCATTTTCGGAAAGCAATCTCCCGGTATGACGGGATGAACTGATGAGCCTCAATCAGTTTCCAAAGCTGTCGCATCCGCGTATTTCTCGCAGGACTGCAGTGCAGGCCGGAGCCATCGGGTCGCTCGGATTGGGAAGCAATCACCTTGCAGGCCTGCAGGCTTCCGATTCTGCTGTTGGTTTCAACGGAACAGCCAAAACCTGCCTCTATATTTTTCTCTCGGGTGGGCTGTCTCAGTTCGAGAGTTTTGATCCGAAACCGGAAGCTCCCGCAGAGGTGCGTGGCGAGTTTTCGTCGATTGCAACTCAAACGTCCGGTTTGGAAATTACCGAGCACCTGCCGGGGCTGGCAAAACGGAGTCCTCTCTGGTCCGTCGTGCGGTCGCTGACGCACTCGACGAATGAACATACGCTGGGGCATTATTATATGCTGACTGGCCGTAGTGGGCTGACGCCGGGATTTCGCGGCGATCGTGAGCCTCGTAGCACCGATTTCCCTTCGATTGCCTCGACGATTGGTGATGCCATTCCGGCTCGCAGCAATCTGCCGCCCGCGATTGTATTGCCCGAGAGATTGGTGCATTGGTCCGGCGGTACCATTCCCGGAGCATACGGTGGCCTGATGGGATCTCATCGAGATCCATTTTTCGTCGAAGCTTCTCCGTACGGCAATCCCTTTTGGCGTGGGGCGTATCCGGAGTACACGTTTCCCAACGAAACCAAAAAGGCTCCGACCTCGCCGGATGATCGAGTGTACCAGGCTCCAAGTCTGGCTTTGTCACCGGGCATGTCGATGAAAAGAATGAACTCTCGAACCAGTCTGTTGACTTCGATTGATCGTCAGCGGCGAGATCTGGAACAATCTGCGGCTGGCCGACATTACGATGAGTTCCGGCAATCCGCGATTTCGCTGCTTTCGGAGCCGACAGTGCGCAGTGCGTTCGATGTGACGAATGCGGACGCTAAGACTCAAGAGCGATATGGACGCAACAGCTTTGGCTGGTCACTGTTGATGGCTCGACG
>CAIXQV010001069.1 GCA_903921605.1 uncultured Planctomycetaceae bacterium | reverse complement strand
GCGATCGGTGTTCAAATCTCCTTAAACCGGTATGCGGCAGCCTGCCTGATCCGCCGGGTTCCACCATGTTCTCAAGGGATTTGATATGCGATTGCAGCGAATTGCTCTGTTATTGGCCGCACTGTGCGTGGCCACTGGATCCGCTTCTGCGGACGACTGGGAAACTCTGTTTGATGGCAAAACTCTGGACGGCTGGGACGGCGACCCCAAGACCTGGAGCGTAAAAGACGGCGCCATCACTGGCACGACTTACAACGAAGAAGACAAGAAGCTCAAAGGAAACACGTTCATCATCTGGCGCGGCGGCCAGGTAGATAACTTCGAACTGGAGCTGGAATACAAGATCGTTAACGGTAACTCCGGGATTCAGTATCGCAGTTTTGAAGTGCCGAATGAAAAGTGGGTTATCGGCGGATACCAAGCGGACTTCGAAGCCGGCGATACTTACTCGGGAATTCTCTACGGCGAACGCTATCGTGGAATTCTTGCCCTGCGTGGCGAATCGACCGAACTGGTTCGCAACGACGGCAAGTTCGAAAAGAAAGTCACCGGCAGCGTTGGTGACACCAACGAGATCCAGAAGAAGATCAAGAAGGAAGACTGGAACACGTATCGAGTTGTCGCTGACGGTTTTCATTTTCAGCACTTCATCAATGATGTCAAAACTGTTGATGTGACAGACAACGACCTTGCTGAGCGTCGAGCAGCCGGTTTCCTGGCTTTGCAGGCTCATGCTGGCCCGGCCATGGAAGTACAGTTCCGCAATATTCGTCTCAAGCGATTGCCTGCACCAAAGAAGGTCGCCCTGATCGCTGGCAAGCCAAGCCATGGTTATGGTGCTCATGAACATCGCGCTGGCTGCATGCTGCTGGCCGAAGCACTGAACAGTGCGAACATTGGCGTTGAAGCGACGGTCTATACGAATGGCTGGCCGGAAGATGATTCCGTTCTGGACCATGCCGATACGATTATCATTTATGCCGACGGTGGTGGCGGACATCCTTTTAACAGCAAGTTGGATCGTCTGAAGGCTCTTCAGAACCGCGGCATCGGGATGGGATGCATTCACTATGGTGTTGAAGTTCCCAAGGGACCATCGGGGGCAGCATTTCTCGATTGGACCGGTGGCTACTTCGAAACGGATTGGTCCGTAAATCCTCACTGGACCGGAACGTTCGACAGCTTCCCCAAGCATCCGATCGCCAACGGTGTGAAGCCATTTCGCGTCAACGACGAGTGGTACTATCACATGCGATTTGCGGAAAACGCAGATGTGATTCCCGTGCTGTCCGAGCTGCCTCCTTCTGACACTCTCGTGAAGGCTGATGGCAGTCTGTCACGACCTGAAGGACCTCACAGCAACAATCCAGCCGTTCGTGCTGCGGTTCTGGAACGCAAAGAGCCACAGACTGTTGCCTGGGCTCGTGAACGCAAAGACGCGGGCCGCGGTTTTGGTTTCACAGGCGGACATGACCACTGGAACTGGGGTAATCGAGATTTCCGAACTCTGGTTCTGAATGCCGTCGTCTGGACGGCTCACGGAACAGTTCCGGAAGGCGGAGTTCCATCGAAGGATCTGAACGTAAAGGACCTTCAGGCGAACCAGGATTATGACGTTCCGGGTGATTTTAATCCGGCTCGCATTCAGGCGATGCTGGATGAATGGGCGGCTGCTCGAAAGAACTAGTGCCCGATCAAGAATTGATCGTCGCGTAGGATGGGTATTCCTGCCCGTCGAAACGCAGTCGGACCAGAATGTCCAACCTACAACTTAGTTGTCAAACAGAGCCCGGCTTTCTTGCGAAACCGGGCTCTCTTTCTGTATAGACTTGAGTCTGTACCAAACTCACTGCGATCTTTGTGGCCGTTGTTAACTCATGAATCTTCCCGCATCAGCTGATGCTCACACGACGCAAGCCTCACAGCGCTGGGTCAGCCTGCTGTTTGCAGTGGCTGTCTTTGTCAGTGCGTTCCTGTTGTTTCAGGTTCAGCCGCTGATCAGTAAAGCGATTCTGCCGTGGTTCGGCGGAACTCCGAGCGTCTGGACAACGTGCATGTTGTTCTTCCAGGTGCTGCTCTGCGGAGGGTACCTGTATTCTCATCTTGTCACGTCGCGTTTGACGGCTCGGCAACAGGGATTGGTTCACTGTGGAGTTCTGCTGATCTCACTGGCATTCCTTAAGATTCTGCCAACGATTGACTGGAAGCCCACAGGGCTTGAATCGCCCGTGTGGCGGATTTTGACGTTGCTGCTATCGACGGTTGGATTGCCTTATTTTGTGCTGTCGACAACCGGACCGCTGCTGTTGCGATGGTTCAGTGTGGCTCAACCGCAAGCGTCGCCGTATCGCTTATATGCCTTGTCGAATGCTGGCTCTTTGCTGGCTTTACTGTCGTATCCGTTTTTGTTTGAACCGCTGATGAGAGTTTCGACTCAGGCCAATACATGGTCGCTGGGTTATCTGGTTTTTGCAGCGCTCTGTGTGGCCTGTGCAATACGTTCGATTTCGGGGAGAGTCGAGAACAAGGCGACTCAGGAGCAAGCAGGGATTACTGCCGCCAACACGGAGAAGAAGTCAGCGGCTGCCAATGGGAATGAGACAAAGTCGGCATTTGGTCGCTGGCTGATTCTGTCCATGGTCGCTTCCACAATGTTGTTGGCTGTCACCAACGAAGTCTGCCAGGACGTGGCCGTCATTCCATTTCTGTGGGTGGTGCCACTATCGCTTTATCTCCTGTCGTTTATTCTGTGCTTTGAAAGTGATCGCTGGTACCGTCGCGGTTTGTATTCTTTGGGGACGGCGGTCCTGGCTCTGGCCGTTTGTTGGCTGCAAAGTTTTGGTTCGAGAACGTGGCTGCCATTGCAGCTGGTGATTTATTTTGGTTGCCTGTTCTCCATCTGCATGTTGTGCCATGGAGAACTGGCGAGGTTGCGACCATCCGCAGATTCGCTGACCGCGTTTTATCTCACGCTGTCTGCTGGTGGAGCAGCCGGTGGTCTTTTTGTCGGACTGCTGGCACCGTTGATCTTCCCTGCGTTCTGGGAGCATTCCCTGGGAATGATTGTCTCGTGCGTGATTGCGGTGATTGTGTACTTTGATCACCGAGGCTGGCTGCAGGATGGACCACAGCCACCAACGATGTGGAAGCTGCTGGCCATTCTGTTGTTCGCCGGGCTGGGAACTGTGTTTGCGGCGGCCGTTACAAGTTACACCAACGCGGTTGCCATGGTTCGCAACTTTTACGGTGTGCTGGAAGTTCAGAATGACACGATCGAAGACGCGGTCATTCTGCGGCATGGTCGCATCATTCACGGCATTCAGCTCAATGGGATCCCCAGTTTCCCAACCATGTACTACGGTTACAACACCGGTGTCGGCAAGGCGATTGAACAACTGCGAGAACGCAAGACTCCGCTGAAGATCGGCCTGGTGGGGTTAGGAGCGGGAACTCTGGCTGCGTATGGCCAGGCTGGTGATACGTTTCGTTTTTACGAAATCAATGAGAACGTAACTCGGCTGGCCCAGCAGCACTTTACGTTTCTGAAAAACTGTCCATCAACTGTTGATGTGATTCATGGTGATGCGAGACTGATGCTGGAGAATGAATCACCACAGGCTTTTGATCTGCTGGTTCTGGATGCATTCTCCGGCGACGCGGTTCCGACTCATCTGCTGACCGCGGAAGCCGCCAAGGTTTATCTAAAGCATCTTAAGCCCGATGGTTTCATTGCCATTCATATTTCGAATCTGCACTTCGACTTGCGACGCGTGACGGACGGTCTGGCCGAGGCTGCAAATCTGTATGCGATCACTCTGGAAACAGCCCCGGTGATTGATCGAATCACAGGCGCGCAAAGTTTGATTGAGCCGGGTAGTCGCTGGGTCTTGATGGCTCGCGAAAAATCGCTGCTGCAGTCTGATCTCTACATGAGATTTCTCTCGCAGGATACGCGGCCGCCACGAGACAAAGTTCTGTGGACGGATGATTTCAGCAACCTGATTGAAGTGCTGGATCACGACTAAGCCTGAAGAGTACGTCCGACCATCATTTGAAGGCTCAAGGTCGTCCGACATCCTTTCGCAGCCTGTTTGGGCGGAATCCCGAGTAAATCCAATAATGATTTCACCAGACCAAAGCTGCGATTCCGCCCCGAACGGGGCAACCACATGACAGCCTCGGGCAACGCCCCAGGAAACCGGACCACAATACATCCCAAGCCCTAACCGGGCCGCACAAATTCACGACATCCGGACGTAATAAATCACAACCACTATTTGTTCCGCCCTTTCAGGGCTCAACCCTCAAACGGGATCGCAAACCCATGGCGTTGCCCTGGGCTGACATGTTGATGGCCCGTTGGGCCGAATCGCCAGATGAATGGCCGGAACTTCCACTTATTAGGTTTGAGCACAGGACTTCTCGCTGCAAAAAAGAAAAAGGCTCTGCGACTCAGGTCCGTTTCTTCAACGTTCACTGAATCGCAGAGCCTCAGTTCAAAGGCCATCGCTCAACTACTGTGCGGTTGTTGTCGTCGCATCTGCCGGTGTGTCCTCGGCCGGAGCAGCTTCTTCCTGAGGAGCGATCTGAGCAGCAAGCAGCCGACCGAAGATCTTCACGAAACCTTCTTCCAGCCGAACTCGTAAGCGAACACCGGTCTCGGTCAGACGAGAATCGATCTCGATGCGATCGTCGCCTTCGGCGAGCGTTTCCTTCATAATCTTCCCGCCTCGTTCTCGACGGCGAGCGAACTCGGCTCGCCGTGCTTCGCGGCCCCCATTGCGCCCTGCCGGAGCAACTTGAGCAGGAGCCTCAACCGGGGCATCTTTCGGAGCATCGACACTGGCCTCGGCGGCCGCCTTTGCAGCAGCAGCTTTCTCTTTCTCTGCTCGAGCATTGGAGCCAGCGGTGTCAGCGATCGTCGCCATTTCCACCAGTTGATTCACGTTCACGATGATTCGGAAATTCGGAGGCGTTCTTCGTTCCGTTGGAGACTGGATGGCTTCTTCCAGTTTGTCCATCACGCTGGTCAACGTTGCCAGAGATTCCTGGCCACCGATAACACCCCACACAGCAGTTGAGCCGATTCCGACAGTGATTCCGACATTATCACCAAACACCGCAACGGCTTCGGGGGGCTGAGCAGCAAAGGTCAGGCGATGAAATGTAACGCCCAGATGTTCGGCAGCACCGATCTGCAGATCACCGGCTTTTTGAATATCGTCGACTTCACGAAGGCGAGTCGCCGCATCGAGAAGACCTGCAGCGATCGCATCTCCCTCGACAATTCTTGATGCCCAAACGATCGCCAGTTTGCCGGATGAGTCACGATAGAACTGAGCGAAAACGTCGACATGGCCTTCTTCAAGAGTTTTCTGAACGGCTGAAAGAGCCTGACCGATCGGGCTGTTTTCATCCGGCGTCGCACCGAGTTTGTTTTCTTCGATAAGACGGGTGACTTCCATCTTCACGCCTTCCATCATTTCGATGTAGGCCACCTTGTCACGTTCCGCCATCATGCTGGACATCGATAGAGAAACGGCGGCGTCATCATCCAGCAGTGGAATGAAGTAGCTTGGTTTCTCTGTCGACTGGAAGATCTCCTTCATGAATTTGGAACCATCCAGAGCATCCACCAGCACGTCAATGTTGACAGCCTGTTCCTCAGGTTCAACCTTCAGTCCAATCGTGATCTTCTGGCATTCGGTGATCAGCATTCGTAACGCTTCCAGTCCGCGTTCGCCTTCTGTGCGACGAATCCGGTAGGCACCTTCCGGCTCACCATCGCGTTGCTGCAGAGTTGTGGAAATCCCGGATGAAATCAGCCCCATCAGCAACGTTCGAGTTGCAACCGGAATCGATTCCACATCAAGGCGAACGGAGATATCAAACTGCTGAGCCTGACCAGCCAACAGTTGGGCCGGATCAGGAAGTTCACGATCCAATGCTTCCTCGGGAGGATTGTTTCCCAGCGGCATAAAGGCATAGCCGTCTTTCATCAACACGGGAAAGGTGCGATTCGGTCCGATGACTTCGTAACGTCCCTCTTCGTCGTCTTTACGAATCACGACCGGCGCTTTTTCAATCAGCTTGGTTGCCGCTTCGACAGAAGCGACCGGCACGAACGCCAGGAACTCCGGGGCCGGTGGAAACGCGACTGGCAGATACGCCATGACGCCAAACGGTTTCGAGCGATCGAAGCCTTCCAGATTATTCAATGTCTCTTTGAGAAACGTTTCAAACACCTTGAACGCTTCAGGCTTACCGGCAGCATCAAAGATGTATTTGGCTTCGTCAACAACGCGGTCAGCACTGGCGAATGTGATCGTCAGCAGAGGGCGAGTTCCCTCGGCCACCAGCGTCAAGGGCTTTTCGTCTGAGGACTTGCTGCCGGTCTCCGCCGCCTGTGGAGCAGCAAGCACAGCAGAACTCATCAGAGACACAACCACAAAAGAAAGCCCCACAGAAAGCAGGAGCCGCATGGAACGATGGACAGTTTCAATCAGGTCAAAACGATGCATGGAGTGGATTCCGGCATAAGGAACAAGGTTCAGGGGCGATTCAGAGTTGAACGGCAGACTTAGAGGCACTAATAAAATTGGAACAGGTACGCTTGGCGATTGCTTTTCTACATGATTCCGGGATGTCTGCGGGAGCCAGTCCCGGTTTTGTCAGGCGTTCTGAGTTGTATTGCCTGCGAGATTGTCATGCTGCGGAGAATTCGGCTGACGCCTGCGTTTCTCCGACAAATTGTAGAAACATTGCCCACAGAAAAAGGATTCGAGCTGGTCGCGTCATACGGATGGATTCCCTGAAATCGGCCGTTTTCTTGGTCGGACGATGGCAATTGGGGAAAAAGACGCAGACTTTTCCATCTGCGATACTAAAAACTCGCCCAGCTCCCGCCGGCAAAGATCAGGAGTCCCACATCTGCGGCATATTCTTCTCCTTGATCGTTAAGCAGTGCCAACGAATCCCGTCGAATATGAACACGCGAACACACCCGCTCCATTTGAACCGCAAATGTTAGCAGCTCAAAAACAGGCGAAACCTGCCGAGGTTGGGAAGTCAAAAACGGATTTCCGCAGAAGTACATGCTGACCTTTGCAGACGTTCAGATTTTTGACCGTCTGCGCTATGGAAGCCCTGTTGTCCGTGTTTTCGACGGCAGTTACAAACGCCGCGTCTCTCCAGGTGGAAGCGTTCTGTCCCGTGGGCATTGCGCTGATGCTGGAAAGGAATTGCGGGAGATTGTGTTTTGAACAGGACGTTCAAAAGTCTCCTTGCAGTTTCAGAGAGAAGTAGTGACCGACGCGGCGGATGTGCTGCGTCTTCGCAGTTCAGAGATGAACTGCGGCTCACGATCCTGGTTTGAGGAACGTCATGAAGATCGTTCGAAACCCCAATCGCTGGCTGAAAAAACTGTCTCGAGCTGCGGCGATTTTGTCGCTGATGGCTGTTTCGCAGACGGCCTATTCGCAGGACGGTGGATTTACCTTCGGCCGAACCCCAACTGGTTCCGCCTCTGAGGTCGTCGATTCCAATACCGACGGCCTTGGAGTGTCGTTCCGAGGCGGCCATATGGCTGGAAGCACAGTCGGGCGACAGGAATCGATTACACACATCAATCTGATGCCTTACGTCAGCATCAATGATGGGATGCTGTTCGGTGATTCACGATTGCTGCGAGCGAACAAGGGTGACCTTGCGTGGAGCTTCGGCGGTGGTTACCGACACTATATTCAGGACTGGGACGTTGTCGTTGGAGGCAACGGCTATTACGACCATGACGGCCTGACTGGCACGAATCTGCAGCAATGGAGCACGGGTGCAGAAGTGCTGGCTCATGGTTGGGAAATGCGCGGCAACTACTATCAGACTTTTGGTGATACTTTTAATCTCGTTGGCCAGCGAATCGATCAGGATAGCGCGGCGTTTGCGGGAAACAACATTACGTTCACTCGCATTGATACGTTTGCAGAAGCTCTGAAGGGTTTCGACGCGGAAGCCGGCTTTCTGTTGCCGGGTGACATTGCGGAACGCTTCGATCTGCGAGCTTTCGGCGGCGGTTATTACTATCAGGGTGAAAACATCGACGGCTTTGCTGGCTGGTCAACCCGCATGCAGGCCGATATCGGTCGCTGGCTGGAGCTTGGACTTAAGCTTACGAATGACGAAGTGTTTGACACCACGGTCAGTTTTAACGCAGCGGTGTACTTTGGTGGCTTCGAAAGCCAGGAACACACTAAGCGATCGGCGATTCAGCGATTCCGGGATCCCGTCCGTCGTAACATGAATGTCGTGGCATCGACAAGCGACACTTCGGCCCCGGGTCAATTGGCCATTGATCCGAACGATAACCTTCCCTTCACGGTCGCCCACGTCAACAGCAATGATCTGATTGGCCCTTTCAATGGCACAGTTGAAAATCCCTTCGCAAGCCTGACTCAGGGGCTGGGAGCAAATACCGACATTGTGTTTGTGCATGCGGGAAGTCAGTTCAACGCGGCACCACAAAACATTGTTTCTCTGTTGCCGAGCCAGAAGCTGATTGGCGAAGGTCTGATTCAGACGAATCGCAATACAGAAACCTCCGTGACGGTTCTTGCACTGGGGAATCCACTCCAGTTGACGCTCCCGGATTCTCCAACGTTCGCTGCCAATCAAAATCTGCTGCGTCCAACAATTGGCAACTCAGCGGGTAACGCGGTCACGATGGCGAATAACAGCACCTTCTCAGGCTTCATTATTGACAATCCGACGGGCAACGGCATCTTCAGCAATGGAGCACTCAACACCTCCATCAATGATGTGCTTGTCCAGGGAGCCGGTCAGTCTGCGATCTTCCTGCAGAATACATCGGGCACGACCGCGATCACCAATACAACGCTCATCGCCGATGCCGCGGCGACAGGCGCTACGTTTCATGTTAACGGTGGTTCCGGAACAGTGCGATTTTCGTCGACGGACAATTTCCTGCTGGCATCAATCACGAACGACTCTCCTCAGCAGTCCGTGCTCCTCGAAAACATGACTGGCGGAAACGTCGATATGATTCGCTCCTCGGTCACCGAAGACGGGGGCCTGGGCGTTGTCATTCGCAACAACACCGGCGGCGCAGCGACACTGGACAACCTGAACCTTGCGAACAGCACTGGAACAGGGATTGCAATTCTTGACAGTGCCGGAAACTACACGTTCCGCAAGACCAGTACTCAGCTCCAGCAGATTACGGTGACTAATGCGGCCCAGCAGAGCATTCTGGTCAACAATGCCTCCGGCACCATTTCGTTCACAGATGATGTGCTGATCTCAACTCGAAATGCAGAAGGTGTAGAAGTTCGGCTTTCCAGTGGCGATGTCGGGTTCAATGGCGATGTCACACTTGACGATCTGGGTGTAGCGGCATTGGCTCGAGCCGGCGTCTCCGTGCATGATCAGTTGGCAAATGGCTCAGTGACTTTCCAGGATCAATTGACGATTCGAGGAGCGAACACACGAGGCAGCCTTGCCGAAGGTGTATTCCTGACAAACAACAATGCGGCCAGTGAATTTCTTGTTAACGGTGACACTAACATCGTTGGAACAGACGGCATTTCCGTCCGAATTGACAACAACAACGGGTTGGCTCGCTTCCTCGGGCAGACTCAGATTTCTCAGCGTCTTGTGGAAGGGATCTCGGTCACAAACTCTGCCGGTGCAGTGCAGTTCGGCGCGACGGCCGGTGACGTCGCTTCAGTGCTGAATGATCTTGCAGCTCCGTCTCAAAGTGCGGCGATTCGCGCAACGAACAATTCGGCCAATATTGTGTTCGGAGGAGTTTCCATTGACAATGCACAGGGAAATCTTCTCGGTGGTGCTGGTATGCATCTGGTCAACAATACCGGTGAGATCAACGTCGGCACACTCGACATCATCTCCCTTGATGGCGTTGGACTGTTTGGTTTGAACAATGCCAGCATCGAAGTTCGAGGTGGAGATATCCTGTCGGATAATCAGGCTGCAGTGAATATCGAGCAGTCCGGCATCGACATCTCACTTGAAAGTGTGACCAGTAACAACTCACCCAACTACGGGATTCGTCTCGTTGAAACCAACAAAACGAATCTTCAGACCTTTGAGGTTGACCCCAATATCGCGAACGATGTTCCCGGTGATGGCGGTATCATTACCGGAGCCAAAGGCAACGGGTTGGACGACAACGACTCGGCCGGTGTATTCCTGCAGAATGCGGGCCAGGTACGCTTGAGAGCGATGACACTTGATGACAACGAGTTCGGGGTCCGCATTCGCAATACTGAAACAACTCCGGGATTGCCTGACAGCACCAAACAGAACTTCATCCTCGAACGGTCTTTGGTGCAGGATTCGGATATTCGCGGTATCGACAGTCAGAACCTGATGGGGCTCTCCATTCAGAACAGCTCCTTTGACAACAATGGTGACAGTGCTACCGCAGGCCGGGAAACGATTCTGCTGGATTACACTGTTCGACTCGACCTCGACACGATCACGCAGTTCAGCCAGGCGAATGACCCGTTTGTTGTGACGATCGAAGACTCCGACTTTACTTCTGTAACGACCAGTGTGATCAACGTTGGACAGTCAAATATTGCGGCGAACGGTGCTGCTATTCGCTTCGACCTGCTGAGAAACACGTTTACTGTGAGCGATACCTCCGACCCCACAGGTTCAAGTGCACTTGATGATGCTCTGATCTTTGACTGGACAGGTCCGGCTCAGATGATCCTGGAGGATAACCTCTTTGATATGATCAGCGTCAATCAGCAACAGGCGGTATCGATCCGAACTCGCTCTACGACTGATGAGTTTGACTTTTCATTCCAGCGAAATCAGGTCAACGTGAATAACGTGACTCTGAATGCCGGTGCGGTGGATCTGCGAATCGACGGACCATCGAACATGAATACGGTTAACTTCCAGATCGCCAATAACGACATTAACATCAGCGATGGAACCGGAGCCAATAACAACAACGCGGGTGACCGACCGACGGGCCTGAAACTCCGACTGGGACGAGATGCTGATGTTGGCATTATCAATAACGATATTGTCGCAACTGCAGACGGTGCGACCGGTATTCTGATTGAGCGTGCGGCGGCCAGTTCCGACTTCCTGATCAGCGGAAATCGCATCGGGTTCTCCGATTTCGGCATCGAAGCTGAACGCGGAATCATTTTCCAGCAGGTCACTGGGGTGGTCAGCATCTTCGGGAATGTCGACAACCAGGTCGTCGTCCTGCAGAACGCAGGTGGCAACGGAGCTGTGGAGCAGGTCTTCTTTATGCCAGCTAACTCCAACAACGGTCAGATCATTGTTAACGGTGCACTTGTTCCGTAACGGGCACAAGATCTTGATCTCAGCGGCCTGACTGCAGATTGTTGTGGCAAACACCTTAAGGAACCGCAGAACTGAAATGGGCTTACTTCCCGTAAGCTCAGAACACGATATATCCTCAAATCGATCCTCTGACAGCCTCCGACGTGTGAAAACGGTCGGAGGCTGTCTTTGCATTTGGGTATCGAAATTTGCCGTTTTCGGGCGGTCACGCGAATTGGCCTGATGCGACTCGCTGCTAGAATCAAGGCGTCATGACCGGTTCAGGACGACAGACACCATCGTCTCTTGCTGAACTGACGACGTTGATCGCAGCCTCCCCGGGTTTCGCCGAAGTCCTCGCGGCTTTGCATTCCGGACGTAGTGCCACGATCGACGGCGCCTGGGGTTCTTCTTGCGCGCTGAGCATCGCGGCGATCTCTTCGGCCGATTCCAGGCGGACGCACCTGATTATTCTCCCGACAATTCGCGACGCCGAAGAATTCGTCGACGAACTGACGGACCTGCCAAATTCCGGAGTCCTGCTGTTTCCTGCCTGGGAAAGTCTTCCCGAGATCATTGATGCCAGCGACTCGGTCTACGCTGCACGAATCTCCGCCGTACGCAGACTCTCGCAGGCCGATCGAATGCCGACGGCGATCGTCACCTGTCTGCCAGCCCTTTTGCAGCCGGTTCCGACTCGAGCCTCCATCAAGGCGGCGACCCGCACCATTTCCGTAGGCGATGATCTTCCACTGGCGGAACTCACGGACTGGCTGATTCTCCGCGGGTTCGAACGAGTCACCGCCGTCGAACTACCGGGTGAATTTTCCATTCACGGCGGCATTCTGGATATCTTTCCGGCAACTGAGCCGGACGCCGTTCGTATTGAACTCTTCGGCGATGAAGTCGAATCGATTCGTTCTTTCGATGTCGAAAGCCAACGTCGTCTGGAGGATCTGAAAAGCATCTCACTGACGGCAACTCTTGCGGCGACTCCCCCCGCAGCCACTGACGCAACGCCGCAAACAAATTCCGTTCCGAGCAGCACGACATCAAGCCGTAAAGGAAAATCAAAAAAAGCGACGCCTGACTTAAGGCCAGGCGATGCATTGACGGCGGCGGTTCCAACATCAGCAACTCCAAAGTCGGCTCCTTTATTCAGCGGAGAAACCGAAAGCCTGATTGATTCGCTGTCTCGTCAGACGATCGTGATCCTGACAGATATGCAGCAGGCGATCAGTGAAGGCCGCATGTATCTGCAGCGACTGTCCAATCCCGTGGGACTTTACGGCGTTGATGCCACAATGGCTCGCCTGATGGAGTTCTCTTCCGTCACGATCGATGCTCTGGGCGTCGACGGTTACGAACAGTCGTGTCATCTGTCGATTGAAGCCGTCGAACGATTTTCCGGAAGTCGCCGCGATGCCCTGGTGGAACTTTCCGAACTGCTGGGACCATCCGATTCCGTCCTCTTATGTTGCCACAACGAAGGCGAACAGGGCCGACTGCAGGAATTGATCGCAGAAACAGACTCCGCATCTGGCACCTCGCTGGCATCACGAATTTGCCTGACGACAGGGCGGATTCGAAGAGGATTCCGGTTGCTTGATCACGCGCTGATTGTGATTAGCGACAACGAGTTATTCTCCCGCACCCCGACTCGCGCGACGACTCGAAAACGCCGCACCGATTCACGCACGATTGACACTTTTCTCGACCTGCGCGAAGGTGATCTTGTTGTGCATGTGGCTCACGGAATCGCGCGATATCGCGGCATGGCAATGACTGGCGCTAATGGCCAGCAGGAAGAACATCTGCTGCTGGAATTTCGCGACGCTCTGATTGTCTACGTTCCGGTCTCGCTGATTCATCTGGTTCAGAAATACATCGGGCCCGCGAAAACAAATCCTGAACTGACAAAGTATGGCGGCACATCGTGGCTGAAGAAGAAGGACCAGGTTGCCGAAGCCATTTCTGATATGGCAACGGACATGCTGCAGCTTCAAGCTGAACGAGCATCAAAGTCCGGGCTTCAGTGTCGAGCAGACTCGCATCTGCAGCAGGAGTTTGAGAAAGCGTTTCCGTTTACAGAAACTGCGGATCAGGCTTCCGCAATCATTGACCTGAAAGGCGATATGGAACAGGCGAAACCGATGGACCGCCTGATCTGCGGGGATGTCGGCTTCGGAAAAACGGAAGTCGCGATGCGGGCGGTCTTCAAGGCCGTTGATAATGGTCGACAGGTGGCCGTTCTGGTCCCGACGACAGTTCTGGCCGAACAGCATTTTCGCACCTTCAGCCAGCGGATGGCAGAGTTCCCTGTCACTGTCGAAATGCTGTCGCGTTATCGTTCGCCGGCTGAACAAAGTCGCATCCTCGAACGCCTGAAAGAGGGCAGCATCGACATCGTGATCGGCACACATCGGCTGGTGTCGAAAGACGTGAAGTTTCGCGACCTCGGCCTCCTTGTTGTCGACGAAGAACAAAAGTTCGGAGTCAAAGTCAAAGAACGTCTGAAGCAAATCCGTGCCGATGTGGATGTGCTGACTCTGACCGCCACGCCGATTCCTCGCACACTGCATATGTCGCTGCTTGGAATTCGTGATATCAGCAGCCTGACCACTCCTCCGCGCGATCGCGTGCCGATTGAAACGCGAGTGGGTCGGTTCGACGAAAATCTGGTTCGCAGCGCGATGATGCGAGAACTCAATCGAGGCGGGCAGATCTATTTTGTCCACAACCGCGTTCACGATATCGAAGAGATCGCTGAGCGTTTGAAGCGAATTGCTCCCGAAGCCAGTCTTGTGATCGCTCATGGTCAGATGGATGAGGACGAACTGGAGTCAGCGATGATGGCGTTCGTCACAGGAAAAGCCGACATCCTGCTGGCGACAACGATTATCGAAAGCGGCCTCGATATCTCCAACGCGAATACGATGTTTATTCATCAAGCCGAAAACTACGGGCTCGCGGATCTGCATCAGCTGCGTGGGCGAGTCGGTCGAGATCGCCACAGAGCGTATTGTTATCTGCTTCTCGAAGAAGGTAAGGCCGTTACGACCAAGGCGACTCGGCGACTCAAGGCGATCGAAGAGTACAGCGAATTGGGAGCAGGATTCCGAATCGCCATGCGCGACCTGGAAATTCGAGGAGCCGGGAATATTCTCGGCACCGAACAGAGCGGCAATATTGCGGCCGTTGGTTACGAACTGTATTGCCAACTGCTGGAGAACGCCGTTCGATCGCTGAAGAAGCAACCGCTGCGTTATCAGCGTCATTGCAAAATCGAATTGCCGGTCAGCAATTTTATCCCCGACAAATATGTCGCCGAGCAGAAGCTCAAGATTGAAGTTTACCGCAGGCTCTCGCAGGCCAACACTCTTGATCAGCTCAGCGAACTTGAAACAGAACTCCGCGATCGGTTCGGGCCAATTCCGACGGCCGCTCGCCGCATGATTCAACTGCGCGAACTCAATCTACGAGCCCTTGCGTGGCGAGTAGAAAACGTCCACCTCGAAAATGGCTACGCGGTCTTTCGGTATCGCGATGCCAAACGCATTCGCATGCTGTCGCACCTGCACAAAGGACATCTGCGAGTCGTCGATGCTCACGACGCCTACTGGCCATTGGAAGCTGACGAAACCGACGGTGCAGCTGTGTTAGACGAGTTGTTGGAAACTTTCTCCGCAGCCCAGCCTCCCGCACCTGAATAGCTCGACGACAGCAGGAAATTTGAGGATCTGTTTTTGATCAGATGAGACGCCTGATAGACTCAGGTCCCGCGATAATGCATTTCCCTCCCCGATCAGGCGAATCAGCGATGAACCAAAGCTCTCCCGCCTTCCTTCCGTCGACGACGCTTTCTCCGTCTTCTCGTTCACCTATTACGCGAGCCGCGTTTGTGCAGCAACTCGCTGGCGGCATTGGAGGGATTGCGTTGGCACAGATGCTGGCTGCGGATACTGTCGCGGCTGCGCAAGCTGAGAATCTGAACGGAGGATTGCATCATCCGGCGAAAGTGAAACGTATCATTCAGCTGTTCCTGAATGGTGGTGCCAGTCAGATGGATACGTTTGACTATAAGCCGGAACTGGAACGGCTCAACGGTCAGATGCTGGGGCCAAAGGAAAAACCCGAAGGCTTTACTGCTCCGGCCGGGGCAGTGATGAAGAGTCCGTTTACATTCCAGCAGTATGGTCAATCCGGTCGCTGGGTCAGCAGTGTGTTTCCGGAACAGGCCAAAATGGTCGATGACATCGCGTTCCTGATGGCCATGACAACGAAGACCAATGTCCATGGGCCCGGCAGTTACATGATGAATACCGGTTTTCTGCTGCCCGGTTTTCCCTGCATGGGCGCATGGATCTCGTATGCGCTGGGAGATCTCTCCGACAACTTCCCTTCGTTTGTCGTGCTGCCGGATCAGCGAGGACTGCCGTATAACTCCAAGGGAAACTTTAGTGCCGGATTTTTGCCGGCACGCTTTCAGGGAACATTGATCAACGCCGGGGGAACTCAGCCCGTTCCTGATTTATTCGCATCCTCAAAATATAGCTTTGCACAGGGCGAGTCTGATCGTAAGGCTCTGGAAGTTCTGCAAACACTGAATCGCCGTCATGCGGAACTACGGCCTGAAGACAGTCGCCTTGAAGCACGAATTGCCGCTTCGGAAGTCGCTGCAAAGATGCAATTGAGCGCTCCTGAAGTCTTCGATCTTTCGCAGGAGAGCGAAGCTATTCATCAGTCGTACGGAATCGCTGATTCCGCGACTCAGGATTTCGGAAAACGCTGCTTGCTGGCTCGCCGCATGCTGGAGCGAGGCAGTCGATTTGTGCAGGTTTGGAGCGGTCTCTCAGGAGCCGTCAACAACTGGGACAATCATGGCAGTATTCCCAACGAACTACCGCCGATGGCGACCAGCATTGATCGCCCGATCGCAGCCCTGCTGACGGATCTCAAACAGCGAGGCATGATGGAAGACACGCTGGTTGTGTGCTCGACTGAATTTGGCCGAACTCCGTTTGCTCAGGGAGGCAATGGTCGCGATCACAACGGAGGAACCTTTGTGACGTGGCTGGCCGGCGCCGGAATCAAGGCCGGAGTTTCGCATGGGCGAAGTGATGATCTCGGATACAAAGCCGTGGAAGGTGTCACTTACTGCTACGACCTGCACGCCACGATTCTGCATTTATTGGGCATCGATCATACACGTCTGACATTCCGTCACAGTGGCGTTGATCGTCGGCTGACGGATGTGCATGGACATGTCGTAAAAGAAGTCCTGAGCTGAAGCGCCGCAAGCTCCCGTCGACAGAGCGACGAGCGTACCGTACACCCGTCGCTCCGCCGACGGGATTTGTGCTGTTAAACCGGCAGTTGTTCAACCGCATCAGACGCCAGCCGCAGCCGTTGCCAGCGGCCTGTCAGATATCGCATCCACATACAGAATCCCGTCAGGCTGATGTGAATTGTCGCAGTCATCCAGATGGCGAAGATCGTCGGATTGTCCGACCGAATGATTAACGCTGCCGGCAGCACCATCACCAGCCAACTGGACAACAGTGTAATCAACATCGGATAAACGGTGTCGCCGGCTCCTCGCAACGCTGAAGAAAACACGACGGCCAACGCATCAAAGACTGAATAGACTGCGACAAACTGCAGCAGTGTTGCAGCCAGTCGCGCCAAGGTTTTCACATCAGCGCCCTGGCCGGAATCCGGATCTGCGAACAAGAAAAATGGCCGCAAACATGTCTCGGGGAAAAAGATCAGCATCAGCGCCGTGATACCCGTCCAGAGAACTCCCAACAGCACCGCATTGTTCGTCGTCCGTTTTGCCGCAGGAATATTCTCTGCTCCGATGTGATGGCCCACCAACGTCTGAATCGCGGTGCCGAATCCGAGCAACGGAATGAAGATCAGCCCGTTAACACTGAAGGCCAGATTAGTGGCGGCCAGATCGGAGCTGCTCAGATTTCCGATGATCAGCAGAAAGACCGTGAAGCCCGAATTGTCGACGAAGTAATGCAGACCGCTCGGCACACCGAAACGCAGAAATTTTCGCAGAAGATCAAAGTCCAGTCGTCGCGACGCCATTAACGGAAGTTGTTCTCGTTTTGCTTCGCGCAGCATCAGCAGCGCATATACAAAAACTTCACCGCATCGCGCCAGCACCGTCGCCAGTGCCGCGCCACGAATCCCGAGCTCCGGGAATGGGCCAATGCCATAGACCAGCAGATAATCAACACCAAAGTTGAAGAAGACTCCGGCAAAACTGATACACATCACGACCGAAGTTCGCCGTCGCCCATTGAAGAAGCAACTGAGCGCGGTCGACAGCAACAGCATCGGGCTGCCCGCGCACAGCGTATTGAAGTACTGAGCTTCCAGCTCGACGATCTCAGGCGAATGCCCGGTCAGAGACAACAATGGGCGACTGAGCGGCAGACACCCCAGCAGGAGAATTCCCGTCACCAGTGACAGCCAGATCGCCTGCCACAGCGACGCCATCATTCGCTCTTTTTTTGCCGCCCCATCGTACTGCGAGATAAACGTGTTCGCGTAAAGAATTGTTCCCATCGGGATGCAGACGACCGTCCAGTGCAGCATCGACGCCGGTGTGACCGCCGCCAGAGCTGCCTCGGAGCAACCAGCCAGCACGATGCGGTCCGCCGCGTTCATCAGCGACTGCGAACCGGCGCTTAGCATCAGCGGAACAGCGACACGGAACAGCTCCGACATGCTGCCAGCTTCCGGAGCGGATTCACTATGAGATTCTCCAGAAGCCATCGTCATTGATCAGGAAGCCGTTAATGAGGAATAACGCTGGCGTAACTTTCCGGTAGGATGGGCATTCCTGCCCGTCGAAACTCAGTCGGACAAGAATATCCAACCTACATCTCTGAGTTTGACCATGCACTCCGTGACACTCGCAATGCAGGATTCGTTCGCGCCGAGATCCCTTGGTGCAAATGTCATCCCACGTATTGGCAACTCAAGCGAGAGCCCCCTGTCGCGGAGTTCGCCAATCTAAGCCGATCAGACGTAAATCCGCTGCCGGTTTCCGGAAGCTTCATCAGGGCTGCCACCGTTCTGGCAGGCGATTCGTTCCTCATCCGACTTTGCCAGGGCCAGTTGATACATCCGCTCTCCAGCAGGAGTCGGATAAACCGTGTTCACGCAAGCCTGGCACAAGGAGTGTTCCGGAAGTCCAACGCAGTTAGCTAGCGCTTCGACCGGAAGATATCGCAGACTTGTCGCTCCGATTGCATCGGCCATCGCCTGTTCTTCTTCCGGAGTGATCACGTGACCAGCCATGAAAGCCGGCGCAAACAACTCTCCCACAGTCGACATATCGATGCCGTAAAAGCACGGCGAGATAATTGGTGGGCAGGCGATACGAACATGAATCTCCTTCGCGCGACCTCGATCTTTTAACAGCGCCAGTAGTTCTTTCAATGTCGTGGCTCGTACGATGGAATCATCCACCAACAGAATCCGCTTGCCTTCCATGACTTCCGGCAGCGGCGTGTACTTCATTCGCACTTTGTCCGCGCGGTTGTTGCCTTCGATAAAGGTACGACCGATGTAGCGATTGCGGATCAGTCCTTCGAGGGAAGGAACCTTCAACTGAAATGCCATGCTGTCGGCTGCGGCTTTGGCCGTGTCCGGAACCGGCACCACGATCACGTCGTCATCGATGGGCAGTGTTTCACGCCTGGCCAGTTCTTCACCAAGACGTTTGCGAGACAGGTAGACTCCCGCATCGTCAAACGTGCTGCCCGCGTTCGCAAAGTAAATCCACTCGAAGAAACAATGAGCTTTCTTCGGACTTTCCGCATACTTTTCAACTCGCACCGTCTGGCCATCGACCACAACGACGTGTCCCGGTGGAACGTTCTTGACGCTGTCTTCAGAAAATCCCAGGTGAGTCAGTGCGACGCTTTCACTGGCGGCCGCAAACATCGAACCTTCGACTGCGTAGCACAGAGGTCGCATCCCCAGCGGGTCGCGGGATACAAACATCTGACCGCGAGCATTCAGGAAGACGATGTTCCAGGAGCCATCGAGTCGTTTCGACAAAGTTCGCAGAAGTTCAACTGGAGTCACATGGGCGTTCAGAGACAGTTCGTGCGAAATCAGATGATGCAGAACTTCCGTGTCGGTTTCACGAGTCAGGTGGAAGTCGGTCGTTGAAAGAATCTCTTCGCGCAGCTCGGTGTAGTTCGCCAGTTGCCCATTGAAGGCGAAGCTGAACCATTTGGAGCGAGCGATGTGCTGGCGTTCAAACGGCTGCGCGTAACTGGGGTCATCCTTACCGCAGGTCGCATAGCGGACATGACCAATGGCGGCCTGTCCGGCATGCTCGGCCATCAGCTCTTTATACGGACCTTCATGATTCATGCGAAAGACTTCGGCTACGCCGCCGACGTCCTTGCGTGTCTGAAGCAGCTGCAGGCGCGCTGGATTGTAGCTGGTGAGTCCCGCCGCCAACTGGCCGCGGTTCTGCATATCCAGCAGCATACCCGGAATCAGCCGCGACGCGCGGTTGCGAACCGTCTGAGCATCCTCGGTCGCGGGATCGATAAACGACTTATCTTTCCTGCGAAGTTTGGGGATCAGCGGGCTAAGATCACCGGAATTCAGGTGGTACACGGCGGCCACGCCGCACTCGTGCTGCAGTTCGTCCATAGTCCGACGAGTTCAATATTCCAGAAGAAAGCTCGCGACAGATGGCGAGCAGAAACGGAATCACGTCGGCCCGGAGGAACCGCGTTTGGCCGTATGATATCGCCTCAAGCACTTCAAACCAATCGTCCGCCGCCGATTCGCCCGACAGAAGTTGTTGTCTATCGTTTCGGTCGTTCAATTCCGCAGTGTCGTCAGGCTCGCCGGAGCCACCCGAGGGGAGATCAGGGGGGCGTTGATCCCTGAAAATCCTGCCCACATGCGAAATTCCGGTGAACCACGTCCCTGCCCGTGTCATCTCAGAGAAAGAAGTGGCGACCGCAAGCGGCAGGAAAGGGGAGTTCTGGCTGCCAGAGTTGCAGAATCTGCCGATTCTCAGATTCTCAATCGGAATCGAGGAGACAACAGGTTAGAATCAGACTTGCAACCAACAACTTCGCTCGCTACTTTCCGCCCTCTCGCAGGGATCTTTCGGCTATTCAATGTCAGACGATAGTGGAAGGCCGAGTGAAACCAGCGAAAAGATTCCCCTGTAGCTCAGTTGGTAGAGCAGGCGACTGTTAATCGCCTTGTCATAGGTTCGAGTCCTATCGGGGGAGCTTTCTCAAAATCAGCGGACTACCGCTTACCGGGAAGTTAACCAAGAACGCCGAGAGTGTCCCTCTCGGCGTTTTTTCGTTTACCCCAGTGTTTCGTGCGGTTTACGACATGCGACGCCATGCGGGCGATGTCTCTGTTTTGTGACGGTCCCTATCGGGGTCCGGAAGGGACCCTTCTGGCGGGCTCGATTTGGGGCAAAACTCTCTGAGTCTCGGGTTGGCCCGTGTCGCCGAGTTAACAGGCCGTTCCCTTTCGGGGTGCTGGTTTTTGATGGCGTGAAATCAGCTGCTGCTCCAGAAACCTGGGTGTTCAGAATTCACAGGAGCCAGACACGGCCGCCGCGTTTGGCGAGTCCGGCAGCTGTAAACCCCCTTGCCGTGCGAAGTACCTCTACGTCGGCCGGTCGGTTCGCAGCTGCAAGATTGTCATGCGTAATGTACGACTAAATAACATCGAAGTAGACTTCGTCGCGTTCATGATCAATTCCCCAGTTGTCAGTGGCAATCTCTATTGCCTCCTCTTCCTTTTTCACAACAATCATGACTTCGTCCTCGTCGGAAAACTGCAACTCGTCACCTGGGACACGCCATTCACGTTGCCAAGTGAAGTCAATGCCCTTCGAAAAGTCCAACTCGCAGTGTCGCCAACGCACCGATGTATCAAAGAACTTGAGCACCTGTTCGGTTGGTAGATGACCGGCAATCCGCCCTTGGCCGCGATCAAGCTCTTTTTAAAGCCAATTCCGTAGTCGCTGAATCGGTTGTACGAATGCTCGTCCAGCAATTGCGATTGACGATAAGCTTCGGTGAGTGGCATTTCTATCAGGCATACTGCTTTTTCAGCGCAGAATTTGTCTTGGCTGCCCAGAATGTGCTTCGACGCAATGATTTGCTTCAGTGCCTCGAACGGCTGACGATCCCATCTAGTAAAGTGCCATGGCCAGTCACTTAGGTCATGACGTACCTCTTTGATGAGTTGGGGCAGGTTACCTTTCATCAATAACTCCTTCGATATCTAAGCCGACCACGCCAGTATGAACTATGTCACGCAGATGATTTTGGTAACCGTGCCGCGATCTTACTGAACAGGTCAAATGCGGTCTGTAATTCATCCGCAATTTCCGTCGCAAGTATGTCTGGCGCAGGTAATGAATCGACGTCCGTAAGACTTTGATATTGAAGAGATCCAGACTCAGTTTGTCACGTTTTACAATCTCCTCATAACTGTAACATACCCCTCTCGTCGCCCTCGAAATACCCACCACAGTTTGTTTTAGGTGTCCGAACAGGACACTGATCAGACAAACCGCTGAAAACCAGATCGTCGAATACATCGAACCTGTGGAGCTTGTGGACTGGCTCTCTCAGGGAGAAAGCTGCTCGCTGCAGATTGGCGGAACCCGTGTAGAGGTTCGCTTCATTGGCCGGAAGGGACGGAGGGCGAGGATTAGTATGTCAGCGTGTCCGAATGCCTTGCACGAAAGTGACGGCGAAGTTTGAACAGGTAGAAGCCGGATAGCCAAGCCATGGGTAGGAGCAGGAAGCTCTGGAGAATACCGAAGTAAATCGTGCAGTTGATTCCCGAGTGGCGAGCAAAGCGCAGAAGCTCGAAGTCCTTGCTCTGACGTGACAAATCGCTCTTTATTGCAGGCCAAACATCGAGATCACAAAAGCCGCAATCAAATTCTCGGGGGAAGGGGAAATCCCATTGTCGGACAAAAAAGAACTCTCCGCTGCAGATGTAAACAACGAAGGTGTTGCCACCAGTCTTAGCCGAGTTCATCAAATAGAATCCGCTGCTGTGACTGAATGCCGAGACTGCCAGCACCAGCAGGCTGAAGACGTACGCCAAGATGTGTATGCACCAGACAAGGTGCTTGTTCGTGACGCGATTGAAAGGCATGTGAATCGTCCCCAGCACTGCATTTCGAGAATCTCCTCCAATCGTATCAGAGCCAATCCTTCGGGGCGATGCCGAGGAATAGCCATCTGCACGTAGACTATGCAAACAGCCAGCAATACAATCCCCCACCAGCGGCATACGATTCTCTGGTACTCTGCCCGCCGCTTCCCTTGGAGCCGCACTCCGCATCTCGGAGCCAACAGCACATTCATGTGCTTGAGGTGCGCTCTGATGAAAATCGAACAATGGGCCTTACCTTCTTGAACCGCTTTGCGGTTAATCACAGCAACCTTCTCCGGGGTTCGAAAACTGCAGTGCCACCTTGCTATGCGAGTTCGCGCACTTCATTTCGCGCAGAGACACTTTTTGAAACTGTCCATGGAGTCGTCAATACCAGGATCTCGTGGAAAAACTCTCGGTCCAACATCGCGATTCAATCCGGAAAACGAGCCATAAAAGCCCGACTATAAACCCGGATGCACCTCTATTTGCTTTCGGCGCATAAACAAACCCCGGTGCCGAAATTTCTTCGCCACAGGGGTTGAATTG
>CAIXQV010001068.1 GCA_903921605.1 uncultured Planctomycetaceae bacterium | reverse complement strand
ATTCCGACATGGCCTCTGTCCCAAAGATCATGGACGACGAAACAGAAGAGTTTACATCATCAGGTTGCGAATGCGTCCCGCTAAAGTCGACCGACAGACCGTCCACCTCTCGCGCTTTGTCAATAATGCGTTTGGTGAGGTCGGCAATTTCCTTTCGCTCCTCAATCGACTTGTCCTGCGCGTCGTAGAGGGTGATGAGATCGACAAAGAACTGGTGATGACAATTGCCACTGGGAAGTTTTGCCATCGACAGAGCCGCCCCGCCCAGCGTCCGAATTTCCACGATCGAAAACCTGGCCTCGTCCAACGGAGCTTCGGCAACGACCGTGTCGCAGACAAAGTTCAGGATGGCGTCATCGGGAATCTCACTGGTTCCAACGCAGTGTTGAAGCATGGCAAGCGGATTGCCCTTCATTTCGGCGATGACGGGCCACAGCGCGGCCGCAGCTTCATACCATGATGTCCATTGCGACTTCATCACGATCGGAAGTTTCAGGCTGGCCGCGAGATCCTCCAGCGGCTTGACGAACTCCGCGGCGTTGCCCTGAAAAGAATCGTAAAAGATCACAGTCGCGACCAGCGCTTTCGTGCCAGTGACGACCAACTCCATCGAGACTGATTCGTTGGGAAGTACATGATCTCTCTGGATACGCAGCGCAGCTCGTGAAAAATTCACCGCCTGTTCTCGTGTTTCGAAAGAGACAACCCTTTGCTCTGCGCTCTGGAGAATGCTCTCATGTTCCATGCGAATCGTGACATCAACAACAATGCCCAACGCACTACCGGCGCCGAGCATGGCGGTGAAAAGCTCGTCCTCAGGAGTAAGCACACGGAGGTCGCCCGCTGCCGACACCATGGTCAGCCTGACGACTCGCTGTCCTAACAACCCCAGCCGTCGCGAGAAGTAACCACTCAATCCGCCGTTGACGATGTAGCCAACCACGCCGACACCCGGACCGGTCCCCACCGGCAAAGCGCCTTGACGGCCCTTCACTGCTTCCACGAGTTCACGAAAAACGACACCAGCACCCACCGTGACCAGCAGGCCTTCATCGTCACGATGAAACTCGATCGATTTCAGATGCACCAAATCCAAAACGATAGCATCGCTGCTGGCAAACATGGCCGCGTTCGAAGATTCGTGACCTCCGCAGACACATGCAATTGGCGTTTTTTCGGATGAGGATTTGACCAGTTCGGCAATCTCCTGGGCCGATCGAGGACGGTAGATCTGGCGAGAGAGCGTTGTTGCAGGAAGAGCACTGCCCTCACTCGTCTTCAACACTTTGTTGCCGCTGAGGCAAAAAGCTCGCTGCGAAAACCACTCGTCCCTCGCTGCGACTCGTTCTATTGCTCCGCTAACTTTGTCGCTTCCACTCCCCGCAAGAATTGATCCGCCAGCGACGAGTCCAACGCCGCCGACCGCGGCACTCTTAAGTAATGAACGACGGGAAACGTCATTGTTCTCTTCTGACATGAGGGCACTCTCGTTGGACACGCGATGTTGGGACGCGCTATTGAGGGAAGGGTTTATGGGAATTTTCGTTGGGGCGCGTCGTTGGGGTGTTCATTATTGTGGCTGCCTCGTCGCACGGACAGCGAGTTGCGCACGGACAGCGAGTTGCACGCAGTGGCCCTGGAAAGCGGATAACTGGAAAGCGGATAACACGACACGCAATGCTGCCCCAGGCGTGCAACGCCCGGTCTCATCGCAACATGCCGCGATATCCGCTAATCCTACATCAGTCTCACAGCGTCTGCTTATTTGTCCGCCTTGCTGGCTTCAAAGCAGGTCTTATAGAGCACTCCAGCGATCACAGCCCCAATAATCGGGGCAACCCAGAACAACCACAACTGCGCCAAAGCCCATCCCTGCACAAATATTGCCGGGCCTGTGGACCTTGCCGGATTGACGGATAGGTTGGTGACAGGGATGCCAATCAAATGAATCAGAGTCAACCCCAGGCCAATCGCGATGGGTGCAAATCCCGCAGGTGCTCGTCGATCCGTTGCTCCCAGAATAATCATGAGAAACATAAACGTAAGCACGACTTCGGAAACGAAGCAGGCCAGCATCGCGTACTTCCCGGGAGAATGGTCACCGTAACCGTTGGACGCAAATCCGCCTGCCAGCGAAAAATCCGCCTTTCCAGATGCGATTAGATATAAAGCTGCAGCACCGGCAATGGCACCCGCCACCTGCGAAATGACATACGGCACAAATTCCCCGGCTGGAAAACGACCTCCGGCCACTAGTCCTGCTGAAACGGCTGGGTTCAAGTGACACCCAGAAATGTGGCCAATGGCATAAGCCATTGTCAGTACCGTTAATCCGAAGGCCAGGGAAACCCCTACAAACCCAATACCGAGATTCACGGTGCCTGAGCCCATTGGAGCTTCAAACATGGCGGCCAGAACAGCGCTTCCGCAACCTCCGAAGACCAGCCAGAAAGTTCCAATAGCTTCCGCGACACAGCGTTTACCAAGTTGCATAATTTTTCTTCCGAGTTAAGTCACAACGACAAAAAAAGCTTTCCAGAACAAGGGCATCCACGACGCCTTCACGTCCTGCATGCCATAAACCGCCGGGCTGTTTCAACAGCCGGTTATAAAACGATCAGTTTCGCGGCAACACAAACAGATGGCCACGGTTCTTTTCCGCGCGGGATCCTAGACGAGAGACCGTGTTTGTCAACGGCCTGCAGATCGACCCGCGCAGGCCCGGACGACCAGGATATCGGATCAGATTCTATTCATGGACAGGTCCACAATCCCGAAAAGTATTCAGAACCTGACTAACACAAACCCCTGACCCACAATCACAACGGCGGGACCCATCCTGTTGTCTTTACGAATCAAATTAACTGTTTGGCGAGAGAGACTCTTAAGATTCCAGGTCCTGTGTCGTCAGTTCCTTATATTTGCCCGCCACAATGTGGACAGATGTTTCGAATGCTGAAGGACTTCAATCGAGCTTTCTCACCACAGTTTGAACAGGGGCGTCCTTCACTTTTTAAGTTCCGGGCGATTTCCTCGATCACGTAAGCCAGCCCCATCACCGCGGCCAGCACAACTCCGGCACGCCAAAGTGCCGAATCTTCCGCGTTAAGCTTCATCAAGGCGAGCGAGGCCGTTATGAGCACTGGCACAAAAGCGCGCCTCCATCTTCGGTAGCCGTCCCACATCAGTCTATGTTTCCAGCAAGACAGTCAAACGCCTGTCGGATTTCAGAAACCTCCTGCGACAAGAACTTCAGATCATAGCTGCTATCAAGTGGCTTGTTCGGGCCAAATTCTGCCAGATTTAACAATGCGACTTTCTGCGGCAGATTATAAAGAGAGCTCCTTCCGGGGAGACCAAGGTTTAACACAGAGCGGGGCGAAGACCAGTCAGGATCAGCCCTTCGATATCTCAAAGCCTTTGCGATACTCGCGAGCAACCAGCCCCTGAGCCTGTGTGTCGCTGACAATCAATTCGAGCTGAGGGTTCCCTGTGAGCTTGCGATTCAAACGGGCGGAAATGCCGGCGAGATGACAGGTTGAAAGAGCGCGATGATGACTGAAGACGTCGGAGAGCGGTTCTTTTTTATCACGCACGGCTGCGAAGAAATTGCGGAAGTGATCGACGAGGAAACGATTTTGGTGAGCGGCTTCCAGCGCACCGTCTGGCGATGGATTTGTCTTCAGATCTTCAACCGCGGCTCCTGTGAGCGTGCCCCGATTCACGAAAATGCGAAATGGAAGTGTCTGCCCTTGGTTTCATTGAACGCGGTTTAGTAAGGGCTGGCCGTTGACGTACCGCAGCAATTGCTCACGGGTAAAACGGTAAGCACGGGCTTTCCAGCTCGCAACGGCGCCTGCAACATGCGGCGTGATCATCAGATTGGGAGCCTGCCACAGCGGGTGGCCGCTCGGCAGCGGTTCCGGGTCGGTGACATCAATCGCCGCGAAAAGGTTTCCTCCGCGGAGTGCCTGAATTAACGCCTCCGTGTCGACCAGTCGCCCTCGAGCGGCATTGATCAGAATTGCCCCCGGCTTCATCCGGGCCAGGAAGTTCGAGTCAACCAGCCGTTCGGTAGCCTCCGAGAGCGGTACAAGCAGGACCACCGCGTCGGCTGAAGGGAGCAGATCCGGTAACGCGTCCAGTGTCAGAGCATCGGGGCGTGCCCGCCTGGCAACGCCCTGGACTCGAATCCCAAATGGCGACAACCTCGTAGCAAGTGCGCGCCCAATCGAACCGAAACCAATAATCAGTACATTGCCTCCTTCAAGCGTATCGATGGGACCGATAGGAGGCGCCCCGTTGGCCGTCGCGTCGTTGGTGTTCACGATCCACTCACCGCGCTGCTGCGCCTCCCGCAGGTCCGGCAGTCGCCGGCGCAGTGAGAGCAGTACAGCCACGATCCATTCCGCGACAGCCGCATCGTGAACACCGCTGGCGTTGTAGACTTCGACAGTCGCTGGCAAGGTCGGCAATAACCAATCCACGCCCGAGTTGAGCGACTGGATGGCGCGCAGGCTTGTCAGCGCCGGTATCAGGCTGCTTAAGCGAGACTGCTGATCAATCCCCAGGACCGCAAGCTCAACATCGGCTTCCGGTTCTGTTACCAGAGAGACTCCGTCGGGAAGTGGATCAAAGAGCGAATGATACGACGGTTCCAGTGCGAGTATTTTCAAGGGAATTGAACCTTAGTTGAACAGGAATCGGCCAGTTGAAGACAACAAAACCGGCT
>CAIXQV010001067.1 GCA_903921605.1 uncultured Planctomycetaceae bacterium | reverse complement strand
GGAGATTCAAAACCGAGTTTTTGAGCCATTCTTTACCACCAAAGCTGCTGGCAGCGGAACGGGACTCGGACTTGCCACGGTCTATGGAATAGTCAGGCAATCCGGTGGTAGCATCAGCCTTAACAGTGCAGTGGGAATAGGCACCACGTTTATTGTGCATCTTCCGGCTGCAGAAAGCGCAGAGTCGCCTGCAGAGCTCTCTGCGCAGGACTTTGCGCCTATCGGTACCGAAACGATTTGCTTTGTGGAAGATGAAGAATCGGTTCGACGATTGATTCGGCTTGTGCTTGAAACTCAGGGTTACACGGTCATCGCTGCTGAAAGTGGTGCTGAAGCACTGGCTCAGGCCGCTGATCATGTAGGGAACATTGATCTGCTGCTGACAGACGTCGTTATGCCCGGCATGAATGGACGAGAATTGGTCGAACGGTTTCGCAGACGATGGCCGCTGGTCCATGTGCTCTACATGAGCGGCTATACGGGAGATGCTGTGATTCGTTACGGCGTCGAAACCGCTGCGGATGCGTTTATGCAGAAACCCTTCACGCCTCTTGCTCTGGCACGGAAAATTCGTCAGACGCTGGATCGCCGCGGATAGACCACTGAAGAAACAAACGATCGGCAGGCAGGCACGTAACCGTTGCCCCGGTCGTTTCATAGCGCGGCAAACTGCCGATCGCGCGCGGACAAGAAACGCCGAGCCTCAGTAGTCCAGCCCAAGCCTCTTCATTTTGTTGTAAATGGACTTTTCGCTGATTCCAAGCTCTCTTGCGGCACGCGCCTTGTTTCCTCCGACAGAACGCAGCGTCTGCTCGACCGCCATCTTTTCAACATCATCAAGCGTCATTCCAGCCAGTGAATTGTCAGAGGAATTGTCGGCGGGAGCCGAGACGTCGTTCCGTATTGGCAATGCGGCCACTGAATAATTTGAAAGACGAACATCTTCCCGAGTCAGCACGGAGCCTTCAGCAAAGGCCACAGCACGCTCCAGAACATTCTCCAGCTCCCGAATGTTTCCGGGCCAGGAATGGTTCAGAATACTCTCGAGAAATTCGTCTGAGGCTTCAATGTCTGCTCTTCCATAACGCGAAGCCAGTCGCCGCAGCGAAGATTCAACAATGCTGACGATTTCCTGCTTTCTTTCACGCAGCGGAGGCAACTTGACACTGAGAACATCCAGCCGAAAAAAGAGATCTTCTCTGAACAGCTTTTCACGGCATAACGACAGAAGATCACGGTGCGTGGCGGCAATGACCCGACAATCGACTTTGTAAGGAATGTTGCTTCCGATCCGAAACGCCGTTCTATCCTGCAGAAACGTGAGTAGCTTTGGCTGAAGCTCGAGTGGTAAGTCACCGATCTCGTCCAGAAACAGAGTTCCGCCATCAGCAAGTTCAGCACGCCCTGCTCGATCTTCGACTGCCCCTGTAAATGACCCTTTTTTGTGACCGAAAAGTTCACATTCAATCAGATCTCTTGGAAGCGATGCACAGTTCACACTGACAAGCGGCTTGGCGGCCCGCGGGCTGTTCTCGTGAATGAATTTTGCCGCCATCGATTTTCCGGTGCCAGTCTCTCCCGTCATCAGGACGGTCGCATCAAGCGGAGCGATCCGCAGCAGATCCGCGCGCCAGCTCCCGGTGAGGATTGGTGCCGCTTCCACTGAAGCCACGCCGACTTTACGTCCCGCGGTGAAGGGAGTTGCAGAGGAAGGAAGGTCAGGGCCGCAGTATCGCGACAAGGATTCAGCCAGTGAGGTGAAGTCGACCGGCTTTTGAAGATAGTCGCAGGCTCCCAGTTTCATCACCGCGACAGCGTCGTCCAGATCACCAGCCCCGGAAACGACAATGAAGCGAAGCGCAGGGAAGCGTTTCCGAAGTTCCGGGATTAGCTCCATACCGCCCATTCGCGGCATCTGCAAATCGATCAACGCCACCTTGACTGAGGCGTTAACCTTTTCAAGGGCTTCAAATCCATCGGCGGCTTCAAGGGTCCGCAGCCCTAGTTTCTGGGCAAATCCCCGCATGAACAGACGAGTTAGCTCGTCGTCGTCCACGACAAGCATTGCCGGCAACCCTGCATCTGACATTTTTCTACCATCCTGCCTACAAACAATGGATTCAGTCCACACGACTCAGAAGCAGAGTGCTCCTTTGTTTCCCCAGCGTAATCTCAGCTCTTGTTCTGCTCGCTCAGCATCGGTTGCATGAGCCTCAATGTTGCTGGGGACACGGCACAATCTCATCAGGTCGTCGCTAAATCCGTGCGTCACCCATTAAGACCTTACGTCATGAATGGCAATCAGACAATCCAGACCGACTCCATTGAGCTCAACTGGAGGATGAAATCGCCCCGTCGTCCGACATGTCAACTATCGACCAACGTCAAGACTGAAAATAGTACTTGCGAGCACTGTATTTTGTGCCGTCATTAGTACAGGGAATTTCTGGAATTGCAGTTCAATTCCCGACAGCGTTCATTTTTTCTCCCCCTGGGACAAACCCTGACGATGGACCAAAAGTCCCAAGGGAAACCGCTTCTTGCTGCTCGTAAAAGCGAGCCTCTCGAAAAAACAAAACTCAATTGGCGCGGCCATTGCATTGAAGGATTACGGATGGGGCAAACCGGCCCCACAGCAGGATTTTCCTCTCTGCGTAGTTTGGGAAGTGAATAGTCAGGGCTGACCATTCATTTCATAACATTTGTCTTCAGAATCACACGCTGACGAGTACAGCATTCACGCTGTCGCATTGCGTTGTGTCTGAGGGCATGAGTTCTCTGAGTGAATCAGGAAGCAGGACAATCATGTTGTCAACAAGCACTTTAATGCCGCCCGTCCCGAAACGCAACGATACCGATTTTCCACGACACCTCGCCGACACTGATTTTGTCTCATTTCTGATTGAGAAAGCGCAGAGCCTTGGCCTGGAAGTGAGCCTCAGAGATTCGCGTCCAAAGGCTGTCGAGATTGATGCGGAATCTGAGCACTGTGGTCGCTGCCTGGAGGTCGCTTCAAGACTTGGCAGCCCACGAGACACAGCATCCGACCAGGAGATCGCCGAGTGGTTTCGTGGACGCAGAAAAGCGGCTCGCACGGCCCTTTCAATCCTCAGTCTGCGGGAACGGCAGGTCGTTCTGCTGGTCGCTCACGGATACTCCAACAAGCGTGCCGCAGCCGTACTGCACGTTTCCGAGAAGACAGTCGAAAAGTATCGTGGGTCAGCCTGCAGAAAACTGCACGCTCAGACCTCAGCAGAATTGGCCTTGTTGATTTCTGCGGCTGATGTTCTGGTCGCCCCATCTGCGGCAGAGGAGTCCCGAGAATCGTCTTCCTCACGACGTTAGTCAGTTTTGTTCTTTGATCTCGGACGGAATACCACTGAGTTTGATTGTGAAGGCGGACAACGTGAGCACGAATCTGGAAGCTCTGTTCCAAAACAATTATTTGCTGCCAATTGGCAGTTACAGAACAGACCGGGAACTGGAATTTTCACAAAAGCTGAGTTCAGTCCTCGGGCCTACGAGTTGGCTGGATTTTGATTTGGCTCCCTCTGCAATTGTTGATTTGCAATGGGCCTTGTCGGACAT
Organism: uncultured Planctomycetaceae bacterium; assembly: GCA_903921605.1. Next base: position 1,949 of record CAIXQV010001067.1, on the reverse strand, counting down.
GACGGACGGTAGAAGTGGTCGAAGCGAAACAGTTTCAATCATGTTCGAGCCAGTCAGAACTGCGTCCTGACGCGGAGTAGGATATTCCAATGATTAATGCTCCCTTCGAAACTGAACTTCCGGAAACTCAACTGCTGGAAGAGGTCGAACAATGGGTCTCAGTCCACTGCCAAGGAATGCGTTTTACAGGCGACAGCCTTGAAATTGAGGCCGTGACTTCAGGTCCTGAACTCGCCCCGGTGCCGGAATCTCAATCTGCCACCACTGCTGCAACACCCTATTTTCGAACTGACAATAAAGAGTTGCCTGAAGTTGAGAGTGCCTGGTTAAACAAGGTCAGAGACAGGATACGGGTTGAGGCCAGCCTTTGCAGAGAATTCTCCTCGAGGAGGTTGAATGAAAACGCCAGGAGAATCTACGCAGCCCGCGCTGCGGCTCTGGAGTTTGCATTCAAACTACTGTCGGACACCAGCAATCCGATGGGCTACGTAGACAGTCCCGTTCCTGACCATCACGTCCATTCAGTCGAAAGAGGAATTCGATCTCGACGAAGTGAGACGTCGAATTTCGCTGAACTGTCCCTCGAGCCGCAGGCCGATTCAGCAGATTAATACCAGGGGCCGTGGCGCGTCCGCTGTCCGCCCCTGACTCACATTGATTCACGATTTGAAATTCAAGAAACCCCCAGGTCCCGAAGTCTTATTGGATGGATGAATTGGTGTCCCGGTTCAATTCGATTTGAAGTCACAGGCACCATGAGTCCACTGCAGTACTTTTAATTCCAGCCGTTTCCGCTTCCGTGAGAGGATCCCTGATCCACAAACTGGTATTGCCTCTCAGGTATATACCGGCGGGAAATTACGAGAGAAGGTTCTATGGTTACTTCACAGATGCACCGTCCACCGCGAAATCTTATGCCCGAAGAATTTGTTCTGACAGAATTACGGAAACCTTTTACCGTGTTTCTGATCAAGAGCGATGAATCCGTACGCTCTGAAATGACGGCCTTACTTCGGACAGCCCAGATCGAAGTACGCGAGTACCTCACAGCGACTGAATTCTACCTCGACGAAAAGTATAACGTTCCTGGCGTTGTGCTCATCGATGCACGCATTCAGGGAATGCCCGTGGCGGAACTTATGACGCGGCTACAGGAAGCCAATTCGGCCATCCAGGTCGTTGCCATTGCCAGTCATGCTCATGTTCCCGCAGGTATTCAGCTTCTCCAGCAGGGGGCCAGCGATTTCATCTCCCGTCCGCTGGACAGCCATGAACTGATTTCCACGATCGCAAGAGCTTATTGCGTACACTATGACATCCCATCTTCAGCATTGTTCGACAGTACAGAAGACATTGCTGCCGGGCTCAGCAGGCTAACGGAACGTGAACGTCAGGTGCTTGACCTGCTGATCAAAGGGCAGTCGTCACGAGGAATCTCCGACCACCTTGGGATTCGCGTGAAGACCGTGGAAGCACACCGTTCAAGAGTTAACGACAAGATGCGGAGCAGGGACGTGGCTCATTTGATTCGCATGTGTTATGCCTTGCCGGAAACTGAACTTGTCTGAATCCTTCGGACTGACATTGCTGGACTCCATGTTATTGGTGAGCACATCTGGGCTGAAAATCAGCCCATTTCACCTTAATTTACGCCCGAAAGTGGGAAAATGCAGGTTCGATTCTGTGCGGCATTCCACGTGCCGCACAGCCACCTTCCCGCAAGTGATTGGCAGGGTTTAAGCTCCCCCATCATTTGACCATCGCCTGAGCCGAAAGCCGCATCCAGACGCACTTATTGAATGCCGGTTCGGTTCCAAAACGATCGTCCGCCACCGGACGCCCATCCAGACATTACGCGGCGATGACTCAGACTTTGTCATGCTGCAGAATAACGCCTGACGAACCGAGTCTGGTCGAGCCACTTCGGATCTTCTCCGCTCCTTGATGCG
>CAIXQV010001066.1 GCA_903921605.1 uncultured Planctomycetaceae bacterium | reverse complement strand
GTCCGCAAAGGGGCCAGGATTCCTGACGGCTGGCGATTCCCTGCGAAGTAGTCGCGGAGTATTACTCTGGAAGTGGCCGCACGCGGGCAGGGAGTGAGATGTATCCTGGTAGCCGGATTCGTGAGAATTCGGTGCCTTCCACGGAGACGCACCGAATTCCCACGAATCCGGCTACTCTCAGACAACTGCTCGCATTTCGCACGGGCTCCGACCAGCCAGTCCCGGTTTTCTGCGGCAACTTAGACCGTGCAGATGCTTCGTGTCCGGAACACCATACCGGACGCCAGCCACAGTACAGCCGATGACGCCAAAAGTACGCCGACGTCGCCCCACGGAAACACTCCGGTCTGAATAATGATCGCCGGGCGATAGTATTCCATCACAGACAGCCAAGGCGAAATCGATTTCGCCCAATCCTGAAACTGCGCGAGGAAGTTCAACAGAAACGAAGCGAGCAACACAGTAAAGACTACTCCAATTGCTCGCCCTCGCCGATCGCTGAACGCAGAAATCAGAAACGCAAAACTCCCGACGGCCAGATACACGGCGACCAGATTCGCCATCACCATCAATGTATGCAACATCGAAAGTCGCATGCCTGGCTGCACAAACTGTGATGCCACCAGATGGCCGACATATCCCAGCGACAGAATCATCAGCCCGCTAACCAGCCAGCCAATCGTTTCTGAACAGAAAACGCTCCATCGCGAAACAGGCAGACACAACAGGAAGTCGGCAGTACCTCGATCAACTTCACCAGCCGGCATGCGCGAACAGTACATCACCTCATGCGCCCACAACAGCGTTAACACCGTGGGATGCACCCACAGGAAGGCCTGAGAAAGCTGCGCCGAAACCTGATCACCGGGATCAACTCCCAGCAATGCCGTGAGCAGAGGTTTGACCATGGGCATCTTATCAAACATCTGATGAATGTTGCCCAGCACCTTGGGAAGCAACGCTGTCAGCAGGCCCATGATGGCACAGAGCCCAAGACTCAGCCACAGAACCGGCCAGCGAACTTCCATCCAGATTTTTTGCAGAAGCCCCAACATTACGCTGCCTCCGTTGAAGTCTCGTAGTACTTGCGAAACAGGACATCCAGTGAGGGTGGCCCAATCATAATGTCAGCAAATCCCTGAGCAGCTGCCCATGACATAAAGGAGACCGACGAACCGACAAGTTCCAGCATGCAGATCTGCTCACGATTCACTCCGAGCTCCGAAGTGCTCTCGGCAATGATTTGCTGAGACGATGAGTTCGGAACGCTCTTCACGACAACGCTTTCGGGCCATTTCAGGTTTCGATGATCCTGCCCGTCGTGAAGTGTTACCACGATCTGTCGAGGAGCCTGAGCCTTCAGCCGACTCACCGTGGAGTCTTCCACAATTCGCCCGTTGCGAACGATGGCGATCCGATCGCACAGAGATTCCACTTCACTCAGCGTATGGCTGGAAAACATCACTGTTCTTCCGCTCACCGCCATCTCCCGCAGACAGCTCATCAACGTATCCTGCATCAGAGGATCGAGTCCGGATGTTGGCTCATCCAGAATCACCAGCTTCGGCTCATGCGCCAGCGCCAGGACAAGAGCCACCTTTTGTCGATTGCCGCGAGACATTTTTCGTACCGGCAGGTCAGGCTCCAGGCGAAATCTTTCTGCCAGTTCAAAGCCTTTCTGATTCAGGCTGCGACCATGAATTCTGGAAAGCATCGCGAGGGCTCGGCGAGTCGTCAGCCAGGGATACAATCGAACATCACCCGCGACGTAACCGACTTCACGGCGAATCTCTGTGCCTTCACTCCAGCAATCGCGCCCGAAGATTTGCGCAACTCCGGAACCGGCTCTTAAAAGCCCCATCAGAACTCGAATCGTCGTCGACTTCCCGGCCCCATTTGGCCCCAAAAATCCGAAAATCTCACCGGGCGAGATCGTCAGATTGATGTCCGTAATGCCTCGGCGCGAACCATAGCTGCGGCACAACTGCCGTGTCTCAACAACCTGCATAAAGACCTCTCAAAAACCCTGCTCGCGATGTTCCAGGTGCGAGAGTTGTAAGGGTTCGTAGTCATAACAGCACGTAATTTCAACAGCTTATAGAGAAGCATTTCCTCAACGACCGCTCCCGGGACTGAGAATTAACGTTTGAACGTCAGTCGGGATCCAATCCTGGAGCCCGGGAGAGCTAGTATGTGCGGCGTGGAGAGCGAGCCGGCTGTGACTATCAGACCATGGGTTTAACCCCATAAAGCTTTGATGAGTACTCCGTACCGCAAATTATCGAACCCGATATACCGCTGGCTGAGCTGCCTGTCGGTCGCGTTCGTGTTGTGTGCGGTGCTCCTGCCAATGCCGGTTAGGCTGCGGTCGACCGATGGCGTTGAGAAAGACTTGTCTCAACCATTCCCATGCCAGAACCGTCCTTGTGGATGTCGCTCGGCGGAACAATGCTGGAAGAAATGCTGCTGCTTTACGAACTCACAAAAAGTTGCCTGGGCGAAGGCTAACGGAGTCAGCCTGCCGGACTATGTGATGGCTGCTGCAGAAAAGGAAACAGCAACCGTAAAGAAGCCGTGTGTTCTGTGCTCAAAGACGAAAGAAAATGGCTCCAGGGCAAAGTGCGATGAGTCAATCACAGCGGCCCGCAATGAGCAACAGACAACAACGCCTCAAATTCCGAAAGTAACTGCCCGCACCAAAACTTCGAAGTGGGTTTTGACAGTTTACGCTTCAGAATGTCAGGGACAGCCTTCGTCCTCCATGTGCTTTCCGGCCACGATTGTTCCTGCTCGAGTTGTTCCGGTCACGAACTCTGTCGAGATCACAGAAATCGTGCACGAAATTTCAGAACGGTTGAGCCCAACAACTCTTCGACCGCCGCTCCCTCCTCCAAAGATTGTCTGAGCCCTCCAGCCGCCTCTTTGTGGTCTTCACCACGCGCTCTTTCTGTATTGAGTCACTGGTGAAGGTCGTCGTCCGTGCGCAGCGCGCATTATGCGTGCATTTGGCTTCAGTTTCCGCGTTTTTTCAGCCCGCGTTCGCGCGCTCAACCAAAACTTTCGGTTCGCTCTCCACAAGCGTGTTCCGTCTGGATTGTGTTGAGCGTGCGAACCGGGGCTGCAGAACCGACGGAGAGCAGATCAGCACACGGCGATCCTCAAGGCCATTCTCAGACTCATTCAATTTCGCTTTGGAGCGTTCCCAGTATGATCACTCGTTCCCGCATTCAATCTCGCGGTTTTACGCTGATTGAGTTACTCGTTGTCATTGCCATTATCGCCATTCTTATCGCGCTGCTGCTGCCGGCTGTTCAACAGGCCCGCGAAGCGGCTCGCCGAACTCAATGCAAAAACAATCTGAAACAGTTCGGCCTCGCGCTGCACAACTACGAAGGCACGTTTGGTGTCTTCCCGATGACAAATGCTCAGAACTATCTCCCGAACACTCAGGGATTTTCACCGCAAGCTCGCCTGCTGCCGTATATGGAACAGGCCAACCTTCAAAACCTGCTGGATTTCACGCAGTATGGATTTAGTGGCCCCTTCAGTGCCTTGGTTCCG
>CAIXQV010001065.1 GCA_903921605.1 uncultured Planctomycetaceae bacterium | reverse complement strand
CCTTCGACTGCGTCATCACCGACATGACCATGCCAGCGATCAGCGGCGATGAACTCGCCAGACGTATTCGAACTCTTCATCCGGATTTGCCTATCATTTTGTGCAGCGGTTTCAATTTCAATCAACCGGATTCTGAGGACGCTCTGTCCGTCGTAACGGCCTTTCTGAAGAAGCCTTTCAGCAACGGACAATTGGTTGATCTCACCCTCCAGTTGATCGCCCAAAGGGATGCATCCCTCGAACTTTCCGGACCACCAGCGCACCCTCGTTTCTGACGGGCCTCAGACACTATTCGGCCCGCTCGATTCATCGCTTCTTTTGCTACCGGCCTGTTGGATTGAGCCGGTACTGCCAATTCACTGCTGCAGGAACGTTGTTATTCTGCAACAGTTATGTTCCGCGTGACATTGCAACCGTTGCCCGTCTGCACCATGGCCTGACAAACCGCATAGGCCCTGCGAAATCTTCTTCCACCAGATGACATGGTCTCGGCAGCCCTCCGCGCGACGCACTAGTCTTGAAAGACTGCGGACTTCGTTTCTGAGAACGCGGGGCCGGCAAACACCGCGGAGTCTCTCTGCTCATTTCCGGGCCGAATCGACCGCGACGACAGACGCTTCCTGTTCTGCCTGAGGAACTGATCGACATGAAATTGCCTGTTGCCTTCTTGCGCCGCGCTGTCTTCGTCGCAAACGTCACCTGCAGTCTCGGTCTTTCGAACTTCAGCAATCTTTCAGCCACAACGGTGCAGGCCGGCGAATCAACTCGCATGGTGGAACTGTCGGATCAGAATGACTCCTACGAAGGGAAACTGATCGCCAGGACCCCCAGCCATGTCTGCATCATGGACCGATTTGGCCTGATGACTTCCCTGGAGATCAACAACCTCAAGTCCTTCAGGGTTGTCGCCGGAAATTACTCTCCGGTATCCTCGATCGGACTGCAGCAGTCACTTAAAAAAGAGCTGCCGAAAGGTTACGAAATTGCCGCGTCCGCGCACTACGTTGTCATGGGGCGAAAGGGCAAAGCGGACGACTATGCCAAACTGTTTGAAGAGGTTTATCGCCAGGTCGATACGTTCTTCAGTGTTCGCGGGTTTGACACTCATCTCCCGGAAATGCCCATGGTCGCCTTTGTCTTCGGGACTCAGGCGGAGTTCAAAGCCTATTGTGAGGCTCAAAACGACCCAACCATGACAAAGATGCGAGGATACTATTCGCCGAAAACAAACCGCGTCGCCATGTACGAAGATCCGAACCAGGTCATCAAGGTGACTGCGAGTATTTCTGATCAGGAGTTGCTGTCTCCCATCAGCGAAGGGCTCTTCGCATCAGTCACCGGTCAGACAGCCGATGTCATCATTCACGAAGGAACTCATCAGGTTGGATTCAACGTGGGCATTCATTCTCGCCTTGGTACAACACCAAGGTGGATTGTGGAAGGCCTGGCGACAGTGCTTGAACCCCCTGGCATTCGCTCGCGAGGAAAAGCCGGGAAAGACAAGATCAACGATGAACGCCTCTCCTGGTTTCAGGGGGACTACTCCCAACGCCGAAAGCCTGGGGACCTTGCAAAGATGATCGCCTCAGACGATGCATTCAATGGCCAGACGTTGGACGCCTACTGTCTGGCCTGGAGCATCACCTACTTCCTCACCGAGAATCCCGCCCGTGCCGGGAAGTTTGCGAAGTATCTGCAGCAGGTTTCTGACAGAAACCCGCTCCATGTCTACTCAGCGAAGGAGCGACTGTCTGACTTTCAGGAGATCTTCGGCGATATCTCGCGTGTGGAAGTTGATCTGTTGAGGACCATCGAACGAATGGATCCCTAACCTGCTTTGTCAGAGCTTAGCAGACTGTTGATTCAATTAGCCGCAGGGCGCTAGCCCCGGTTTTACCTAACGAAACACAGGGGATTTGAACCGGGGCTAGCGCCCATCGGCTGATGAAACGACTAAATCAACAGTTCGTTAGAACAGAGATTTGTCATTCCCATGCAGGCGGGAATCCAGAGCGAGGAAAATGGAATTCCCGCCGACGCGGGAATGACGGTCAACCCCTAATCTATAGCTTGACAGGGCACCAGAGGTGCGACGTCCGGTGATGGGATTCAAATTCCTCGCAAAAACCGGACGATTCGTGCCGTCGCGTCTCAAAGACAAAATCAGTCTCCCTCCAGCGTGCGACTGGATTCGCAATAATCGGCTATCGACCCAAATATCGCATTCGCACCACTCGCACCAGTCATTCTATTGTGAAAATCGAGCAACTGTACTGCTCATCCGTCACGCATCTGTGCTCGAAATACGGCATAAGTGATGTTTTTTGCGATAAGAAAGTACAGTTTTTCCTGTCATTTACTCACCAGATTAGTGTAAACTTTCGATGAAGTTTTTCGTTTCCTTTCAATTCTTTGTACTTTTTGAGGTGTTGCTATGCCTTCCTTGCGTAACAGACGATCGTGGAAAACCCGAGGGTTTACCCTCATTGAACTGCTCGTTGTGATCGCGATCATCGCGATCCTGATTGCTTTGCTGCTCCCTGCTGTTCAGCAGGCCCGTGAAGCAGCTCGCCGAACACAGTGCAAGAACAACCTGAAGCAGTTCGGGCTGGCATTGCACAACTATCATGACACATACAACTCATTCCCACGCTTCGTGCAGGGATCTCGTTACGACGGCAACGGCGACGGCTGGAGAAGCTACAGCGCACACGTGATGATTCTGCCATATGTTGAACAGGCCAACTTGTATAGCCAAATCAACATGAATTTGAATGCCTGCTGTGAAAGCGGTGGTGCACCATCAAATAATGATGGCCTCTTGAACAACAAGAAGTTGACAGCGTTTTTATGTCCGTCCGACTCCCCTCCTTCGAACATGGGTGCCCCGAATAACTATGCGGTGTGCATGGGTCCGAATACCGGCTTCGACGCTGACGTCAACGGTGGTCAGCAGAACGGCATGTTCAATCGACACATGTGGGTTAAGATGGGCGACATCAATGACGGCACGTCCAACACAATCGCCGTGAGCGAAATCATCACCACCGATCAAGGTGGTGCTGTAGGTTCCCAGGCAGATCTGTCGCGAGTTCGCGAAGCGGCTTCGGTAAAGCCTGAGTATGCAAATCCCCGGGTATGGCCTTCTCAGATCACCAAGGCCAACGTTGACACTTGGGGTAATGCTATTAAGGCAATCACCACCATAAACGGCAATCGTGTGGGCGACAAGTGGTATCACGGTCAGCCAGGCCGCACAGCGATTAACACGCTGTACACACCAAACAGCCCATATCCAAACGGCTCGTTCCATTGCCCAGGTTGCCACTTCGATGGTGGTACACTGATCGGAGCACGCAGCAAGCACACCGGTGGTGTTCAGGTTCTGATGGCCGACGGTGCAGTAAAGTTCATTTCTGAAAACGTTGATTGGACGACTTACCAGGCAATTGGTGGCCGCAACGATGGCTCGGTTGTTGGTGAGTTCTAATTCTTGCTGATGGCGACGGATGTGAAATCCAAAAGGAGCTTGCAGCGTCTGCTGTCGGCTCCTTTTTTCTTGGGATAGATTTTAGAGCAGAGGTTTCGATGAAGAATTGGTTTGTATTAAATGCCGCCGTGCTGATGATGTCGACTCTTATTGCTGGCTGCGGTTCCGGAGCAAGTGCACCTTCTCCAGAAGGTCCTCCGCCGGAAGTGAGTTCTGATGCTCAGTTGAAGGAGCGTCTGGAGTTCATTGCCAATAATGGTG
>CAIXQV010001064.1 GCA_903921605.1 uncultured Planctomycetaceae bacterium | reverse complement strand
AGCGGAATGGGAATTCGCTGCGCGGGGAGGACGTTCAGGCGATCTTTATGCATGGGGAAATGAATTGCAGCCGGAGGGGAAGTTTCAGGCCAATATTTATCAGGGAGAATTCCCGGTCGAAGGCAAGGATACCGGTGCTGACGGGTTTCAGGGCATCGCTCCGGTGAAGCAGTATGCTGCCAACCCTTTCGGGCTGTACGATGTCGGCGGGAACGTCTGGGAGTGGACTCGTGACTGGTACCGCCATGACTATTATACAACGCTGGCCAAAACTGGTGAGGTCGCTCGAAATCCACAGGGGCCCGACGTTCCCTTTGATCCAGTAGAACCAACGGAGAAGAAACGAGTTCATCGGGGCGGTTCATTTCTGTGTACTGATCTCTATTGCACCCGTTACATGGTTGGAACTCGAGGCAAAGGAGAAGTTCGCACCGCCAGCAACCATGTGGGGTTTCGATGCGTGAAGGAAGTCAAAGCCGATTGAGTACCTTGTTCTCGCCATTCTTCGGGCAGCACATGGTGCGATGGCACAGGACAAGGCGGAAGGAATGAACTTGACCTCCGAAAGGTTCCACAGCTTTCCCCACGCTCCGTGAAAGCTTGTTGTGATTCACCGCGACGCGGGCTAAGAAGGCTGCCGACGATCAGCTCAGCGCCAACCCCGGCTACTTTCTACGATGCTTTCAGGATCAATCGCAGGACATTCCACTTGCTACGCTCACGCACATGATTTCGCGTTGAACCCCATGAAATGTTGTGATTTTCTGTCGTCATCAAGACGGGTCAGAAAAGTCGAATTGACACCAACAAGCGATTCGAGCTAAAAGTCAACGAGGATCGGATTAAACGCAGGGCTGTGTGCATCCGACGAGGTCTTTTCTGCGAATTCACCGGAAAAGAGCTGCCCGAACTGAACTTCGAAGGATCGAATAATGCGTCGAACTGCCATCACACTGCTTGCGGGATTTGCACTTGTCGGGTGTGGCGGTTCAGATGCCAAAAACGGCGAAGCCAAGTCGGCTGGAATTCCGTTGTCGATCCCGAATCAAAGTACCGACGCAAAGGTCTCAGCGAAGGCTAATGCTCAGACAATCGATCAGTATTCATCGGCAGTTAAACAACTGCTTCAGAGAGCCAATACAGCCGTCACTTCCGGCCTGAATGGAGTGGCCATTGAGTCGCTCAGTCAGGCGATCGGGATCACTCCGGAAGACGCAACACTGTTTCGCATGCGAGCCGATGTCTATTCACTTCAGGGCGAAAACGCCAATGCTCGCGCAGACTTCAGCACGGCGGTACGACTTTCCCCAAACGATCCTGATCTCTACAACTTCCGTGGTTATTTTCTGATGGGTCAGGGGCTCGGCGCGGAAGCTCGTGCAGACTTCGACAAAGCCATTTCGATCAACCCGAAACACGCGGCCGCGCTTAACAATCGAGGATTGCTGGCTCTGGCTGGCAAAGACTACAAAGCAGCGATTGCTGATTTTACATTAGCCATTGAAGCCGATCGAAACCTGTCCGACGCATGGAACAATCGCGGTTTCGCTCAGATGAAACTCAATGAGCTTGATAAAGCGATGGCCGATATCAAACAGGCGTTGCATATCAAAGAAGACTATGTCACGGCATGGAATAATTGTGGCCTCGTCGCCATGCAACAGGAGAAGTTTGCCGACGCTGAAAAGTCGTTTGCAAGGGCGATGGAACTGGATCCAATGGATGCCCGTTGGGTCAATCACCACCGTGCCGCTCTGATTAAGCAGAATCGCTTCGCAGAAGCTCAGACAGATGCCAATAAGATCGAATGGCTCAACCAACTGACGAATCTCACGCAGGTGGCCGGACGCAATGCCCGTGATCCTCGCGCGTGGATTGTTCGCGGCCAGCATCTGATGGACGGTCAGCAGTTCAATGCCGCGATTCAGGACTTCAATCGGGCCCTGACCGTCAGTCCGGGCAACGCCCAGGCTCTGTTTGATCGTGCAGT
>CAIXQV010001063.1 GCA_903921605.1 uncultured Planctomycetaceae bacterium | reverse complement strand
GAATACTGTGGCCAGCCGATACCGATATGCGATGGAAAAGCTTCAAAGAAGTCTTGAACCCCTTATAAAATAGTTATCCCCACCCCAAAAATCCTGCCATGATTTTGTTCTCTTCAATGGACAAGTGAATCCAATGATCGATCCTGTCAAACGAATCACCGAACCTTTGCTTCCGGAGCATCAGCTCCTGCGTGAAGTCGGTACGATGCCGCAGTTGTCTGGCGATCTGCGTTCCCGCGTCGTTGTCGATATTCGTCGTCAGGTCCGCTACGGCCGTTGGGCGGATCGACTTAGAATTGCTGCGGCGGTGTTGGCTGCAAGTTTATTGGTTTGCCTCGTCTGGAAGTTTCGCTGGACTGGTCAGGATCAGGTTGCCGAGCAGAAGCCGGTTGAGATTAAGGCACCAGTCGCTGTCCCTGCTCCGCCGTCGTCTGGAGTTTATTCCAGCAGTCCGGCTCCACCGGCTGAGCCTTCCAAGGTGCCTCAGGGAGGCCCATCATCTCTTCCAGACATGCGAGAAATGCAGCAATTGAATCGGCTGATTGAGGATATTCAGGGGCGGAACAACGTCCTTTGTGGGCTCGTGCCGATCTGGTGAAAAAGCCGGGGCCGGGTACCTTCGAATCCGGGAGTTCGGCGTTTGGCGAACGGCTCTCGGAGCGTGCCCTCTACTTTATTGAATGGTAGTAACGATACGCGAAAACCTGATTTGCGTACTGACATCAACTCGGTACCATGTCGTTCGGCAAAGCATGAGTCGTTTTACCAATGGTGCGGGTGGCTGGCGACCGAAGTCATTTTCGGAAAGCAATCTCCCGGTATGACGGGATGAACTGATGAGCCTCAATCAGTTTCCAAAGCTGTCTCATCCGAGCGTTTCTCGCAGGACCGCTGTTCAGGCCGGATCCATCGGGCTGCTTGGACTGGGAAGCAATCATTTGGCGGGACTGCGAGCGTCCGATTCTGCTGTCGGTTTCACCGGGACCGCTAAAACCTGCATCTATGTTTTCCTTTCCGGTGGCCTGTCTCAGTACGAGAGTTTTGATCCGAAGCCCAATGCTCCTGCAGAAGTGCGCGGAGAATTTTCGTCGATTTCAACTCAAACGTCTGGTTTGGAGATTACGGAGCACCTGCCTGGGCTGGCAAAACGGAGTCAACTCTGGTCTGTCGTGCGGTCACTGACGCACTCGACGAATGAGCATACGCTGGGGCATTATTATATGCTTACTGGCCGTAGTGGGCCGACACCGGGATTTCGCGGCGATCGCCAGCCTCGTAGCAGCGATTTCCCTTCGATTGCCTCGACGATTGGTGATGCCATTCCGGCTCGCAGCAATCTGCCGCCCGCGATTGTACTGCCCGAGAGATTGGTGCATTGGTCCGGCGGTACCATTCCCGGAGCATATGCTGGCCTGATGGGATCTCATCGAGATCCGTTTTTTGTCGAAGCTTCTCCGTACGGCAATCCCTTTTGGCGCGGGGCGTATCCGGAGTACACGTTTCCCAACGAAACAAAAAAGGCTCCGACCTCGCCGGATGATCGAGTTTACCAGGCTCCAAGTCTGGCTCTGTCACCGGGCATGACAATGAAAAGGATGAACTCTCGAACCAGTCTGTTGACTTCGATTGATCGTCAGCGGCGAGATCTGGAACAATCTGCGGCTGGCCGACATTACGATGAGTTCCGGCAATCCGCGATTTCGTTGCTTGCGGAGCCGACCGTGCGCAATTCGTTCGATGTGACGAATGCGGACGCTAAGACTCAGGAACGATATGGACGCAACAGCTTTGGCTGGTCACTGTTGATGGCTCGCCGATTGGTTGAGGCTGGCGTGAATCTGATCCAGGTGAATCTTGGCAATAACGAAACCTGGGATACTCACGGGGACATCTTTTATCGCATGAAGAACAAGCTGTTGCCGCCAACAGATCAGGCGTTGTCAGCTTTATTGGATGATCTGCAGAGTCTGGGACTGCTCGACACGACATTGATCGTGATGGGCAGCGAGTTTGGACGAACTGCGAAACTGTCGACGCTCTCTGACTCATTTCCTCATGCCGGGCGTGATCACTGGGGCGCGGTGCAGAGCGTGTTCTTTGCGGGCGGTGGTGTTCAAGGAGGCCGAGTGATAGGTTCGTCCGATGAATTGGGAGCTTATCCTGCGACGAGTCCTTTCAAGCCCGAGAACATGGCGGCCACGATGTACAGTGCTCTGGGTATTCCGGCCACTGCAGTCTGGAACGATGAATTCGAGCGACCGCATCAGGTCTATTACGGCGAGCCAATTACAGAGCTGATGTAAGCGCGAACAACGAATCCGCTTCGCCTGTGATTCGCTATTTGTCCGAACCATGAATCGAACATGCCCGATACTGCGGCGTGCAGATCGGGCGATGTGATGGTTTGTCACTCGGATCAAATTCAAGTTGGACGAGTGTTGTGATCGGTTCTGGTTGAAAGCGATCGCATGCCTCGTAACTTCGATCAAATTGGCGGCAATCCCGGTCCGTCGCCGTTTCCAGACTTTTCACCCGTGTCATTGCAGACGATGGTCAAGTTTGCGTCGCAGTCACAGGTGTCAGCGCGGTCAGTGTAAGCGGCGCCGTATGTACGAGCGCTGAACTGATTGGCTCCTTTTGAGCTGCCGAAACCGGAATGATTGTAGGATTGATTAAGGTTGCCAAAAGCACTGGAGAGATCGCTGAGTTCTCCCACGATCGCACATTGAAGTTCGACCATTCCAACCAGAAGTCCCAATACAAGGATCGTACAAACGAGGACAAGTTCAGCGGAGAGGATTACACCGGACTCGTCGTTCCAGAGTGTTTTGAGAACGGACATTGAGAAATCACCTGAGGGGAAAATGATGAAGATCGGCGCGGCCTTCATGGCTCAACCGGAAAAAAGAAAAGGCAGGGACCAAGTCCCTGCCTTTTCAAATTTTGAGCAGACGCTCACTGCGTAGGCAGTGATTACTTCTCAATTTCACCGGGGTCGGTGCAAACGATGCTCAGGTTAGCATCGCAGTCGCAGGTGTCAGCGCTGTCGGTGTAAGCAGCGCCGTAAGTGCGAGCCTTGAACTGGCCTTCGCCCTTTGAGCTTGCGAAGCCAGAGAGTTGGTAAGACTGATTCAGGTTGCCGAAAGCGCTTGACAAGTCGCTCAGTTCGCTAACGATTGAGCACTGCAGCTCAACGAGCCCAACGATCATACCGAGAACCAGGATCGTGGCGACAAGCACGAGTTCAGCGGACAGAATTACACCAGCTTCATCATTCCAGAGAGTCTTCAACATTGTAGAGATCTTTCAACATAATCAGAGAGAGAAACGAGTGAGAGTTATGCCGGGCAACTGGTCGTGTGGAGGAATTTCTTTGGCCAAAGCTCATTCATTCACGGAAGTCGCAGACTCCGCAGGCTTCACAGCATTCATCCCGTTTGCTGTCTCAGCATCACACAGAGTTACCTGGCACGATGATGAGGAATGCCAACACCGTGCCATCAGGCTCGAATCTCTTTTTTCCCTAAGGGGTTTCCCTTCGAGACGTCGTGTAAGTGCTTAACTTTAAAGCACTTGGGCCGTTTCGTTTTGGGTAGGTGTTTCCCTGCGTTTACGCATTGAGTGGCAACTGTGCCAAAGGACGTCGACACAATGCATAGTCTAATTGTCAACGTTTCTTTACAGACACTTCAGGGCTTGCTCTG
>CAIXQV010001062.1 GCA_903921605.1 uncultured Planctomycetaceae bacterium | reverse complement strand
GTCGCTTTGCTCGTCTTTGGCTGGGTTCATCGCAGAGAAATCTTCTTTCGCACGATGCTGTTCGACTTCCTGCGAGCTTCATGGGGCTCTCCGCGACCGGCAGAGGCCTCTTCGCTGATTGTCTTTCCGGTCCGCGCGGTCGGGGCGATCAAGGCGCGTACGAAGTGTGAATTGCGTCCGACAGATGGCGGATGGATGCTAACGTATCACCGCTGGTTCGGGCGTTCTCTCAACATTGCTGTCATTGGGCGATCTCAGCCAATGATTCGAGCAGGACTCTTTTCCAATACGATTATGTTTTCAGATCCGGTGGTCGAACTGACATTCAGCCGCCTTTATGCAGGGTCCATGTCGGATTTGGCTGCCAAATTCAGGCTGCCACTGCCAGAGAACGACAGAAGTGCAGCCGATCCGAACGTAAGAGCGGAGTTTGCGTGAACCTGCTTAAAACTGAACGGCAGGAAGGTATCGGCTGTCGTTCTCAATGTGGCGGGTTGATTTAATCGCCCCGAACCCCGCGTCGGGGGGTTAACGACTTTTGCGCCAGCAAAGAAAAGATCATTGTCAGTGGTGCAAAAACTCACAGGTCCCTGAGGCAGGCTCAAGGGGATTAAATCAACAGACCGAAGGTGACGATCCCGGATTCTCAGTTCAGTGCAAGTGCTGCTGCATTCCACAGCCATTGAGGCGCAACGAACAGAACCAGCGTCGCCACGGCACACAGGCAACCGGCAACCCATGCGGCATTCTGATCAGACGGTTCTGACACGGTTGTGGACTGCTCGAAGTACATCACCGAAATCAGTCGCAGATAGTACGTCGCCGCGATAACGGCGTTGATCGCCAGTGTGACGGCGAGGATGCGCCCATCCTGTGAGCCTTCTGACCATGCGGCAAGAAACAGGTTGAGCTTCGCCAGAAATCCTCCGGTCGGAGGCAGGCCACTGAGGCCAACGACGCAGACGGTCATCATCAGAGCAATGGCGGGTTTCGTGCGGCTAAGACCAGAAAGATCAGCGATCGCTCGAATTGGTCGACCTGCGTTCCCCGCAGCCGTGATCAAAGCAAATAGCCCGATCGTCATGACTCCGTAAACGGAAAGGTAGAACAGGAGCGACGCGACGCCGCTGGTCCCCTGTGACGCATTTCCGACTGCAAGTCCAACCAGCATGTATCCTGCATGGGCAATACTGGAATACGCCAGCAGACGCAGCAGGCTTGACTGTCGCAAAGCAAGCAGGTTACCGATGACCATCGTCAAAACCGCAATGACGGTCAGAATACCTCGTACGGCTCCTTCCGGCATCCAATTCACAAATCCCGTAAGCCCCACGCAGACAGGCAGTAGTCTCAACAACGCTGCAAAGCCTACAACCTTGGGGATAAACGAAAGCATGGCGGCTGAAGAAGGAGATACGCCCTGGAAGACGTCCGGAGCATAAAAGTGAAAAGGTACAGCCGTGAGTCGAAAACTTAGACCGGCAATAATCATGGCCAATGCGACTCGAAACATCCCATGGTCGATGGCAACTTTACCCTCTGCGGCCCTTGCGGCAATCACCGTCAGGTTTGTTGTTCCGGCAAGACCAAAAACCCAGCTGAGTCCGAAAAGCACGATGGCTGAAGAGAAGATGCTCAACAGAAAGTACTTGATCGTCGCTTCCTGTCGCATCCAGTCATGACGACCGAGATTCAGCAGGATGTAGGTCGGAATACTGACGAGTTCCAGTCCCAGGAAGACGCCCACCAGATCATTGGAGAGCGCCACGAAGTTAACACCGCAAAGAATAGCCAGCAGGCAGGCATTCGCCTCGGCCGCAATCCCGTCTTCGACCTGATCCCAAAGAATCATTGTCAGCAACATACCGAAGACGATGGAAAGTCCACGTACAAACCAAACGAACTGATCGGCCTGAAATGGTCCCAGGCCAGTATCTGAAATCGGAGCCTTAAGCCACGCAAACCCCGCTGCTGCCAGAGCGAGAAGAGAAAGAGTGCCCCAGCGATGACGCAGCCCGGGGGCCGCCTTTCCGGTTTCGCTGACCAAAAACGGAGACGCCAGGAACATTATGCAGACAGTCGCGAGCAGAATGATTTCCGGAATGATCAGACCAGCAGCCTGATTAATTGCATCATACGCGGGCACGGAAGCAGTCCTTGG
>CAIXQV010001061.1 GCA_903921605.1 uncultured Planctomycetaceae bacterium | reverse complement strand
TTCATTTTCAGAGTCTCTGCCATGGCAAGATTCTTTGACTGAAGGAAAAACCAAGCAAGCTTATACTTTGGATCGTGTAATTTGAGGCCGTGTCTTCGCGGGAGTCTTCTTTGAGTAACGCCTCGATCGTGGCCGCGTACAGGAAATTTGTGCCCGAAACCAACTACTCAAATCGCAACGCCCGGACCGGATGCAGCCGGGCCGCTCGACGAGCAGGCAGGATACTGGCCAGCACGGCGATACTGATGGCACCAAACGCGACAGCGATCACCATCATTGGACTGACGCTCGTTGGGATCTCGAAGAAGTAATAAATCTTTTCGTCGAAAACCTTGCGTCCCGTGATCCAGCTCAGCCCATCCTCAATCTGATTAATGTATCTCACAAACAGCAGACCGATCGCGACGCCGGCCAGGCTGCCCACGATCCCGAGGCCAAGACCATAAGACAGGAAGATTGACATCACTCCATTTGAGCTGGCTCCGAGCGATTTCAGAATGCCGATGTCTCGCGTCTTCTCCACCACGATCATGTAGAAGATCGCCAGGATACCAAAACCCGCAACGGTGATGATCAGAAACAGCAGGACATTCAGGATCGCTGTTTCAACTTCGACGGCGGACAACAGCAGTCCCTGTTTCTCTTCCCATGTTTTGATGGAAACCTGCCCCGGCGGAAACGAACGTTCCAGAGCAGCTATCACTTTCGGAGCATCAGCGTAATCTTTCAGCTTGATGTGAATTGATGTGATCGAATTATCCAGATGCATGCCTCGGCTTTTCTGCAGCTCATTGATATTCATCAGGACGATGCTGGTGTCGTATTCGTTCATGCCACTTCTAAACATATCAACGACAGTCGCGTTAATTCGCACAGGCTCTGGAGGTCGTCCGGCAGTCACGGTGCTGACGATGACATCATCGCCCGGGTTCACCATCATCACTTTTTCCAGCTTGCCGGTCTCCGGGTTCTTTGCTTGAAAGCTGACCAGTCCTTCACCAAGAAAGATTCGAGCAGGAAAAGGCTCTGTGCGAACAGTGCTTTCGATCGGAGGCTCGGGAAGTTCATTCAGAAAGCTGTCCTGAATAATCCCGTCCTTGATAACAGCATCTTCTGCGGGCGGTGTTTCATTCGCAGCGGATTCGCTGTCAAACTCAGGTGCAGCCGTTTCTTTTGTCGCATCCGGAGCGACTGGCACCATCTCATCAACAGAAGGCTCCTCAGGCAGATACAATGATCTCTGTTCCAGGACCGCCTTACGGTATTCGGCCGCCTCCGGAGTCAATTCCCACGCCACCGGCGTCTCGCGACTGCGCAAGGCTTCGCGAATCACAACACCGTCTTCGATCACCGGATTAAAGCTGTCCAGATAATCTCTCAGCGGTCCGACAGACGACTTGCCCTCGGGATCAATGCCCTGAATCTGAACGGCCGATGTGTAGCTTTCGCCGGTATACGGATCCCGGAAGCTGATCATGCCGGGGATCTCGATGGTCGGAGTCATTGCCGCGATATATTGCCCGGCAGCGCCTTCAACAATATCCATCTGCGCACGAGCATTCTCGACGCCCGACATACTGCGGGATTCGATTACGATGTCGGCGATGAAGTTGTGCAGGCGATCACGCATTTCCGTTGTGAAGCCAGCCATGACGCTGTTCACAACAATCATCGTCGCAACACCCAGCATGACGCTGATAATGCACGCCAGAGCGATGTATTTGGTTCGCAGATAACGAACACACAGCAACAACTTGTACATCGAACGCACTCCGTTGCGGACGGGAACTTTCAGCCGAACCAATTGTACAACCGTGACAGGCCTCACCCGTTGAGGATTTGGCCTGTCAGAATTTCAGACACTCAGCCTTCCTGCTGTGCTGTCTTTTCCTTACCTGTTTTCTTATCAACCGGCACTTGATCTTCGTGACGAGTCAACGGGAAGAAGATGACATCCTTGATCGCATGACTGTTCGTCAGCAGCATCACCAGACGGTCAATCCCGATCCCAAGACCTCCAGCCGGTGGCATTCCGACCTTCAGTGCTTTCACAAAGTCATGATCCATTTTGGCCATGGAGTCTTCAGCGGCCAGACCTGCCAACTGAGTCTTGAACAACTCCTCCTGCAGCCGTGGATCGTTCAATTCCGTGTACGCATTCGCCAGTTCCATGCCGCGAATATACAGCTCGAAGCGTTCCGCGATCGATGGATCACTCTGCTTTCGCTTTGTGAGGGGACAAATGGACGCTGGATAATCGATGACAAACACCGGGCCGCTGAGATGATCTTCAACGGTTTTTTCGAAGACTTCGTTGATGATCACGTCCGGATGGACGCCCATTGTTGCGATCCCAAACTTTTTGGCGACAGCTTCAACAGCAGTCGCATCGCTCATATCGCAACCCGCATGCTCACGAAACAGATCGGCATACTTGCGACGAGGCCATGGCGGAGTCAGGTCAATCTGATCGCCCGCATCGCCCCACGGAATAATGAGACTGTTTCCGATCGCTTTTAACGCATTGACGACGATCTGTTCGGTCAGATCCATCATCGTTTCGTAGTCACCGTAGGCCTGATAAATTTCGATCATCGTGAATTCGGGATTGTGAGTCGCATCGACTCCTTCATTCCGGAAGACGCGACCAATCTCATAGACTCGTTCGATGCCGCCGACCATCAGACGCTTGAGGTGCAACTCAAGGGCGATGCGGAGGTAGAGCTCCATGTCCATCGCGTTGTGATGTGTCACAAACGGCCGAGCCGCAGCCCCACCTGCAACCGCGTGGAGAACGGGTGTTTCAACTTCGTGAAACCGGGCTGTTCGCAGTGTCTGCCGAATAGAGTCGATAATCGTGGACCGCTTCAGCATGCGTTCCAAAACGCCGTCGGTATAAATCAGATCCAGGTACCGCTGTCGGATAAGGATCTCTTCGTCCTTCAGACCGTGGAATTTCTCCGGCGGCTGGGTGAGCGACTTGCAGAGTACCGTCAGCTCTTTGACGAAGATTGATTTCTCGCCGGTATTCGTCAATCGCAGTGGTCCATCGGCTCCGATCAGGTCTCCGTCATCCAGAGCGCTGACCAGTTCCCATTGGGGTTCTGTCATGTCGCCGCGAGAAAACAGCAGCTGGATTCGACCAGTCTGGTCCTGCAAATCGATAAATCGCAGCTTTCCGGCCTTGCGACGACCGCGAATTCGCCCCGCAACGCGAACCGTATCGCCATCAACTCCTGACTCCGCCGGGCAACGTTCTCTGACGCTGGAAATGCCTTCGTGATTATCAAATCTCTGACCCCAGGGGTCATGTCCCAGAGACTGGATTTTCTCCAGCTTCTCTAGTCGAGCGATTTCAAAACGATCCGGTGGTGAGCCTGTGGTCATGAACACACGTTAACCAAAGCTGGCAAAAACCGCAGAAAACATGCGGTTTGCACAGAGTTCAGAGAGTTGAGAGACACTGAGGTTTTCCGGCAATTTTCATCTGCCGAAGAGAGTGGACCGGCGGATCTTGCTGGAAAACCGGACTTTGGTCAATGCCAGCCTCATACGCATGAAATGTAAACCGCAGCCGCTAAACGCCCGTACGGCTCAGCAACGGGAAGAATACGACTCAAACTGACTGTTGTTGCGACAGACCGGTAATGTTCCTCAGCGGGCATCTGCACCCAAATGCAGGGGGCTGGTCGAGGATCATTGTCAATGTAGGCCCTTTCTGCGGGACTCATCTTTCCCCACATTTCTTGTCGAGGAATTAGCCCATTTTGGTTGCGACCTTGAATAATCCATCGCGAAGAATCCTGCGATTCAACCCGGTACGGGTTTTACAACAAAGCCTGGGGTCGCCGGCTTGCGGCGCACCCCAGGTACCGGACCGAGGAATGTCCAGAACCCCGATGGGGTTCCACAGCACGGACATCATTCTTTAATCAAGTATTGCAGCAGCAGCGAATGGTGGAACCCCGTTGGGGTTCGAATCGCAAGGCAAATTTTCCTGGGGTGCGCCGTTGTCACGGCGACCCCAGGCTTTGTTGTAAAACCCCGTTGGGGTTGAGATGCCTCTAGCTCCCAAACCAGCGGTCCGCCGGTTTGGGGCCGAGATTCGCGTGCCGTCCCTCTGTCGCTCGTAATCCCGGGACCGACTTGACGATGGACGGCTGTGTGATTATGAACGATTTGCTGAAAGGATGGGGGTAATGATGAGCCCGGCAGGCAGGACCTAAAGAATTCCGTGAATGCCCCCAAATACAGGGATTCATCGTCTGGAATTGCGTTCAAAACCGGAAACAACCAAACTCAGCGAATCCACCGCACCTTGCTCCAGTTTTCAATTTCTATTTCAATATCGTCTAGAACCAAATAACACGGACCACGAGAGCAATGAACCCCAAGCAGGATCCCTGTCAGCTCGAACGCTTGCGATGCACGATTTTTGCAAACTCCAAAGAAGCCGCGAGGAAGGTCGCGACGGAGATCGCTTCTTTGATTCGAATTCGTAAGGCGGAAGGCAAGAACTGTGTTCTGGGTCTGGCCACTGGCTCAACACCGACCGGCATCTACGCCGAACTCGTCCGCATGCATCGCGAAGAAGGACTTTCCTTCTCCAACGTGATCTCGTTCAACCTCGACGAATACTATCCGATGCAGCCGGAGGACGTGCAGAGCTACGTCCGTTTCATGCGGGAGCATCTCTTTAATCACATCGACATCAAGCCGGAAAACGCCAACGTTCCTGATGGAACCTGGCCTGCCGAGAAAGTGGCTGACTACTGCCGCGACTATGAAGCTCGTATTACGGCCGCCGGTGGCATCGATATCCAGATTCTGGGGATCGGGCGAACGGGCCATATTGGTTTCAATGAGCCTGGTTCAGATCAGACAACTCGTACCCGCATGATCACGCTGGACACGGTCACTCGCATCGATGCCGCCAGTGACTTCTTCGGCACAGAAAACGTTCCTCGCCGTGCGATCACGATGGGCGTGGGTACGATCCTGGAAGCTCGCAAGGTCTTTATCCTTGCGTTTGGCGAAAACAAATCGGGGATCGTGGCGAAGACCGTCGAAGGCGAAATGACGCCATCGATTCCTGCGACATATCTCCAGCGACATCCTAATGTCGAGATGCTGCTTGATCAGGCCGCCACGGCTGGCCTGACACGCATGCGACTTCCATGGCTGGTCGGAAACGTGAAGTGGGACGACGCGATCATCCGCCGAGCCGTCATCTGGCTGTCGGAGAAGATGAACAAAGCCATCCTCAAGCTGACAGATTCCGACTACAACGAAGAAGGTCTCCAGGATCTTCTGGCCGAATACGGTTCAGCTTACGAAATCAACCTGAATGTGTTTCGACATCTCCAAGGCACGATCGTCGGCTGGCCTGCGGGCAAACCGGCTCATGCCAAGCGTCCCGGCGACCGACCTCAGCCATTCGATCACATTTTCCCCAAGCGAGTTCTGTGCTTTTCACCGCATCCTGATGACGATGTCATTTCGATGGGTGGCACGCTGATCCGACTTGCCGATCAGGAACATGAAGTTCATATCGCCTATCAAACGTCCGGCAACATTGCAGTGTTCGATGACGATACGTTGCGATTCACCGAGTTTGTGTCTGATTATTGTGCCGCATTTGGCCTGATGTCAGATCGGCTTACGTCCCTTGAAGAACACGTCGAAGAGTTCCTCAAGCATAAGCAGCCAGGGCAGGTCGACAGCAGAGAGATTCAGCAGATCAAGGGCCTGATTCGTCAGGGCGAAGCTCGAGCGGGAGCACGATGCTGCGGTATTCCGAACGAACGACTTCACTTCCTGAATATGCCGTTTTATGAAACGGGCGGAGTCAAAAAGAAGCCGATCGGGCCAGATGACATCAACATCATCACGGAGCTGTTGAGAAAACTCAAGCCCCACCAGATCTATGCAGCCGGCGACCTGACCGATCCTCATGGGACTCACCGAGTTTGTCTGAAGGCGATCTTCCACGCCTGTGACGTTTGCCGTAACGATGAGTGGTTTAAAGAGTGCGAAGTTTGGTTGTATCGCGGTGCATGGCAGGAGTGGCCGGTGCATCAGGTTGAGATGGCGGTGCCGCTGAGCCCTCAGGAAGTGAAGCAAAAACGCAACGCGATCTTCAAGCACGAATCTCAGAAGGACCGTGCTCTGTTCCCAGGTGCTGATATGCGAGAATTCTGGCAGCGTGCAGAAGCTCGCAATGCAGACACCGCTCGTCGCTACGACAAGCTGGGTTTGGCTGAGTACGAAGCGATCGAAGGCTTCGTGAAATGGGACGGTACTTGGGGTTTGAACGACTAAGAATTGTTGGAATCTGCAGATCATAAATCCCGTCGATCTCTCGACGGGATTTTTTTATGCAGTGTGATATCGATGATCTCAGTCTGTCAGGCTACCGCGAAGATTGTTACGTTGGCTCCCTCGATATCCAGGACCTGCTGGATCCCGTTGTTTTCTTGCCGATCGCGGAAGTGATCACTTGAGCAAGACTGATACGGGCGGTCACAGAAATACGCTCACACATCGCGACTTGCGAAGATCGTTGGCACTATGTGAGCGAGAGTTCGCACTACGAAAAGGCCTCGGACGAAATTTAAAGATCAATGTCAGAGATTTCGGAAACACGTCGTTTGAGAGTCCCGAACCACCATCCTATGCTGGCCGGAGTGTAGCGGGCACGGATGGCTGATCCGTAGGGCGTGGAAGTAAACTTGTCACACCACGGAAACTCTCAACGAACGGCGGACATGACCGTGCCAGAACGCATCGAAACGCAGTCGAGAGGCTCCGCCACTGCGCTCGCGACGCTAGAGAGCAACGTTGCGGAGTTGAAAGCATTGACGGAACACCGAATGTGTGGCAGCAAGAACGGGACTGGCTCCCGTTGCAGTCGAATTAATGCAACAAATCCCAATCGCCGCGAGGGTGCCTGTACCATTTTTGCTGCCGTCGAACAGGGGACGCGAACTGAGAGCGACAAGAATCTCAAGACTCCTCGCGTCATCTTCGTATGCGGTTCCAGCAGCGATGGAAACATCGAACTTCGGAGTGCTGTAATTTGACGTGTGGCGTCGTATGCTCTTCACTGCGTCGGAAATACTGTTTCATTTTTGGCGTTTGAAAGTCGCGTATAGCAACGTTAGACAGAGCAATCTTCGTGGCCCCGTCACGCGAAATCTATCTGGACAGCGTCGCCACCAATCCGCCATTACTTGAAGTGATGGCTGCAGTCACCGACGCTATGTCGTGTTCATTTGGGAATCCATCCAGTAGTCATCAATCGGGTGAATGGGCTGGCAAACTGTTGAGGGAATCGTGTGAAGCCGTTGCTCAGCTGATCGACGCTCGATCCGATTGGTTGACGTTTACATCTAGGGCCACGGAAGCCAATAACTGAGGACCTGCGACGATTCACAGAGAAGGGATCGCTTACCAGATACTTCCAAGCCCGGGGAACAAGTCAAGGGCGCACTTTTTGCCTTGCTGAGCCGTCTAAGGTCGTTACGGCGATCTTCCCTACGCCACCGCGAAACTGCCATCTGTCATCCTTGCGGCTCGCAATATTTTAAATAATAGGGTGAGTTATGACAATATACGCCAGTGCGGCATCATCTGATACCTGCTACAATCGCAAAAATGCGAATCATTCGTGTAGAGGACACGCCAGAATTCGCGATTCCGCTGGTTCGAATGGAGGGAATGCGATGGTAGACACGGACTCTCAGATTCTCACGGCCGAGCAAAGAGAAATGCTGCAACGGGCCTTTCTTTGGGGCACTATCAACCGTCGCACGCCGCAGGTCAGCGATGTCAGCCTCGAGTCCGACGGTCGCCGACGCAGCCGAGTCATAAAGGACGCAGTTGCTGCTGGAATCATTCGCGATATGGGCAAAGACGCTTGGCAAGGAAACGCTTACGAAGTCACGTCTGAAATCAGAAAGACTCTCCATCCGCAGCATCCCGAGCTACTCGAAACGTGGTGCAAGCTTCACGAGAAGAATTCGCAACGCAACGCCTATTCTCGCCCTTGGATTCGACTGGAAGAACTGTCGATGCCTGAACAGTTCGCGGCGATCGAATCTGACTCACTCGACTGGTTTATTGTTTCGTCGGTCCCGTACGAATATCATGCGTATTTCGCGGACGATGCAGAAACGATGCTGACCGCCGCCACACCGGCTGGCGCTTACAATCGTTATTTCGCTGGGCCATTTCCTACGCTCGAAGCTGCGGTTGCAGCCAAGTCAGGAAAGCCATCGCTTTGCCTCGCGATATCGTCGCAAGAGCTGCGAAAAACCGTTGAGGCCAAATTCACTGAAGAGAAACTTCAACTTACATTTGCCGGCAATCTTATCTGGGGGCTGGTGTCCTTAGATATCGTGCCGAAAGATTTGGTGGTCGGTCCGGGCGGGAAGCCTACCGTCGACCCGCAACTCGTTGAAGGTCATTCCCTTGGCCTCTCATCGGATGTGAAACCGCCTTCCTGCCGTGATGAAGTCCGATGGGATTCGAACCTCGCCGAATCGATCGATCGGATCAAATCACGATTAGAAAAGCTTCAAGCAACACTTGAGCAACTCCGGACCATTGATAAGGCCGTCGCGGCCTTCGGCGGATGGAATCATTTTAAGGATGCTCTGGAGCACCGACTTCGAAGTTCGAATGATTAAAGTCAGGCTGAGGCGCCACGTAAAACGGCCGGAAAATGCAGATTTGCTGTTGTTGAGCCGGCTCCAACTTTGATGGCATTTTCTCGAGAGGTTCTTCGATGAGCAATGATGGTAGGCAATACCGTCGCAGGGAGAATTCCTGCCGTCACTTTGTCACCCGCGCTATTTCGAATCGCTTTTTGTTCTGCTCAAATGCGCAGCAAGTAGCAATGTCTACCCATCACTGAATTCTTGGCACGTTCAGGGCCGGCACCATTCGCATCATTGTTAACCATGCATTCGGCGGCAGCACTAACTCGCCAAGAGCCCACTTCCGTTCCATCCCACATCCTCCTATCCTAACCCTTGGCGTTGCCCCATCAATCTGTCACCGCTCTTCATCGGCGCGAAGCCGACTGTCGATTGTCTGCACCCAATTCCGACCGGAGCCGCGGCCATGAATCTCCAAGCACCGACCGCAATTCTGCGAGACGCCCCTGCCATTTGGGGCACCGCGTTGGAAGTCGGTATGTCGGAAAGTAACGCACTGGCAGACTCTCTTGGCTCACAAGCTTGGATACCAAAAACTTCACGGAGCGACCTCGACTGGCTCCGGGGGATACACCAATTTACCTTCGTGCATTTCTTTAGCGTCAATGGTCGACGTTATCTGTATTGGCGAACCCACGTCGATCATCTCCACAAAGACGGATGTGACTGGGCTGTATCACAATGCTTCATGGTCAATCGGTAGTTCTGCACTTGCCGTGCTAATATTGGTACTTCATGACTTCACCATTTCTAACGATCTCCACGCAGTCTTGGATCACGGCGAATGACGCCGCTTTCGCGATCTTCGACAATTTTCCGGTGACTCCCGGACATGTACTCGTTGTTACTCGACGGTTGGTGCCTACCTGGTTTGAAGCGACTCAGGCTGAACAGACCGCTGTCATGTCGCTCGTCAACGAAGTGAAGTCGATCCTGGATGAGCGTTTGAAGCCTAAACCAGACGGCTATAACGTCGGATTCAATGCAGGGGAAGCCGCCGGCCAGACGGTGCCGCATCTGCATATTCATGTGATTCCGCGATACAAAGGCGATGTTACTGATCCGCGTGGCGGGATTCGGCATGTGATGCCCGGCAAGGGCAATTACTTCGCAGATGACGTGTTGTCGGCGAAAACTGAGGTAGGGCTCACACTGTCCACGGGCTACCCGAACTCGCCGCTGTGGGATGAGCTATCATGGCGATTGGCAGGGGCAAAGTGTATCGATGTACTTGCATCCTTCGTGCAGCTTTCCGGGCTGGATGTCATCGAAGAACGGTTGTTCGAGGCAATTCGTAACGATGGTCGAGTTCGTATTCTCGTCAGTGACTACCTTTACATCTCTGACGCCAAAGCGCTGTGGCGGCTTATGGGGTGGATCAATGTGGCCCTCGAAGAATTCAACGAACCGCGACTGCAGGCAAAGCTGATTGAAACAAACAGGCTACCGTCATCACCGGCTTCGTTTCATCCAAAGGCATGGCAGATTTCCGATGAAAGTTCCGGACTGATCGTCGTTGGAAGCAGCAATCTATCACGCCCGGCGCTGCAGACTGGTGTCGAATGGAATCTGCTGAGCGAGCGACATGCGGCCCCCGAGGCTCACGAGAGAGTTCGCGTTGAGTTCTTGTCATTGTGGGATGTCGCCTCCGAGTTGAGTTCGGACCTCCTCACGAATTATGCGGAAAAGTCGAAGTCCTTTCGGTCGGTTCATTTTGAAGCGGAGAGAATCGATGAACGGCAAGGCCCGTACGATCCGCGACCGTGGCAAGTCGAAGCCCTTGCTTCTCTGATGAGGATTCGCGACGCGGGCTACAGTCGAGCGTTGGTCGCGGTCGCAACGGGAATGGGAAAGACCTGGCTGGCTGCGTTCGATGCTAAACAGATGGGGGAAGGTCTCCGGCGGCGACCGCGAGTTCTTGTGATTGCGCATCGAGCCCATATTCTGGCTCAGGCGGAGGCGGCAATCTCGCTGGTGCTCGATCATACGTTTGGCGAAGGAAGGACGTCATGGTACATCGGTGCCAGCAGCGAATTGGACGGCGATTTGGTCATCGCTTCGATCCAGAAACTATCTCGGCCGTCGGGGCTCGATCGGCTGGCCGAGGAGCACTTTGACTTCGTCGTCATGGACGAAGTCCACCACGCGCATGCACCGAGTTACCGGCGAGTTCTGGCAAGATTGAATGCTCGATTTATTCTCGGGCTCACTGCAACGCCCGAGCGAACGGATGGCGTGGATGTCGCGTCCATCTTCGACGACAATCTCGCCTATCACGCTTCGATCGGCGACGGGATTGCGGAAGAATCACTCGTTCCATTCCACTATGTCGGCATCAAAGACACGGTGGACTTCGGCCTGATTCCCTGGCGAAACGGTCGGTTTGCCATTGAAGAACTGGAAGAACGCGTCATCCGCAGCGAGCGAATGGATCGACTGTGGCTGACGATGGAGAAGCATCCAGCCGATCGTACGATCGTGTTTTGCTGTTCTCGCCGTCATGCTTTGTTTACGCGGGACTGGCTTCGCGGCAAAGGGCTGCAGGCTGCGGCCGTGTTTTCCGGAAGTGGCAGCGACAGTTATTCCGAATCACTCGAAGCGCTTCGTCGCGGAAAGCTGCAGTGCCTTTGTGTTGTTGACATGTTCAACGAAGGGCTCGACATCCCTGCTGTTGATCGAGTCATCATGTTGCGGCCCACTGAATCGAAGGTGATCTTCCTGCAACAACTCGGACGCGGCTTGCGAGCCAGTGAAGGGAAGTCGCGATTACTGGTCATCGACTTTGTGGGCAATCACCGTATCTTTGCTCAACGACTGATTCATATCCTGTCGCTTCATAAAGCCGCCGCGAACTGGACGACCCTGAAGAAGTGGCTGAACGGGGAGACGCCGGATCTTCCAGACGGCTGCCTGGTCGATGTGGAAGTCGAAGCCAAAGACCTGATTCGCCAGTTCATTCCGACGGGCCCAACGCAAGCCATTGAAGCCTATCGAGCTATCCGTGACGAACTGGGTCGCAGGCCGACCATTCTGGAAGTGTTTAATCAGGGATTCCTACCTCGCGCGATTGCCGTACGCGATGGAAGTTGGTTCGAGTTTTGCCGTGCCGAAGGAGATCTGAACGAGAACGAAACGACGATCTGCGAGCAGTTCGGCGACTGGCTGAAGATGCTCGAAGCCACGGCACTGACAAAGTCGTACAAGATGGTTGTGTTGAGAGTTTTCATTGATCAGGGGTCTCTTGTGGGCGCGGTTGATCTGAACCAGTTCGCTCGTTCCTGCAGAAAGTATCTGCAGAATCATGAGATACTGCGACGCGACCTTCAGGGCGACGGACACGCCGTTGACCATGCTTTGGCAGATGATCCTGAATGGACAAAATGGTGGAACAAATGGCCGATCGATCGCTGGACGGACCTGCAAGGCGGCAAGAAGTGGTTTGTCCGTGAAGGGGAACAGTTTCGTTTTGACCAGCCGATCGATCCCAAACTCCAGCCCACATTGGAGGCAATGACTTCTGAAATCGTCGACTGGCGACTTGCCCAGTATGTGCGACGATGGAAGACAGACACTGAGGTTGCAGGAACCCAGTCCTTCGAGGCAAAAGTTTCACACTCGAACGGGCGTCCAATTCTGTTCGTACCGGACAAGACCGTCTGTCCCGGTCGTCCTGTTGGCCCAACGTTAGTGCAACTTACCAATGGCTCACGGTGGGAATTCAAGTTTGTCAAAGTGGCGTGTAATGTGGCTGCACCGGAGGGAGAAGCATCGAATCAACTCAGTGATCTGCTGAGAAATTGGTTTGGCCCCACCGCTGGGCTCCCCGGCACTGGATTTGTCGTCAGGTTCACAAAGGAAGGAGACACCTGGTTGGCGTCACCGGTTGCGCCTGCTGGTGAGATTCCGAGTTCTGCCCGACCGGAAACGGCTGATCGTCGGAAGCCGAAGATTGTTGACCAAGTCAAGCCAAAGGCCCGGTATACAACGCATGTGCCAGTTTACGATCTCACCGCTGCGGCAGGTGGATGGGGCCCCGATGGCGTTCCGTCTGAGTCAGGCTGGGTGCAGGTCGCGAATGAGAAGCTCACGGAAGGCATGTTCGTCGCTCAAGTCGTTGGTCGTTCGATGGAGCCGAAGATTGCTGATGGCTCATGGTGTTTGTTCAGGCCATGCCCAGCGGGAACGCGAAATGGCCGACTACTGCTCATTCAATGTCAAACGCAGTTTGATCCGGTAGATGGTGGCCGTTTTACCGTAAAACGCTATAAGTCAAGCAAAGTTCCCACGAGCGATGGGTGGACGCACGAAAGCGTCGAACTGCAGCCGTTGAATCCCGCGTTCCAAGCAATTCAGATCACCGGGGACGACACGGCGGATCTTCGAGTGATTGGTGAGTTCGTTAGCGTGATCGCCGTTCCGTGAATGAGAATCGCCGCATAGTATTGAGAGATGGTTGTCAGAGATGCGTGATGTGAATCCGAGTGGCGGGGCGCCGCAAATTCCTTCGCTGTTCCTGATAGTCTTGAAGGCGGCGGAACGGGACGCGGCGTTCTCAGGTGGCGGTGTTCCTTCAGCGCCAGTTGAGGGTGCGGAGTTTCTTTAGTTTTGCAGGCCAGGTCTTGGGGAACTCGGCAAGCAATGATCGGCCAAGTCGGGCGAGTCCCGCTAGGGCGATGCCGTGGGCGCAGACGAACTCGCTGCGGTCATCGGCACCACGAACGAAATCAACTCGCCACTTGCAGACTAACCCAGCGCCTGTTTCAGGTCGGCGATCAGGTCCTCTGAGTGCTCCAGACCCACTGACACTCGAACGGTCTTTTCTGAGATGCCAGCGGC
>CAIXQV010001060.1 GCA_903921605.1 uncultured Planctomycetaceae bacterium | reverse complement strand
TATGACAGTGATGGCGACGCCCTGATTTATGAGATCGTAAATGCCCCAGACCATGGCACCCTGACTTACACCAACTTGATCAACAATGGCAGCAACGGCCAGCCAATTCGGTTTACCGGCAACGTGACGTACACTCCATCGTCGAATTTTGCAGGTCAGGACGAACTGACCTTCCGAGTGACAGACGGTGTCGGATTCAGTGAACCTGCCGAGATCTCAATCAACGTTCTTAACACTGCTCCGAGTGGACGCCCGTCCTATCACACATTGGATGCCGGACAATCGTTGACCGTGCCTTCACCCGGCCTGCTTGGCCAGGCGTTGGATGCAGATGGCGATTCTCTGACGCTTCAAATCATTTCTCAGCCAAGTCATGGAACTTTGACACTGAGCCAGACAGGTGGCACCGCCAACGGTGGCTTCAGCTATCAGCCAGATGCGGCGTTTGCAGGCGTCGATTCGTTCACCTGGCGAGTTCGAGATGGAATCGTCTGGAGTGATGCCGTCACAACAACCATCGCGGTCAACAACACGGCCCCTGTCTTGCGAGACAGAACCTTCCACTCAAACTACACGGCGGGAACAGCGTTAAGCGGGGGCGGGCGACGTTACAACTATAGCCTCAGCACTCAGAATACCGCGTTTGACCTTGAAAACGACACGGTCACATATCAGCTCGTCAGCGGGCCAACCCACGGAACTGCGACAGTCAGCCCTGCCGGAGCAATCTCCTATACGCCGACGAGCACGACATTCACCGGTCAGGACTCCTTTACTGTGCGTGGATTCGATGGCTATTCATGGAGTGATCCCGTGAAGGTCGCTGTGTCTGTCGACAACGAGGCTCCGTTGGCCATTCTGGACTCGTTCACGACGCACCATCACACCAACCTGACCTTCACCGCTAGTCAATTGTTGGGCAACGACTATGACTTCGATGGCGACACCCTGCAGATCGTCTCTGTAACCAATGGTGCCAATGGCACTTTGACCCAGTCAGGCAACAACTGGGTATTCAATCCAGGCAACTTCCTGGGTAAGGCCGTCTTGACGTATGTGATCACTGACGGGCTTGTCCAGAGTGAACCGGCGACGATCGAGATTGAAGTGACCAATGCTCCTGTTTGGGGTACTGATCGTAGCTTCACGTTGATTGAGAGCACATACATCGAATTTGAACTCTCTGGAACTGCAGGCAGTGTCGTCCGCGCTGACGGAGATGCCACGACCATCAGCATTACCGCTCAACCGTCACACGGTTCTTTGACATCGCTGGGTGATAATCGTTGGCGATATACACCGACGCCTGGCAGTTCGAGCGGGTATAACGGCAGCGGTAACGGAACTACGACTGTAACACGAGGATATCTCGGCCACGATCAGATCACGTTCCGCATTTCCGATGGTATCGTACAGTCAAACCCAGTGACATACTCATTCAACGTCATTGACGCGATGGCTCTGGCTGAAGTCAATGGCCTGCGTGACACATCGATCACGGCCAGTACGGACCCGGTGCTCTTGCAGACACCAGATCTATCCTCCGGGCAAAATCCTATCCCGGCACCCCAGTTGCCAGAGGCGAACGCTAAGATCCACACCGTACGACCAGGAGGAACTGCGACAGGCCAACTCGTGGTACCAACGGGAGCGACCATGGAGTTTTGGAATGGTACGTCGTGGGTCGACGTTACTGCATCGTCGACGGCCATAGCTTTGACTGGCGGATCTTTGGTTACTATCAGCCCGGATGGGAATTACTCCGTCACCGGTTCGACAGCCTCAAAGGGAAGCCGTTCAGAGGCACGATTCCGAATCAGCAAGAATTCGCTGGCGACCGAGAGTCGCATCGCAATCGTTTCCAAAAATAGTGCGCCGATTCTGGCATCCCCCTTCCTCACAACCGCTGGAGGCTCACTGGTTTCTTTTGTACGTGACGCTGAGGGTGACGCGATCTCATTCACAGCGCAGCCCGGACAGCCAGATGTGATGACGATGAGTTCGACGACACTCACAATCCATCCTAATGGGACGTACGTGTTTTCGTACAATGATGCGGCTCCGAACAGTGAAATGATGCCGTTTCAATTTACTGTGCGAGACCAGTTTGGGGCGTCAACCACAGGCACACTCAATGTCCTGAAGTTAATTCCCAAGTCGTACGTTGCGCCGATTCCTCCGGCAGGACAAACGGACCCGCCGGTAGCCGGGGATTCATCGGGACCTTTTTTAGCACCCGCGCATCCGGTAAGCTGGCTGCAGGCAAGCGACGGAGGTCATCCGTCGATGACTTTTGAACTTATCGGCGACGGCAAGGGCACGTACGGAGCTGTAAGGATCGAGAACCGGACCGTCTACTATACGCCGTACGGTCTCACTGTGGGGGTGTTTCTTAAACAAGGTGTTGAGCCGACAACGTTCTACTACAAAGTAACGAATGCTATTGGATCGTGGGATATCGGCTCTATCAATATTGAAGCCACATCGATTGGTGGCGGTGAGATCGCTCAATTCAGTGGTTCTTACGCGGTGTCTTATTACGACGAGGTCAAAGTCGCGTTTGATACACCTTATGGATCTTGGTTCGATGGAGATCTGGCAGCCAATGTCTTCATTGACATGCCCTACATGTATAACAACGACGAACCTGCGTATTTTCAGGGAAACGTCACGAACAAACTCCGTTTTGAAGTTCGGGGTGACATTCTTTCGCCGATCAAGGTGAGTGGAAATGCTGACATCGTATCATGGGGTGGGGCGATTAAGCAGCCGGTCTATGCAGGCAGCATTCGCCGCTTGATCGCCACAGGCGGAGAATACATTGCTGCGTTTTCTGATTCCTACATAGAAGCTGCCTCGCAGAGATACACGGCATCTCAACAGCAAGGGCTTGAAATTGAAACGGGGACAGTTGTTGCAGCCGAAATCGGCTGGGTTTCATGGAGCATTCTGGGAGATGCAGAATTCGTCCGATGGAAAGCCCCCATCACGGGAACTTCGCTCATCAATTCTGTGCTGGCCAACGGCTCTCTTGAGAACGTCATCACGTCTGGCGGAAATATTAACAGTGTCCGAGCCGATCTCGAATTGAAGTCGACGATTCAGGCTGGAGGAACGATTGGATTTGGTGAAGCTCTTCTTCCGGATTACTCAAGAAGTATTCCGGAGTACTGGGTCTCATCCCGAACAATTCTTGGCGGCTCAGTAAACTCATTGATCACCGCAGGCAGTCATATCAACAACGTGCGATCGACAGCAGGTGACATAGGATCAATCATTCTGGCTGGTGGAAATATCGGCGTCGTGAATGCTGAAGGTGGGAAAGTCGACTCATACATCGGTGCCCTTGGGCGAATCAATCAGGTCGCAGCCACGGATGGAATCGATGGCGTCATTGCTGCTCTGTTGAGCATTGGACAAGTTTGGACGCAGGCGTCGATTACGGCGACAGTACTGGCTGGTACTGGAATTAACACTGTCGAAGCGTGGAACAATATTTCCGGCTCGATTCGAGCCCTTGCCGGTCCGATTCGGCTCGTTTCCGCAGGGACAAAAGACTCTTACGGCCACGCTGCCACAGGCGGCAGCATCAGCTCTTCCGTGATCTATGCTGGTAAGTCAATAGGAAGCGTCATCGCCAGAAAAGTCATCAACACTCAGGGTGTCGCCCCCGGAGGCAGTATCCAGGTCGCCGGAGGAATCACTGCAGGAGGTGGCTACATTGGCCAGGTGAGTGCTGGCGAGAGCGTTGCTGCGGCCGTAACAGCAGTTGATGACATCGGCAGCGTCGTCGCAGGCAATTCAATTTCTGGCACCGTAGAATCGCAGCATGGGGCCGTGCTCATCGTCACGGCAACAACTGGCGCGATTTCCGGCCAGGTCAAAGCCAAATTGAATGTGGGTGATGTTACCGCCGGTACTGATCGCATTGGGGAAACGAAAGCAGAAACCG
>CAIXQV010001059.1 GCA_903921605.1 uncultured Planctomycetaceae bacterium | reverse complement strand
GCGGCGATTGTCGAAGGGATATTCCTCGAGCGGCATGAACTGAGACGCGGGAGTTCTCTGGATGTCTCATTGATTCATGACTTCACTGGTGGCCGCGCACAGAACAACGTTCAGGCTCAGGTGACACGAATTGTCGACGACCGTCGGCCAGACGTGTTATGTGAGCCTGATTCATTCCGGGGCTTGTCCGGCTGCGGCACCTGAATTCGGCCACACTGAAATCGTTCAATGTTTTGCAATGTTCAAATTGGCGCTATGTTGCGGAAAGTCACCACCGTAAAGATGTTGCATTCGTTTTAGACGCACGGTTCAGTCTGTAAGTCACTGTGTTGATCGCTGGTCGCCTGATGCTTCTTTGAAAACAAGAAGGTAAGGTAGAGAGATGATTGATCAACAGACAGGAAACATCATGCGACTCTTTGCCGGCTTGTTTCGTAGTTATTGTCGAAATCGACGTCGGTCCACTCCGTCAGCCGCGGCTGGAATCGTCGACACGCTCGAGACGCGAGTCCTGCTGGCCGCGGTGAATCTTGCCGATGAAGAGCAATTGATTCTGGAGTTGATTAATCGCGCTCGGGCCAATCCCGAAGCCGAGGCGACCCGACTGGGTATTTCACTGAACGCCAGCCTGCCAGCGGGGACGATCAGTGCGACACCCAAGCAGCCGCTGGCTGCGAATCAACAACTGCAGAACGCATCCGTCGCGCATTCCACGGATATGATTAATCGCGACTTCTTCGCTCATACGAATCCGAGCGGAGTTACTCCGGGCGGTCGAGCCACGGCGGCCGGATATAACTGGTGGACCATCGCTGAAAACATTGCGTACATCGGATACTTCGGCAATGTTGATATCAATGCGAACTCACGTCAGGCTCATGACCTGCTGTTCAGAAGTGCCGGCCATCGCACGAACATACTGATGTCTGAAGCTGAGGAGATCGGCGTCGGCATTCGTAGTGGAGCCTTTATTCCATCAGGAGGAAATGCGACCCTCGTCACTGAAAAGTTTGGACGACGCGACCTGAATCCGATCATTACCGGTGTCGTGTATGCTGACACGAATAATTCTGACTTCTACGACATTGGCGAAGCGGTTCGCTCCGGCACAATCACAGCACGTCGCGTCAGTGACGGCGCGACATTTACGGAGACAATTGGCACGTCGGGCGGGTATGGCCTGATTGTTCCTGCCGGAAGTTATGTTGTTACCGCCACGTTCACCCGGAACGGTATTCCGGTTTCCATGTCCTCCAGTGTGACCGTGTCCGTAGACAACGTGAAGGTTGACTTTGATGCCACGGCGGCTGTGACAGTGAATCTTACGCTGTCATCTCCAACAGTCGCAATGACCGAGACCGGAACCGCGGCCACCATGCAGTTTACGGTCACTCGAGTCGGCAGCTTGACCGGGGCACTCACGGTCAATCTGAATTCCAACGACACTTCAGAACTCTCTGTTCCGGCCAGTGTTTTGATGCCAGATGGACAGAGTTCCGTC
>CAIXQV010001058.1 GCA_903921605.1 uncultured Planctomycetaceae bacterium | reverse complement strand
GGTAGTTGTAACCAGACCGCGAAGTCGGCTGAGCAACCAGGTTTTGCCCTGCGACATTGAGCGGCTCTCGGATGAGAATTACTCGGCGATATAGGTTTCCGTTACGAACAAAATAGCAAATCTCGGCATAGGGGGAACTAGCTCCTGAATTCGCAGCGAATGCACCGTCATCCGTCTCCGGCTGGTTTGGGTTAATATGAAGACTCGTCGGCGAGGCGCCCGAGGTCGACCTGTCAACAAGTTCGACTGCTCGGCCAAAGAATGGTGTCGAGTCCGCATCTTCCGATGTAATATTGGCATTGACGGTGAATTGAATCACATCGTCCAGCCCGGCATACGGACTATTCGTGGAGAAGTAGAAGTACCCTGTGCGATTGGCAAAAGACGTAGGCGAAGTCAGGGAGTTTTCTTCGGGGCAAAAGGGATACAGGTAGCGAAACGTACGATGCTGTAAGTCCTTTCGAACGTTCGTGGCAAGAATTCGAGCACGTTGATCCTGCTCGGAAATCCCGCGCTGCTTGGTCATGCTGCCAGTGGCAATCTGAAAGATTGAGGCGAAAAGCCCCATCATCAGCAATACGAGTGTCACGGAAACGAGCATCTCCACCAGCGTAAAGGCATTCCGCTGCGATGAGGCTGATTTGTGTTTTTTAGATAGGCCACGCATGTGTTTCACCTGAGTTCTCACTGATTGCCTGGTCTTGCGATAGAACCCATGGGATAGACGTCAATGACCCCGGGCAAAAACATGACGTGACCGGCGTAACGCGGATCTACGGGAGCACCGGAATTGGCGTCGTATACAAATGGAGAGTTCTCCAGAACGGGTGCTTCAAGGGTAATTATGTAACCCGGATCAGTGACCGGTCCCGAGGAATTAAAAATGGTTACATCCTGTTCAATGTAGTCCAGGACCCGATACCATCTCGCATTCTGGATATCGAGGATATAGCCGGACTTCTTAATCGCAGGTACCGCCGGTTCGCCGCTCTCCTGCAGACCACTTGATTTGAAAACATTAATCACGTACGGAGTTCGAGTGTCGAAGCTCGCCGTGAAAACACGTTCATTGTCCGGAGTGACTTCTTTGTTGTGAGTGATCACGACATCGACACCGCGTGCTTGTCCATCGCGTCCACGGCGAACGGTCAGCAGCCAGTTGTAGTCATGCGTGCGTGAGGACTGAAGCAGGATGCGACCAATCGAATAGCTTCCGGTAACGGTGTCGTAAAATTGTGAAGGCAGTGTTCGGATATCAACAGTTCCCGTTCTGTTCAAGTCTTCACCGGCGGCCAATGAATTATCGAAATTCGTGTCTTCAGACCAGACTGCGAATTTGGAAGTGTTGTCGACAGCAATCAAAGGCAGCGCGACGCTGAAGTTGCCATCCGATGAGAAAACCACGACGCGGCAAATTTCCGGGTCGCTGATAATCTGGCTGCCAGAGACAGCAGGAACCATGGAAGTCGAAGTTGGAACGGCACTCAAATCGGCATCTGCGGCGAACTTGATGCCAACAATGCTTGAGCCCAGAGCTGCGGATGTTCCCGTTGATCCATCGGAGAAAACAAATTCTTCCGGAAGCCCGTCAAATTGTGTCTCCCAACCATCGCCAAGTTTGGACAGTGTTGCGCCCAAAAGCCTCAATGCTCGTGCTTCCTCAGGGTCGCCGCCCTTAGGTCGGAATCCCAAAGGTGCATTTGAGGGAATCGTGACGACACGAACACCACCGTCAAAGCGAGGGAGCACAGGAAACGGCTCGGGAATTTGGTCAGCGTCTGTGTCAACGTTGCCGAACCAATCTGCACCACCACGAAGAGTTGAGTCGTTGGGCAGCGTCGCATCGTTGTTGGTCGAAAGCGTTGCAAAGGTTGCGTATGACGCTGTGGAAAACGCGGCTCCAGTTGCCATTTCAAAGTAACCGCTGGGGTCTACAATGTAGTTCAGTTCCTGCCGAGCCCCAATATGCTCTTCGAAATTTCCATCGCCATCGGGGTCGAATACCAACTCCTGCCGCATGTCCAGCAACGCCTGAGCGTTGCGTTTCAGTATTGCAGCGTTCGTCAACTGCGTCGCCTGGACCGATCGCAGAACAGAGATCGGAAACAATACCGCCACGGCAGAGATGCCGATACTCATGATCATCAGCGACATCAGCACTTCTGTCAGCGTTACCCCAGATCTTGCTGTGAATCGATTGAGTGTCTTCATCGACCGGTCCTCCCCG
>CAIXQV010001057.1 GCA_903921605.1 uncultured Planctomycetaceae bacterium | reverse complement strand
CTCTGATGTTGACCGACACAAGCTTTCTGCGAAACCCCAACTATCACCGCTGGTCCGATACGACTGAAACTCTGAACTACGAGCGGATGGCCGACGTGACACGAGGTGTTGCCAGTGCGGTCAGGCATCTTGCCGGCGGGTAGCAATCACGCTTCTGGTCGAGTAGACAATTGGCCACGCTTTGGACATACTCGAACGAGTTCCCAATTAAGGACCGGCGCGATGTGCACAGGAGTGAGATGTGAGAATTCTGTCCCGGATGATCTCTGTAGGATGCGTTTTCGTTCTGGTTCTTGCAGTGCTGAATGGTGTTCAGGCTGATGAGATAAAAGGTTCACGTTTGGTTTACGTCAACTCCGTCGAACGCAGCGAACTCGATGCAGTGACCGGTTTGGCGATGAGTGCCGACGGCAAGTTTCTCTACACGGCCGCTTATCAATCGGCCAGTCTCTGCGTCTTTGCCCGCGACTCTGAGACGGGTGCACTGACCTATGTCGAGACAGCAGATGACTCTGAGCTATTGCAGGGAGTGACCTCGATTCAGCTTAGCCCTGATGGTCGGTTTGCGACCACTGCGGCCTTTCGGTCACAGGCGGTTACGTTGCTGGCCCGCGACCCGGAAACGGGGCGACTCCAATATCTCGACAGCAAGAAACAAGATGTCGATAAGGGGGTTAGCGGACTGGACTGGACCGTTATAGCCAGTTTTTCCCCAGACGGTCGCTTCGTCTATGCGATAGACGACCGAGGTGGAGTGACGTGCTTCAAGTTGACGGGAATGAACGAACAGACAAAGCTGGAGTTCGTCGAGGCATTCCGACACACCGATCTGCTGGGAGCACGTGGGATGCATCATCATCCTGCCGGGAAGCATGTCTTTGTCGCCTGCAAAACATCTCATTCTCTCATCATGCTGCGTCGCGATCCCGAATCAGGCAAGCTTTCGACAGCAACGACCGTCCATGACGACAAAGATGATGTCACTGGACTTCATTCGGCTTTCGGCGTGACTGTCTCAGAGGATGGCAAATTTGTGTACGTTGTCTCGGGACAGCACGGTGGTGGAAAAGACAATTGCGTTGGCGTCTATGCCTTTGACAGCGAAGCAGAGACTCTGACGCGACTGCAGGAAATCTATCCCGCCGAAACTGAGGCCAACGGAGTTAAACAACCCTTCGATGGCGGGAACAACGTTTGTCTTGATGCGGCTCAGCAGAACGTCTTCGCAAGTGCCACGGCGAGCGGTGGGCTTGCGATGTTTCAGCGAGACACGACGTCTGGTCAACTGAAAATGACGCAGCTGGTTCATGATAACGAACGTCTCGGATGGATCTCGGGCCTTGCGGTGTCGCCGGACAACCGATTCCTTTATGCCGCTGCCGAACGACTGGATTCGATTGTGACTTTTCGAATTGAACCGTTGCCCTGAGGGATTAACAGACGGGCATTCTGCTTGTAATGTCCCGGATTTAGCCCTGTCACTTAAGAGCAGTAACAGTACTTCATCAATGCCTTTACCACTCAATGTTTGGCTCATTCATCCTGATCGACAAATGTGTGATTCGTTTCGGCATCGATTTGTCGATCTGCCAAACGTTTCTGTGATGGAAACGCGTTTTGAAGATCTCCCGCCGCACGACTGCTTCGTGACGGCGGCCAATTCGTTCGGAATTATGAATGCGGGAATTGACGCGGCGGTCGCGAGATTTCATGGCGAGCCTCTGATGAAAGCCATTCAGTATCACATTATGGATCAGTTTCTCGGGGAGCAGCCGATTGGAACATGCTTCATTCAGCCGACCGGGAATGATCGTTATCCTTTTGTTGCTCATGCTCCAACGATGCGTGTGCCTGGTTCCATTGCAGGGACTGATAAGGTCTACGCTGCAACATGGGCGGCATTTGTGGCCGTGTTCCGTCACAATGCTTTGTCGGATACCGAATCCAGGATCAACACAGTTGTCTTTCCCGCGATGGGAGCCGGATTCGGCGGTGTCCCGTACACGGAGGTTGCTCGTCAAATGGCGGCCGCCTATCACCACTATTTGAATCCACCGCACCGAATGGATTGGGACACCGTGATCGAGCGACACAAGGCTATCGCCTACGACGCAGGAAAACAGGTCGCTCGGTAATCGCAACCAGCGACTCGGGTTATGATTTGCCGTCTAAGCAGTAATCGGCAATTCTCAGCTCACTTGATTCATCCTGAATTCTCCACGAATGCGAGACGTCCACGGTTTCGTTATATTGCTGAGACGACGTTCAGGTCATTGTCCTTCTCTCTCAGAGGCGTACGATCCATGAGACTGCTACGAAGCATTCTGGCAACATTTTTGGTGCTCTTGTCCTTTGGTCTTTCTGCTCCGTTGGTGGAGGCTGAAGAATGGTTGACTTATCCTGGCGGAGAAGGCCCCGGAAAAGGAAAGCACATTGTCTTTATTGCTGCGGAAGAGTCGTATCGCTCAGAATTGTCGATGCCGTTGATGGCTCGCATTCTTTCTCGCCATGGCTTCAAGTGTACGGTTCTCTTTGCGATTGATCCAAAGACTGGGACGATTGATCCTCGTGTCAACAATAACATTCCCGGGCTTGAGCTGCTGGATTCAGCGGATCTGCTTGTCGCGTTTCTGCGATGGCGAGAACTTCCCGATGAGCAGATGAAACACATCGTGGACTATGCCGAATCCGGACGTCCCATCATCGGTATCCGCAATGCAACGCATCCGTTTCGCTATGCAACTCGACCTGACAGTGCTTACGCAAAGTTTGACTCCGCCAGCAAAGAGCCGGTTGGCGGCTGGGGGCGGCTGGTG
>CAIXQV010001056.1 GCA_903921605.1 uncultured Planctomycetaceae bacterium | reverse complement strand
TGCAGACCGGCCATGGACAAACCTCAGCAGAGCCAGCGAAGGGGAACTGCGTCCTCTTTCACACCGTCACACCGACGGTGAAATTCTCGGTCTCTCGCGAAGGCTTCGTGCTGACTCCCATCGGAGGCCACTGAACAAAATGCATGGTCACTAAAACAGTTACGTACCCGTCATCGAATTCCCCACTGTCGTTTTGGAGTACCTCTCAGGTTCTCGCTGCATCCTTCGCGTGCAGTCGTATCGATTGGTCTCAGTGGGACAGCCATTACTGAATTCGAGGTCATCCTAATCTCGTTACAACCCGTCTAACCGATGCACCTTCCTGAACATCTCCAGGCTTTCCAACCAATAAACTCAAGTCAGAAGACCCCGGCATGGAGGTTGCCCTTGGACGTAAAGACAGCTTTACATTTTGTAAACTCCCACTGGAAGTCTGACCATGATGCCTGTTCGAATCGAGGAAGATGGCGTGATCAAATTGCCTTACGATAATCGCCGGGCTGAGTATCGCGTACCCGTGCGAGATATCCCGGATCTTGAAGCGTATCTTTGGACAGAAAATCGTCGCATCCCTGTCGTGATTAAGGATGCCAGTCCTTCCGGAGCTCTGCTGGACATTCCCGCGACAGGTCGAGCCGTTCTGCATGGAGAAGGCGTGCTGGTGCTTGAAATCTTCTGCCGTACGGTTCATTTCATGATCAGCGGAACCGTCCGTCGAAAAGCAGACGGTGCAATGGCCCTGAGTCTTTACAAATCGCCTGTTGAATTTGCCAGCGATGCCAAAGCCGCTCGACAGTGGAACGCTGTGGTCAGTTGGTTACAGGTGGAGTGGTTGCGAGAACTGAAACGAATTCAGGAAGATGCCTATTTGTCAGAAGCCCATCCGGAGTTTGTCGCGAGCCCGTCCGAAGAATTTATCGATTAATATGTTGTAGATCTCATGCCGGCGAAGCTGCGTTTCTTAGTTTTTCGGATCGGAGTGAAGTCGCGGCCGCCGGGCAAACTGATCATCAGCGTTGCCATAACACCGGAACTGTCATACTCCCCTGAAAGGATATGATCGGTCGAAACGGACAGACGCATTGTGTCCGTAAAGTCCCAGTTCAATGCGGCACCAAAGGTGTTGTAAAACACCTGAAGTGTATCCCACTGCAAAGCGTAACGGACGGTGTATGAGAATTCATAGGCTCCCAGCGTCATGGGATTCAACCAGTGCTGCCATTCCAGTCCCGCATTGACATAGCTGAACAGGTCCGGTGCAAAGTAAGGATGAATCGTTCCCGGAAGAAAATCGGGAACCGGATTACGAACGGTTTGATCCGAGAAATCCTCAAAGTGATAGAGCAGAATTCCTCTCAGTTCCCGCGGCGCGGTGGTGAACTTGTAGATGTTGCGAACATTGAAGGTCTGCACAAGGTTTGAATCGGAATAGTTCTGAATATCGTAGTCGGCCGTTAACTCCCATCGCTGTGACAAATGCCAGTCCAGTGTTGGGCCAATCCCATAGCGAAACACCTCCTGAGCAATAGACTCAGAGTTCTCTGCA
Source organism: uncultured Planctomycetaceae bacterium (assembly GCA_903921605.1). The sequence continues at coordinate 1,553 of CAIXQV010001056.1, read as the reverse complement.
ACATTCTCCATGTGACCAACGAATCCCAGTTCTAATCCATCAAGCACACGATGCTTTGCATCGATGCGAAAGACCGGCTTGGTGGAAAAGCCCTCGTCATACTGTTCGACGTTCATTTGTGCGTTGACTCGGAAATTGGGAGTTGCGTTCCAGAGGTATCCCAGGTCCAGTGAATTCCCGAGAACATTATCGCTTCCTGTGGGGCTAAGCATGATGTGTGAATAGCCGATCGAGAAAACATCATTTCCTGTGCCCACCGGCTTAAAGTATTTGGCTCCAAAACGAGTCCTTGAGATTTCCGAAAGCCCGTTTCGACCGCTTTGCGAGAACGTCGAAAAGTGTGATCCCAGTCGAGGTCGCAATTGCTGACGAGTTCGTTCCAGAGCGATCGCCGCCTGAGCATGCAGGGGATCGCGAGCCAGTAGCTTTTCGAGCGCATCCGCGGCTTCGGCGTATCGTCCCATGCTGATGTTTTGCTGAGCCAGCAGGAAGGCCGCATGGCTATCGTCCGGATTCAACTCCTGCAACCGCCTCAGAGCAGCCGTCGTATTATCCGGACGCCAGTCAGAAAGGAATGTCGCCTGCCGCTCAAGCCGAAGTGCAAACAGTTGCTCGGTCGACAGGGAATTGAAGCCGATGTTGCTGCGAACCAGTCCGGGATCGTCCAGCAGACTGCGATGGACATCCGAGAGAATCGGATTGTTCAGCGCGTCTTCTGCTTCGGTGTAGCCGGCGATCGCGGCCTCACGCCCCTGCCACTGTCTGAGAAGTCGTGCTCGATCCAGCGCGGCATCTCGGTGTTCAGGAACATCGCTCAGGACGGCATCGTAGAACTTCATGGACTGCTCAAAGTCTTCATTTCGCCAGTGCATCAACGCCATGCCATGTCGGGCCGGGACACTCAGCGGGGCACGCTCCAGCAAAGCCTGAAAAGCACTTTGGGCAGACGGGTCACCAAGGCGACTCATGAGCGATGAAAACTGTTCGAGTACAGTCTGGTTACCCGGGTAGCGTTCGGATAACTCCAGCACGATTCGCTTGGCCAGAGGATATTCCAGATTCTTTTCGGCAATCGCCGCGAGCCGTATTCCGAAGGCCGGATTTGTCAGACATCCTGAGAGAAAGGCGTCAGCACGCATGGCCTCACCATTCGCAAGGAGAGACATGTAGCAGGCATAGGCACTGTCCGGATCGTCTGTCGGACAATTCGTTTCGATACCGCTGAATTCAAATTCTGTGGTTGCTGCAGCGACGTTCTTCTGATGGAAATAAATGCAACCGGCCAGACGATGCAGATGCTGACTGAACAACGCGCTGCATTCCGGATTCTGCAATTCCGCAAGAACTCGCGCTAACGCGTTTGTGGATTCTCCGTTTCGAATGGCGGCCTGAACCCAGAATCTCCAGGTCACAGGATTCTGCGACCGCTGCTGCAGACTGCTTTCCAGAACGGCCAATGCTTTCATTTCATGTCCGGTCTGCAGATAAAGATTCGCCAGTGCATTGCGAAGTTCTGCATTCTCCGGATAAGTCGCCAGTGCCGACTGATAATT
>CAIXQV010001055.1 GCA_903921605.1 uncultured Planctomycetaceae bacterium | reverse complement strand
TGGGCCACGGCGCCAATCGGTTTCACGGTTCGTGAGGACGGAGCATTCAATCCAGGTTTGCTGCAAAGTCAGCTTGCACCGGAGCAGGCATTCTCGACACGATTGACGGCGGCGATGTTCTCCGGATTTGGTCAACGTCTGCGAGATGGCTACGTCGCGCAGGCGAGTCGACTGCGCATTGGTGAACTCGAGATCCTGCATCTGCCTGGCGAGCCGTTTGTTGAGTTCCAGTTGTATGCTCAGCAGCAGGCGGCAAAGCGTTCTTTCGTCTGCGTTGCAGGATATGGTGAATGTGGAGTCTGGTATTACGGGCCTGATCGGATCTTTACGGATCGCGGCGGCTATGAGCAAACCTGGTCGCTCACGGGGCCATGCGAGGCGGAGGTTAAGTCTGCGATCTCGACGCTGCTTATGAAGTGAAGGACTGAGAAGATTCTGATCCGTTCATACGTCAGATGTTCAGCCGCTGATCACAAAAAACTTCTTCAGGCGTTCTGAGATTGTCCACGTCGAAACCTGTCCCTTGCGGAACGATACAATATCGCCGGGGACCAGGTTAACAGGTTCCAGTCCATCGACCTTGATGCAGACCTTGCCTTCCAGTAGATGAAATGTTTCATCCGCCGGGAATGTGTAGGGAAACGTCGCTGGTTCGTGAGTCCACAGGCCGGTTAGCAACAGCCCTGCTCCGCTTGAGCCTTGGCGAAGCCAGTGCACTTCCCCAAACGGTTTGCCTTCGACCATGAACGGTTCGTAGTTCTGGACATCCACACGAGAAACGGGAATCGAAGTCATCGCAGAGTTTCCTTTCTTCATTCGAGTTGCCAGTCAAACGGTGCGGGGAAGATACCGGTCCCTCAGCCAGAAACCTATTGATGGGGGCGATTCGTGATCGTGCGATGAGGCAGATCGGATTTTTTTGTTGCTACTTTGCTGTTGACGCCAGCTTCGGCTACTGTAATATCATGATATTACAGTGAGGCGGTCAGATGATTTGTAAAATCGACATCAACAACGGCATTCCGATCTACGAGCAGATTTCACGTCAGGTGAAATTTGCCATCGCTAATGGCTCATTGCTCGTCGGGGAGCATGTGCCGTCGGTTCGCGAGATGGCGACTTCTGCGGCCGTGAATGTGAATACTGTCGCACGTGCTTATCGCGATCTGCAGGCTCAGGGAGTTCTGGTTTCCATTCGAGGGACCGGCCTGGCCGTTGCCAGCGATGCCCCGGAGAAGTGTCGACATGAACGGCTCGAAATGATTCGCGAGCGTCTGCGATACATCATGCGTGAAGCGATTCAGAACGGCGTCACGTTGGAAGAGATTCATGCGCTGGTTCGCAGTGAATGGGATTCGCTAAAGGAAGAACCTCCACCGTGAAGCCGCATACACATTTGTCTACGGCGAGCGGCAGGGCGTGAGCCCTCCGAGTGCGACTGTTTTCTCAGAGGGCTTACGCCCTGCCGCTCGCCACAAAGTTGCCGTCAAACGAACATTCTTCTATGCAAAGGTCTCCCTATGGAACCCGTCATTCGGTTGTCGAACGTCTCCAAACGTTTCGGTCGTGTGAAAGCTCTTGATGATGTGTCGTTGAACATCCAGCCCGGCACGGTCTGCGCTGTGCTGGGTTCGAATGGTGCGGGCAAGAGCACTGCGATTCGGCTGCTTCTGGGGTTTGAATCGGCCGACAAGGGAGACATTGAAGTTTTGGGGATGAATCCCAAAACGCATGCTCTCGAGATTCGCTCGCGAGTCGGCTACGTCTCGGACGCTCCGCCACTGTACGACTGGATGACGGTCGAAGAAATCGGCTGGTTCGCGGCTGGCTTTTATCCGACCGGTTTTCAGGTGGAATACGAAAAGCTGACGCGGCGATTTGATCTGAATCCTTCACAAAAAATCAAAGGGCTCTCAAAAGGGACGCGGGCGAAAGTTGCATTGTCCCTGGCGATGGCTCATCGACCTGCGTTGTTGATCATGGATGAACCGACCTCGGGGTTAGATCCGCTTGTGCGTCGTGAATTCCTCGAAAGCATGATCGATGTTGCGGCTGAGGGGCGATCAGTTCTGCTTTCAAGTCATCAGGTGGGCGAAGTGGAACGCGTCGCCGACGATGTGATCGTGCTCATGAATGGCAAGGTGATCGCTCACGAACGGTTGGAGGATTTGAAACAGTCAGTGACGGAGGTCGTGCTCACGATGCCGTCGCCAACGGCGATGCCGCCAAAGTTACCTGGTGAAGTGATCGCAAACGTGCCGTTTGGTCACGAGCATGTCTGGCTGCTGCGGAATCTCGATTGTGGAGCCCTGACGGATCTTTGTCGATCTCAGGAACTGCCGCCCCCGATCATTCGGAAGCCATCGTTGGAAGACATTCTGTTAACGCTGTTGCGGCAAAATCGAAATCAACAGGCTGCGGAGCAAGGGGCGTTGTCGGTGGGACGCATTGACGTGGCCTCGTTGAGGCCATGAGTCTCGTTTGTTTAACGGCAAGCCGCAGGCGACTGAGCTTTTTGAAGTTGCACTGTTCAAGACTGTCGGAGATCAACGGGGCGAAAACAAAGGGAATTACCATAACCCGACGCGTCAGCGAGGGATTTACGGAGACATAGCTAAAACGCGACAGCTCAATCCCTCACTGACGTTTCGGGTTGGGATGGCCGCAAACTCGCAACTTTAAAAACTGCGTTTTGGGGCAGCAAAGAAACAAGATTGCAACCGCCACTATGGACACCACATTGGCTATTCGAGGCCGACGTTACTGAACCACACTACAAGAAACGCAGTCGCCTGTGGCTTGCCGTTAAACGAGACAGAGGATCATCAATGAACACTGCATTTACAAGACTGATCTGGAAGGAGCACCGAGCTCAGCGGTCGCTCTGGCTGGCATTGCTTTTGGGGTGTGTCGGTGTTTTTATCCTGATGCGGCTTCAGGCGAGTCCCTGGCTGGATTCGCTGCTTACATCATCGATATTCTGCATCTTCTTTATTGTCGCGGCGACCGCTATCGCGTTCGCTGGCGAGGTTGATGATCGAACGGTTGGTCTACTGCGAATGCTACCGTGCCGAACGTCCACGCTGATGATGGCGAAACTCACAGCGATTCTGACCGGCTGTGTGGCATTGTTTCTGGCCATAGCATCGTTGAGTGTTGTCTTTGAACTGATAGGTCTGGCGTTTCCGCGGATTTGGCGGACGGAAGTGAACAGTCTTCCGTTCGATGATCCGTCGTGGATCAGTTTTCTCATACTCATGGTTCTCTTCTGTGTTTTCTCGCTCGTGGCGTCCATGGTCACTCGGCGAGTGATCTCGGCTGTCGGGCTCGCGGCTGCAATGTGTCTTATCTGCCTGATACCTGCTGGTGTCGTATTGGTTGGTCCGGCCGTTGCTGTGTCCGTCTTCTTTTTGGCTCGACCCTGGCATCTCGGTCGAGTACCGCGAGATTGGATAACTCCGGGATCCGAAACGGTGTCTGCCCGAAACCGAAGACTGTCATTCCTGCCTCGTTCTATCGCGGTCCTGAAACGAGTAATCGCCCGGCCGATGTCCCAGAGCCGCGTTCGAGCAACTCTTTTCTGGCGCGAATGTCGGTCGGCGATTCCGTTTGCGGCAATCTGGTTGATGATTGGAATCGTGATTTGCGTGGGGCGATATCCTGCTCATAGTTATGTCTTCCATGTCTACCCTTGGCCCGTACTATTCCTGTTCGTCTTCATGCATGAATGCGGTCAGAGAACAATGCGTGCGGATCAGAGATCAGGCTCGATTTCACTGCTCGCGAACATGGGAGTCTCACCCGCGTCGATCTGGATGACAAAAACTGCGACATGGTTTGCGGTAATGCTTGCTGTCGGAACCGTCGTTGTTCTGCTGGATGCTGTCATCCCCGGTGCTGCTAGCGGCCTTTTATCGAATAGTCAGGAACTTCGGATCCTGCAGATCATTTCTAAAGTCCGGGTACCACATGTTGCAGACTCGCCCAACTTTACACGAGACTCTACGCCTGCTGATCATTGGTTTCAGATCAGTACGTGTGTCGCATACCTGCTGATGACGTTTAGTATAGGACAGCTCACGGCCTGCTGGATTCAACGGCAGATTCTGGCGTTTGCTGCGTCTCTGTTGTTGTTCTTTGGCGCTGGATTCTTGATTAACCTGTGCAGCTATCTTGATTTCTCAGTTTGGATCACGGTTGTCCCGATCGGTCTGTGTCTGCTTCTGGCGACTCGTTTCACGGCCTCCCAATGGGTCGACAGAAGTGCTACCTGGAAGTTGAGGCTCGTGCAGGGAGCATGGATTATTCTGCCCTGCTGCGTCTTCGTCGGCGCGGGACGGATGATTTGGTACTCCGAACCGGCGTATGCCACTCTGACTTCCATAAGCTATCTGGCTGCTGATCTGGATTTAAGAGATCCAACGAATCGATCAACACTGAAATCGCTCGAAAAGACCATGATGATTCCAACATCGGAATGGAAGACTCTGGACAGCACTGCGAGCCGGGAGATCTGGTCAAAGTTTGACGTGGCCCTTGCTGCGTCCCAGTTTAAGTCGCGTCTGACGCCGCCGCTTGAAGGTTGGCGAATAGCACGCAATGAGTCATTGCCGCTCTACGTGATTGCTGACGAAGAACATGCTGGAGCCCGTGAGCTGCTGCAGATCTTCGAAGAGCACCTGGCGATCCAGAAGACATGGCCGCAGCTTCCGATTTCATGGACAGCACCATGGTCAAATACACCGGCCCCGGCAGTGATATATCTTTTGCTGGCTGATGCGGGAGACCGAGAAAAACAGGGAGACGTCGGTGGAGCGATTCGTCAGCACCTTAACGCCATTCGCCTTTGCCAGTCGTTGGCCAATCAAACGTCGTCCTGGAAGAACTGGACCGTATGTGTCACTTCCGAACAGGCCGCACTCAGTAGTTTGCGGCAGTTATTGGGGAGTGCTGATCTGACTGGCGTGGATTTGAATGCAGTCTATGAGGAACTCAATGGATTGCTGGTGTACTGGCAGGCGGCAGATCCTCGCATCATGTTGCGACGACGCCTTGTCTTCTGGGGCCGCGTTGCCTCGGAGAGTAATGCCCTGCGCGAAATTCGGGGTGAATTCCCTGAGCAGAGAGCCTTTGCTGGTGACTTATCCGCGGTGAAAGAACTTGAGAACGAAATTGCCGACATGAGCGAGGCCACGCGTTACCGAGCGCTTTCGACGATGAACCTGTCGTTTCGGGTTCAGAACACGGAGTGGTCGGGAATGAATCTCCTTGGTCGAGTCGCTCTGTCGGACCACGATGATGCCAGCGTTGTCGCGTCAATCGTATCCACGTCGCAGGCGGTCCAGCGATTTGCGGCGACGTCAACGATTGGCGATCTCAATGATGATCCCACGATGGTGAGTGATCGGCTCGATCCCAGACTCTTCCCAGCGACAGTCAATCTGATAGCCGAAGAACGGGCCACATTGATCACGGTACTCCTGCAGCGTTACCGAATGATGCATGGCAGATTTCCGGACAGCCTGGTGGAGCTTGCAGATGGAGACGAGTTGATCTCGATGCGTTTGACAGATCCGTGGTCCGGGACACTGTTCTTCTACGCTCCGATAGGTCTGACAAAACCCGTTCGGCTTGGCTTCGAGAATGAACAGTATCGGATTGCGGCCGGGCAGCCTTTGCTCTTTTCTGCCGGCCGCTTTGCGAGACCATTGCATCAGTATCTTCAGGATCCGCCGAGACACGAGGGCGAGCCGTATTCAGTTGCGACGCTGCCTCCCAATCTGATTCTGTTCGTGGGTCTTGATGACCGCGTGCAACGCTTTCCGCTGCACAATCGAGTGCTTGAGATCAAGACGGCAGTTGTGCCATCTGCCAAAGAGGAAGCCCCGACGCAAGGAAGCATGTCCACGGGAGTCCTGGGTGGGATGAGTTCTGAAGCCGCAGATGCACCGCCTGAGCCGGTTAATTTCAAGCCACGTGAGAGTAAACACTTCTAAACGAATCACTTTTGTTCCGCCCGCCGGCTATGATTACGTTGAGTAAATCTGGCTTTGTTGCCAGACGGGAATTCCTTTGTACATTCATGTACAGCGGACCGAACGTAACTTGAAGCAGGATAGATTCTGAGATGACCTGGCGAACGTCACGCGGCAAAAGGGTTCTACTTGGAACGGAACGCGAGTTGTTTCTGACGGCGTTCGGCAGTTTGGTGGATGTGATTCGGGCTGAGATCGATGGGTACGGAGATCCTGCGGAGTTTGGTATCCCGGTCTTCGACAGTTTGGCGCCATGGTCAAAGCTTGCCGTTCTGGCTGATATTGGCTCTGCCCTGACCCACAAGACAAAAGACTGTCCTAAACACACAGCCGTCACTGAAGGGGCGATCGCTGCCGTGTACAGTCAAATGCACGTTCTGATTGAGATCGAGATTGACATTGAATCGGATACGGACGATGAAGAAAGCTTTATCTTTCGGAAGCAGGTTTCCTCTGCATTGGAAGAGCTTTGTCCGAAAGCTGATCGGCCTCGGGTGACATCCGGCGATGTCAGAGAATGGTTCTATGCACTGCAATCTCTCTCAGACCGGATTCTTTGGGATCAGGATTATCTGACCGCCGATGTGTTTATGGATCTCGATCCAGATGGTATCAAGGATGCTCGTGAGTGGACTGGTATCGACCACGAATACGTTACTGCGATTGCTCCGGATCCCCGCGAGGCCGAACGCCTTCTGTTGCTGAAGAAGCTGCGTGAACTGTATGTGGAAATCGAGTTTTAGCGGACAAACGATTTTGTTCGTGGTGCCGACTTCAGTTGGCATTGCTGCTTAGATTTACGCAACTCACAAAGTCACGATGGGATGCAGGCTGAAGCCTGCACTACGCGCTGAACAGCGAATAGGTCAACAGGCTGCCAGAATTATTTCCGGGCTGCATTTTGGCACCGCTTCTTCACATCAAATTGCGAGCTTTGATACTCAGGTACTCATTGATCAATCGCTCGGTCAGCAGATCCGGAGGCGTATCAATCAGCATGATGCCGGCTTCGCGAAGTGAAGCGGCTTCGTGTGATTGGCCGGTCAAGACCTGTGCCGCTGCGGCCGTGTGATAGGCATCCAGATCGGACTCGGGAATACGATCCGCCATTTGTCTAAGGCCTACATCCTGCAGCAGGACACACAAGGGCAAGTAAGGCAGTGATCGCAGTTTAAGACTTTCCCCAATCACGCGCAACTGGAGTTCATCGGTCACAAAGGTAATCAGAACAATCAGAGCACGTTTTCGCTGGACCGTTGTCAGATACTCCAACGCCAGACTGTAGTCGGAGACGTTCTGCGACGCCTGAATGTCGTATGTGGATCTCAGGATCGACTGAATCCCCGGCTTGCCTCGCACCGGACGGATGAACCGTTCGATCTTGTTAGAGAACGCCAGCAGAGAAACGTTATCCCCCTGACCCAACGCGATGTAGCTAAGCATGATGGCCGAGTTTAGCGCGCGGTCGAGGTATGAGATGCCGTCAGTTTCATTTCTCATGAAGCGACCGCAGTCAACCATGATCACGATGTTCTGATTGCGTTCGACGTTGAATTCTCGGCTGATGAGTTGTCGCTGTCTGGCGGTGGCCTTCCAGTCAATCTGGCGAATTTCGTCCCCGTAACGGAACTCTCGCAGTCGTTCGAATTCTCGACCCTGCCCCGGCATGCGCACCATGCGAACACCGATTTCGGACAAACGATTCTGGCGAGCCATCAATTCATAGCGATAGACGGCTCGAATATCCGGATAGATGCGAATCGGTGTGGGGAGGGGGCGAATCTGATGGCGGGTCCAAAGCCCCAGTCGAGTCGGAAATCGAAGATGCACCGCTGGCATCTCGGATGCCCCGCGACGGCTGGGCTTTACGGAATAGTGAATCGTCTCTTCTTTTCCAGGACCGACAGTGACCGATTGCGGCAGTCGATCGACTTCGCAAAGTGGTCCCGGATCATCATGCAGAGTTATCGCCAAAGTCAGTCCGGTGCGATTGTGAGCAGTCAGGGTCGCCGGATTGGAGGCACCAACGCTCAGGACTTCCGAAATCTCCCGATGGATTGCGACATCGTTGGGGCTGGGGCTGATCAGCAAATCGACGCAGGCCACTGCCACCAGAACCAGGTTCAGGAGTAATGCTGCATCGGCCGCCGAACGATTCAGCCCCGCCAGCAGTAGAGGCATGGCCAGAATCGCCGCCGTCAGAACGAGTCGCCGGGACGGAATCATGACTTCGGCGCCTCCACGCTTTCCAGAATTGCGCGGATGGTTTCGTCGGGAGTTCCGCCTTCCAACTCGGCTTCAGGACGAAGACGCAGACGGTGCCGCAGAATCCACGGAGCCAGTTCTTTGACGTCATCCGGAGTCACAAAGTCACGGCCTCGACTGGCCGCCATCGTACGCCCTGCCAGCAGCATATTGACGCCTGCTCGGGGGCTGGGACCAACAGTGACTGAGCCCCATTTGCGTGATGCGTCGAGGATATCAACGATGTATTTCAGGATCTTTGGTTCAACGATGACCTGTTTTACAACATTCTGAATCGCCAGCACATCTTCCGATCCAAGGACAGGTCTCAGGTCGAAATCACTCAATCGCCGCGGATCTTTTCCGGAGGCATAGTGTCCCAGAATGTCGATTTCATCGGCCGGCGCTGGATAATCGACTAACAGTTTGAACATGAATCGGTCTACCTGAGCTTCTGGCAGCGGGTAGGTTCCTTCATGTTCAATCGGATTCTGAGTCGCAATCACCAGAAACGGGCGCTGTAAAACGTGCGTCTTGCCGTCAACACTGACCTGCTGCTCCTGCATAACTTCCAGCAGAGCCGACTGAGTCTTGGGAGGCGAACGATTGATTTCGTCGGTCAACAGGATGTTCGTGAACACCGGCCCCTGATTGAAACTGAAGGCCTGTTGTTTCATGTCATAAATGCTGTGGCCGGTAAGGTCCGACGGCATCAGGTCCGGCGTAAACTGAACACGGCGAAACTGACATGACACCGTCTTCGACATGACGTTGACCAGCAGCGTCTTGCCAAGTCCCGGTGGTCCTTCGATCAGAACACTTCCTTCGGCAAACAATGCGATGACGACGCCCTCGACCAGTTCGACCTGACCGATCACCACTTTGCCGATCTGTTCGACCACGTCGTCAAACAGTCTTTTTACGTCACTTAGTTCCATGGGAGTTACACTTCACATTCAGGGATTAATGTTGATCAATGCAGAATGATTCAGGATATGTTCGTCAGAGTGCGGAAATTGTCTGGCAGGCGGTGTGTCGGTTTTCATGTTTCTCTGATTCCTTCCAGTCGCTGCTGCAACTTCGCCAGCCACCGCAGCATTGCTGCCGCTTTTGCTGATGGCAGTTGTCCTGATTCCGCCATCAGATGAGCTTCGTGGAGCTGTGCTCTCACTTCCTCAACATCCATACCAGCTCGATTGGCGATTTGCTCCGGCTGATCCAGTCGCAGAAGACTTCCATAACGTCTGCGAAGTCGGCTGGTCATATAGTCGAGGTAGCTGCGTACAACAATCCCGCCGTCACTTAGTCGGTATTGCAGATTGCCGACCGCCTGAGCACTCTCTGTGAGAGATCGACGCTGGGAGTTGGTGACATACAAGGCCGGTCCGAATCGGTGAAATGCCATCCAGATCCCAAGAATCGCAACCAGCAATAATTGGAGAGTACCGATCCGCAGAGTCGGACTAAACAAGATGCCGGTGTTCTGGAACGAGTCGCTGGCATTGAAGTATTCGCTGATCACAATCGCTGGCTGAGAATTGCTCGTAGAGTCTTCGTCTTTGGCCGAACAGCGTTCAGCCATACGCACTGCCAGTCTTCGGGATCCCTTGAACAGCATCGCGCGATTTGAAAACAGATCCGCACTGGAGCAGACTAAGATTCGTCCGGATCCCATTTGCCACGTTGCAGCTTCTGCCTTTCCGTCTGCCGATGTCAGCAGCGTTTCTGTGGTCAGGTGAGAAGGCAGCTGTAGCTCGGCCGTTGATTGGAAGTCGACATAATCGCTCACCAAACTACTTGAGGCATGCACCGCGACACCGCGCCCCTCTTTTTCATCGTCAGCGGTAACACCGGTGTTTGCTGTTGTGACTGGAGTTGATCCCGCTGCGGGGCTTGACGTCGCTGATCCGTCTGTCGCAGGTGTTGAACTGACTGTCTCCGGTGAGTCCGTCGACGCTGATGAGGCCTCTTCTGTCGTCGTTGATCCGTCCTTGGGAGTGGTTCCGGGGGATGCAGGAGTTGCCCCGGGTACAGGGGTCGCTGCCGCTGCGATGGCCGCAGCAACCGTGGAATCCGATCGAAACTTCAAATGAATTCCGAGGCTGGGCAGGTAGACCTCCGGCGGTGGCTCATCGGGAGTCGCCCATTCATAAGACATCCAATTCGGGGCAAAGAGCAGATCGCCGCCGTTGTAGACGAACTCGTAAAGTTGTTGCTGCTCCTTTTCATTGGGATATCGATCCGGAGCGATAAGAATCAAGGTCGCCGACTGAGCCGGCACAACTTTCACGGCTTCGCGCGTGACCTGGGGGAACAGCTGACTTAGCGTCCGGTAAAGCCCGAGCTTTCCATCCACGGTCGTGCTGTAGCTGTCAGCCGCAGATCCGTCTTCTCCGGGAAGCCACCAGAACTGCAGCAGCACCAGCAGAGCAGCGGCGAGTCCCCAAAATGTGTCAGACTGCAGCAGTCGGCGTTTCTTCTTCATGGAAGGCTCCCCGAAAATCCGCAAGACATTGTTCAAACATCTCGGCCGTCGGATTTCGACGGCCAAAATACACATATTCAAAATGAGTTGCCGTCGTCAAAAATGCGTTTCGTTTTTCATGACGACGCCAGACAGATCGCAGATAGTCTCTGTTGGTAAGACCTTTTCGATATCGAATCAATCCGGCCCGCTCGATCCAGCTCATGCTGCCCAACAGTAATTCACGAATCGCCGCGCGGTGATCACCGGCTGCAGCAAGGTTGATCGCTCTTGATTCATAAGTCGAAGCAGCCAGTTCTCCGGGCGGAGTGACGACGTCAGAAAGCACATCCGAGAGATCACTCAGCAGGCTCTCTCGTTTTTGTTTCTTCGCGTCAATCGATTTGACCACCATCGCGATGATGACAATCAGAATGGCGATGATCGCGACAATGGCGAGTGTTGTCAGCAGATCCGTAATCCCAAGAAACCCAAAGCTGCTGCTTGATGAATTCTTTGCCGGTGGCGGACGAGTGGTTCCTTGGGGCGACCTTAGTCCGCTGAACAACCATTCAAAGAAATCACCAATGGCGCTGAAGACATCGCCTAATCGTTCCCCGGCCCATTCCAGTGCGGTGCCTAGAAAACCTTTATCGATATCTACTTCAGGGAGCTGTTCGAGAACTCGTCGACGGACAGAACGAAACTCGTTTCCTCCCATGACTTGATCACCGATCTGATCGATCGCATCGTCCGTCAGCAGGCTGCCTTCCTGAATCGGCGAAACGGGAACCGCAGCATCGGCTATGCCACTATTCTGGAGCATCAGCAAAGTCAGCAGGATGAAGAGCAGGAACCTGATCATGCCAGTTCCTCCAAACGAGCAGCCTCGGCACGATACTGTAACTGCAGATCCCAGCATTCGTTTCGAATACGTTGGTCCAGATAGCAGAAGAACCAGGCCAGACGGATCACAGGATAAGGAAGCCAAAGGGCGAGTTGGATCGTCGTGAGGAAGGCGGGATCATCATGGGTCAGCCCCAGGAACACATCGCGACCATCTCGACTGGCCTCAAACATGATGGCAAAAAAGATCGGGCGATTGAAAACCATCGTGGCCGCAACATCGATCAGAACAAACAGGCCGAATGACAGGAAAGACCAATAGAACAGCAAGCCAAGGACTCGGCCAAGGCTGCGTCCGTAGCCGCCTCCACCGGAAAGCCAGCTCAGCCTTGCTGTCACGCCGTTAAGTTTTGACTGCTCCAGAAACAAGACTTCCGGCATATGGCCCGCGTAGGCTGTGACGAAAACGGACGGCACAATCAGACAGAACCCGGAGATGAATTGAAAGAAGCGGGTAACAAACGACAGTAGTAACCAGCTCCAGAATCGATGTCGCCATGCTTTGACGGCAGCACGCACGGAAATCGGCACCCCGAAAACCTGAGGCCCCATACACGCGACAAGCAATGCGTTGAAGATGGCACTGAAGAACATAAAGATCATCAGTGATGGAATAAGCATATCGGTCGTCTGGGAGACCGTCAGCCAGACCAACGCACAGGACGGGATGGCGCAGATGAGCCACAGACGTGTGATCGGCCCGGCGAACTCTCGTGAGAAGACGAAAGCGAGGTCCATGCATCCGCCGAATGTTCGTCGTTCCACCGAGACGATGCATTCTTCAACCTTCATGGGTGATTCTCTCCCGCCCGGACATGGTCAGGTAAACCGCGACCAGGAGCCAGAGCATCGAACCCACGACGTATTTGATCGACGATGCGATCGGCAACGGCGAAAAATATCCTTCCAGCATTGCCGCGACGAACAGCATGCCGCCCGCGCCCAATGCTAACTGCAGAGCTTCAACGCCATGAAACTTCAACGAATCACCGCGCGTGCGCTGCCCCGGCATCAGAATACCCTGTGCCAGAATCAATCCACCAGCACCCGCAATGACGATGGCTGTCAGTTCGAACGATCCATGGGAGATGATAAAGCTAAAGAAGTTATCCGCCGTTGGATTACCTTTTGCGAGGATCGCTCCCTTCAGGATTCCGATAATGATGCCGTTCGAGATCAGGACATAACAGGTCCCAATGCCGACCAGAACACCCATTGCAAAAGCCTGAAAGGCGATGCTGGTGTTGTTGTTGATGTAATGGCCGAACATCCGCGTTCGTTCGCTGGAATAACGCGAGTCACCTTCAACGTACAGTTCGTTTTCATAGCTCTTCAAAGCTTGCTCAATGGTTTCGCGGCCCGCAATCAGTTCTGCCAGATCCGGACGCGTGTAGCCAACCCAGACTGAGGCAATCAGCGGGACCAGAAACAACGCCAGGGCCAGAAAGAACGGCTTGTACCGGCGTCTCAGCAGGCGTGGGAACCCCACAGCAAAAAAGTCCCAGACGGCACGAACAGACTGAGGAGGAGATCGATAGAGACAGTTGTGTCCCTGTGCGACAAGGTCGTTGAGGTACTGTTCCAGTCTCGCGCCCCACTCACGCGATTGCACGAGTGACAGGTCATAGCAGATGGATCGATAAAGTCTGGAAAGCGTCGCAACGTCACGACTTCCCCACTTCGCCTGGCGAGAATTCTTCATGCGCGAAACCAGCGTTTCAAACTCACGCCAGTCGTTGCGTCGATCTCGAATAAAGCGCTCACGATTCACTGCCAGGTTCTCCTGACGACAAACCAGCCAACTGCCGATTCTCTTCGTAAGAAGAATCGCGTTCTGACCGTTCCTTTTTCATTGCGGTTCGATTCGCCGATGCTTGCGGATTCTTTGAGTTTCCTTTGCTTCCGCTGGGGTCATCGGCAAATGTCTTGAGCACTCGCAGGATAAATTGCGTGTGTCGAAATCCCTGCGTGCGAAAATATGTATGAGGATTACGTGGGTCCGGAGCGGGATCCTGATAGCCCAGTCGTTTTCGCAGCGCTTCGCTAAGCGGCTTTGCGATCTCTTCACGACGTGCGTCAGAAATAATGCGGTCTGATTCGAACAAGCGTTCTATGACCGCCAGCGTTCTTTCAGGAACACTAAATCGTCGAGGACATTCCGAACGCAGCAATGGCTCGATGTTTGCGGTGAGTCCTCCGGTGCGACTGATCCATTCTCGCCGTTCATCAATCACCATTGTGTCGAAGACCAAGTCACCCAGACGCTGCATGCGGCGAGTCATCAACATGGAGATCAGGCCGACGGTGTAGCAGAACGGAAGCATATCGGCCGTTCGCAAAAAGTTACGACCGATGGCGCTGGTGACGTCGATCGGAGTCCCGTTCGTCCGTACCACACGGAGCCCGGCCGATTTCTTTCCGGGCGTCTGGCCGTTCATCCACGATTCGAACAGACTGCCATAAAACCAGTTCATCACGAAGCCAATGATCGACATGATCCCGGTCACGAAGTTTCCACTGGAGTCGGCAAAGACACCAACTGCTGACAGCAGGATGCCAACACCTGCAAGGATGCCCAGCTTCAGAAGATTGTCAATCAGCCAAGCCCAGGCTCGAGTTCCGGGTCCTGCAATCACAAATTGAAAATCAACACCTTCCGGAGTCTCGACGACGACTCGTGTGTCCACTTTTCGTTTGTGGTTTTCGTTCATGACCGAGATAAGAAAAGTTGACGCAGTGTGGCCAGAAATGCGGGGTAAAGGCAGACCGACGGGAGGCTTAAGTTGACTTTTAGACTCTGCCTGACAGGAGACCTGCTGACGCTTGGCAACGATGACAGAAACCCAGTATTAATGCAAGCCGATGGAGAGCCAGGGACGAGCCGATGGCGATTGTGGAGTGCGGTGGTGGGTTTCGATCAGTCCGTCGCCGGAAGCAATGCCGTGACGAACTCTGCGGTGTAAAAAGACGGTTTTTCGTGACCTTAGGACCTGGCTTCTGACAATTCGGTTTTGCGATATCTCCCAGCGGAAGACGGCTTCGTCAACGAGCAATCGGGCATCGTAAGCATCACGTCAGACGTTTCATGCCGAGCACGATAGCCAGCTATTCGATTGGTTCTGTTTAGCGACAATTATTTTTCGTTGGATTAGCGGGACGAGTGCTCTGTTCGCTAATTGATGGTTCCCAAGCGGTATTCGAACTCGCAAAATGGTCGCCTACGTTTGGATAGATGAAGATCCCCGGCACACACACAGCGATGGTCAAATCTTAAAAATCCGGATTATCGAGAGATCCGAGAGGTAAGATGCTTCGCCGTTATAACGTCCAACCAGTGTCTCGACATCGTCGAGATGTTTGGCCTCGTGACTGCCGCTATTTCTCCGAAAACCTTTGGGAACAAGTTCCAACGCAGCTCGCGTTAGGAACATGAGATGCCATTGAATTCGAGTGATGCTTTAAGATTTTGTTTGCCGTAGTGACCCCATGGTTTTTGAAGTTTGGTCTATCGTTGGGGACTTTGTGTCTGTTTCTTTCTGTTGTCAGGAATCATCTCATGAAAATCAGCGTGGTTGTTTTGCTTGCGGTCAGTTTGTTCGTTTCCGCATGTGATGCGAGTACGAACAATCCATCGAATTTTAAAGTCAAGTCTGCCCTTGATGATTCAACGTTTGAGCTGTCGCAGCATAAGGGCAAGATCGTTGTGCTGCACTTTCTGCTGAAGACTGAGTGTCCGATCTGCCTCCGGTATACGCACGACTACGCCGCTCTGGCAGAGAAAAGCCCTAACGTTGTTCATGTCTTTCTCAAACCCGATAGCGAAGATGACATCAAGGCCTGGGCAGAGGGGCTCGACGAAAAAGGACTCCATGGCTTGCCAAAAATCTACCGCGACGTGGATGCACGCATTGCGGATAAATTCAAAATCCCTGATGGCTACAAGTTTCATGGCCAGACGGTTCATTATCCGGCGTTGATCATACTTGACGGAGACGGCAAGGAACGATTTCGCTACGTCGGAAAGTCCAATGCGGATCGATTGCCGATTAACGACTTTGAAGCGAAGTTGGTCGAAATGAAAGAATGAAGCACTGAATCGATCAGGGATTTTCGTCTGATGGAAGATGTATGAAACTTCGCTTCTGCTTAAGATAATGTAATTGAAGGTCGCGAGATCGACGCTATGGCACCCCGTGTCGCGTTTCTGACTTTCGGCCGGACTTGACCTTCGAGGAAGAGCCATGAGACCATTTCGAGCCGCGAGTGTTTTCCTGATGGTTGTGACCGCTCTGTTCTGCGTTGGCTCGAAGCGAGCTCTTTCGCAGGTCGTGGAAGCAGAGCCATTGATTCCACAGAATCTCCTGAAGCTTGTTCACACACCGGAGGTGCAGAAGGAACTTGGGCTGGAAGGCGATGCCCGGCTGCTGGACGTACTTCGGAAGATCGATCGAGTCTGGTGGCCATCGCGAAATCTGCCCGAAGAGAAACAAGTAGAGACGGCGCGGGAACTCGAAAAACGCCTGCTTGATGCGTTGGCGGAAATTCTGTCGCCGGCGAAGATGCGGCGATTGCGCGAAGTTGAAATGCAATCACAGGGAACCAGAGCATTGCTGCTCCCTGATGTTGCCAAGACGGTTGGTCTCGACGCCAAAGCACAGCGAACCATCAAAGCCGCATTCCTTGAAACAGACTCGCTTGCGAGACAGTTGAACGAGAAGCGAGGCGGCGACGCCGATCTGGAGAAGCAACTTCGAGCAGCCCGCGAGAAGGAGCTGAGCCTGCTCAACAGCCTTCTTACGAATTCGAAGCGACGAGAGTTGGGGAAACTCATTGGTGAACCGTTCAGCCTGACGGAGTTAAAACGTATCTATCCTTTGGCTCCAGAGTTAATTGACTCAGAAGAATGGGCGGGGACTGGACGCACATCTCTGGAATCGGAACGAGGCAAGGTCGTACTCGTTCATTTCTATGCGTTCCAGTGCCACAACTGTGTCGCCAACTTCAAGCATTACAATCGTTGGTACGAGACCCTTTCGAAAAAAGGAGTCACGGTCATTGGCATTCAGACTCCTGAGACCAACGCGGAACGTGACTCCAAGCTTGTGCAACAGGCGGCGAAAGAGCAGGGTTTTGGGTTTCCGGTGCTGATCGACCTGAAGAGCTCCAATTGGGACGCGTGGGGCAACACGATGTGGCCTACAGTCTACGTCATCGACAAGAATGGATATATTCGATCCTGGTGGCAGGGAGAATTGAATTGGGAAGGAGCGACAGGGGACCAAACTATTGAAACGCTGGTGGATGAACTGCTGAAGGAATAGATTTGCAGGATGCTGCTTATTCCTATTGCTGCTGTGGTCCTCATCGCCTAAAGGACGTCCCTATGATAGAGCAGCAGTTGATCAGGATCATTTGCACATCGGTGCACCACAACAACACTGGAAGAGTTGCCGACACTCTGGCAGATGCCCTCCACGCGAGTGTGCATTCTCCGGAGGAAGCGAAAACTCTGGATGTGTCCGAGTCGGATTTATTGGGCTTTGGCTCGGGCATCTACTTCGGTCGTCATCATCAGTCATTGCTGCAACTGGTTGATTCGTGGCCTACTCGCCCTTGCCGAGTCTTCATCTTCTCCACGGCTGGTCTTCCCTTCCTGCGCTGGTTTCAGCATTGCGCATTGCGAAGAAGGCTTGTTCGACGTGGCTTCGAAGTGGTTGCGGAGTTTTGTTGCCGCGGATGGGATACCGTGGGCCCGTTGTGGTTCATGGGAGGCATCAATAGCAAGCATCCGAACGCGAAAGACTTCGCAAATGCTCGAGCATTCGCGTTGAAAATCAAGGACGCGATTCAGAAGGATCGCTGAATGCCGACACAATAAAACGTCAGGACCTGCGTGCATTATCTCCGCCTGCAGTGCGACAACGTGGCTTCGGTACTCATCCTGTTCGACTCGCAACACTTCGCTTCTCCGCTAAAACGATTAAAACTCCGAAGCGCCGCGACGGCTTCTTCAGGACACTCGTGTCGCAGCCGATGGACTTGCCTGCTTCAGAATGATCGCCCGCATTGCGCAGTAGAACACGGCACCGTTGAAGAGGTGCCAGAGAAAATGTGTGCCGAAGGGAGCCCACGCACACGCGAATGCATCAAGCGACCGAAAGGTAATTGCCGCCGTAAAGAGGATCGCGACAAGTCCGAGCAGGCGGCGATCAGGTTGACGAGAGATGTAGTGATACGCGGAAAGACATAACAACACGACCATTGTCGGAGCGTACAGGATCGAACCATTGAGGTATGGCGGAACCTTCAGCATCAGGAGGCTGATCACGAGGTATCCACAAACCAAACCGTTCGCAACAACAGCCGTCGTTTCCGCGCATCTCCTCAGATACAGCCAGAGAAAGCACAGCTGAAACAGAAGAATTGGTATCAAGTCCATGAGGCTCGCCCACGGCGTGGCAAACACGTGCCAGATCGCGCTTCCGATGCCCACGGTGGCCGCGAGGAAAATCAGTAGATGCATCTCAGGTGAGCGAACCCTGTGACGGCCCGCCAGGTTCCACGCCTCTACGGCTGCCCAAATGAACACGATATTGCTGAGGGTGTTGAAAGGCTCTTCGAAAGGTCCCGAGCCATGCCGCTCGCAGTATTTATAGATCATTTTACGCTTCGTTTTTATGTAAAGGTCAATGTAGGGAAATCCATCTTTCGTCGAGAGTGCTGCCAGCCAGGAAATGCTGCCGGCCGAGGCAACTACATATGGCCGCCGCTGTTGTCGTTCGCATGTACTCGTTGAGATGCCAGCTTGTTGCGACCACGTCCCAGTTGGCGATGGGCGAGAACAGCAGCGACGGAGTCTGCGTAGAACATGCCTCGTGTGGTGAGCGACACTGCGGCATCGGTCACATTCAGTAGTCGATGTCGCGCGAGAGTTTCCAGTTCCTGAGCGTAGTCATGGACAACGTCGCTGCCGAGGGCGTTCTGATATCGTCGTCGGTTGATTTGCAGCGCGGACAGTTGGCGAGTGGTATGAAGCAGCTTGAGATCGCTTGATGAAAACTCGTAGTACCGGTTCCAGACTGTTCCGCCTCGCTGCACCGCCTGCAGGTACTCGACCGCGCTTTCGGGGTTCATCGTCTTCAACGCAGATGATCCCGGTGTTTGTTCGCTGCAGGAGATTCCCGATGGACCGAATCCCAGCACGTCGAAACGATCTGGTTGAAAACTCATCAGCTCGTACTGGTATCGCCGCGGATTGTGCTGAAGATCACATCGTTCAAAATTCGTGAGCGTCGTCTGACGGTAGCCTTGGGCAAGAAGTTGTTCTCGCAAAGCTTCCCAGTTCAGTGCGGACGTTTCGTTGTCTGGCAATGAAGCCAGTAATTTGGCGTTCCGAGCCCACGGAGCTGCCATGCCACGGAACAGGACCAGATGATAAAGACAGATCTGATCCAGTCCGAGATTCACGGCCTGAGACACATCGTCCTTCATTTCCGACAACGACTGCCCGGGTAGATTGAACAGAAGGTCGGCTGAAGCTGTCATCCCGCGAGCATGAGCGTTCTCGACAACGTCGGCGAACACTTCAGGCCCGCCGAAGGCCAGTCGGCCCATTTGTTCCAGGCGGGTTTGTGAGAACGTCTGCACGCCCATGCTGATGCGAAAGCAACGCGCGGCCAGTTCCTCAGACAAGATGTCGAGCAGCAATGGTTTGCGATTCAGGAAGTAAGCCGGCACACCTTCCATCGTGACTTCAGCGTCTGAAAGATCAAAGGCCTCATTGAGCTTGCGACACAGATTTCGAAACGGGATGGCTGGTGAGAGGTTTGCGGTCCCTCCGCCGAAATACAAACCTGCAATGGATCGTTGCCTCAGATGTGGAGCCGATGCCATACGCGCGTCGATCTCCCGGATCACTCCGTTGACAACCGCAGATGCTTTCAGAGAACTGAAATCTTCATGGGGGAAAGTGCAAAAGCCACAGCCTGCGATTTTGGGATTGCAGAACGAATGAGGCAGGACTCCAACCAGTAACTCACGATCAGGATGATGCCTGAGGGCGAAGCGTTCGTCATTGGCATCACTCAACTTTCTAACATCGTCGCTGGCAAACGGCATGGCCGCAGCGAGGGGAAAGCCGTGCAGCAGTCGATGCCGTTGCGGCTTGCTCATCCGATGCTGCAAGAGCTTAGTGAGTTCTTGTGATGGTGTGTTGAAAAATCGAGTATCGAACACGACTCCAGAGGAGGATTCAGGTTGCAGAAGCATTTCGGGTCTCCTTGTTGGCAGTAATGAATGGCTGACTCAGGAATCAGCATTGCGATCAGCGTGCCGAAGACTGATAGATGGTCGTAAGTGCATTTTGGCAAACAAGATATGGTGTTTCTGTGGGCGGCATGCAGTCGCCGATGATTTGCAGTCATCCTTCATTTTATGTAGCTTAATATGCAAAATTTGTATGTTTGCGTC
Source organism: uncultured Planctomycetaceae bacterium (assembly GCA_903921605.1). The sequence continues at coordinate 3,656 of CAIXQV010001055.1, read as the reverse complement.
GAGTCGCACAATCAGGGCCTCCGGTGACTAAATCGCGGTTGTGCGGCATTCCCGTTGATTCAATTGTTTACCACCCAGCCGCAGGCGCCGGCCTGCACGAAAGCCGGCGTCTGCGGCTGGGCGGTAAACGAAAACGGCCCCTACTCTTTGGAATCGAGAAATCTGATGGCCATTCTTTCGAGTCGGGATCTGAAGATTGCGGAAGCGATTGGTCAGATTGGGTATTGCAATCCGTTTCTGCCCGAGCGACTGGCACTGGAACGCGCGGCTCTTGGTGAGGACTTTTGTTGTGCCGATCCAGTGATCAATCTTCCGCCCAATGCGGACCTCCAGACTATCTTCCCGAACTTTGTGGCGCTGCGAGAACGCGCGGAGGTTTTGTCGGAGGCGACTCGCAGGAAGTTGCTGAGCGGCGCGATTCCGACGGAGCGAGAACTTCACGTCTATCAGAACATGACATTGTATCTGCTCTACAATCGACATCTGGCTTATTTGAATACGATCGCAACGACACCTGCAGACCGCCCGAGGACTGCTCAGAGTTCTGCAGCATGGAAGGATTTTCAAAAGGACTTCGCCTCGTATCTGCAACTTCCGGGGCTTCCGCTGCCCAAACACTTCGAGGCTCGCCACAGCTTCGCCGTGTTCTTTCAGATCCAGCGTGCCTTCAATCAGATCTTTGCATGCATCATCGGACGCTCGATGCCAATTGCCCGCCTGCGCGCTGCGGTTTGGGAATCGATTTTCACTCACGACATGGGGCGGTACGCGCGTGCCGTCTACAAGTCCATGGGAAGCATTCCGACACTGATCACCGGGAGTTCAGGAACCGGAAAGGAACTGGTCGCCAGGGCGATTGGGATGTCGAGATACATTGAGTTTGATGAAACCAGCTCGCGATTCAAAGTCGATGCGAATTCCTCGATGTATTCCGTCAACCTTTCAGCACTGTCGCCCACATTAATTGAGTCGGAGCTGTTCGGCCACAGAAAGGGATCCTTCAGCGGGGCTGTTGCCGATCGTGCAGGATGGCTGGAAGTGGCGGGCGAACAGGGGACCGTGTTTCTGGATGAGATCGGTGAACTGGATCTTTCCATTCAGGTCAAATTGCTGCGAGTCCTGCAGTCCGGCACATTCTCACGAGTCGGCGACACGGAAGAGCGGAAGTTCGCAGGCAAATTCGTGGTCGCCACAAATCGCGATCTGTCGCAAGAGATGGCGGCCGGCAGATTTCGAGAAGACCTGTACTACCGCCTGTGTGCCGACATGATTCAAACTCCCACGTTGCGTGAGCAGATTGTCGATTGCCCTGATGATCTGCACTGCCTGGCAGAATTCATCGCTCGCCGCGTTCTGACGGACCTGCCGGAAGAGGCGAAGGCTTTGGCACAGGAAGCAGTCGACTGGATCGCCGTCCAGATGGGGCCGAATTATTCATGGCCAGGTAACATCCGCGAACTGGAACAGTGTGTTCGGAACGTGATGATCCGGAAGTCGTATACACCAGTGCGGCAAAGTCCGATGGCCGTTGACGGATCCGCGCATGATCGATTTGCTCGTGATGTTGCCGCTGGCAGGTTTACTCTGGAAGAGCTTATTGAGCACTACGTTTCCATGATCTACGCCGCCGAAGAGTGCCATTACGGCCGAGCGTCGAAACGTCTGAATATGGACTGGCGAACATTGAAGCAGAAGCTGAATAAGGAACTGGTGAAGACGTTTACGACGCGATGACGTTCTTCGCGATTCGTCAGATCTGTCTTATCCGACGGATCTGAAAGATCTAACCGACCAGCAGCACTGGGAGCTCTATTTACGCTGGTTGGACAGCGACAACGCTGCGATCCGGGCGACCGCAGCCCTCTGCCTGATTCATCAGGCGAGCTTTTGCGGGCTCATCAGATCGCCGCACTGGAACAGCAGTTCCTCAGGGAAGGCGGCTACAGCGATCCGCCGATCACTCGCGGTCTGCAGGTTTACTGCTGATCTTCTCTGGAGCAGGGACAATGTCTTCCAGAGGGCTCTGCAGGCGAATGGTCTGCGTCATCTGCAGCGGCGGTTCGCCTTCGTTCTGATTCAGAAGAACCTGCAACTCGTAAGTGCCTGGTGGTGGAGGTTCACGAAAGCCAAAGAAAAGTTCGTCTCTTTGTCCAGGCAACAGCCATCGGCCAAAGCCGGACTCGACGACAAATCCGCGGCCGAATTCATCGCTGAGTGAAAGACGTCCGCCCAGGGGTATGTGCCGCAGGCTGTCGTTCTGTACGGGCACTGTAAATCCTGAGCGATCATTGCTGATCACCCATTGCGGATTTCCGGGCACAAGTCGGGCTTTGCTTTCACTGTTGGTGAGCAATGCGATTGGGATCTTGTGAGTTCCTGTCGCCTCGCCGATCTCCGGCGATACGGTCAGTTTGGCGTACGCATAGCCATGCTCCGATTCATCGCGGTCAGCGGACATCGTCACGACAACCTTGCGACTTTGGCCCGGAGACAGTTCAAATCGATCCGGTCGAAGTTGCAGTGACTTGAAGAATTCTCCCTGCAGCTGTTCCGGGCTTAACTGCACCACGATCTTTTGAAGACTTCCATTCCGGATGGAAATCGATTCCATTCGACGTCCGCCTTTGCGCAGCGATAACTCGATCTGAGTAGGTTCGATGGTGACGTCTTCCGCGACACGCACAATGCGGGCGTCCTGAGCGGGGAAGTCGCCGTCGTGAATGGAAATGTCATACTCCATCTTGCGAATGAATCGACCCTGATTGGAGACTTCTGCCACCAGTGTGTAGTCACCGGCGAAAACCGGATGTGGCAGAAACTCTTCCAGTCGCAGGCGAGTCTTCGGCAGAATGCGAGCCTTGTAGCGTTCCGGTGCTGCCTGGGCGGCACGGACGGGAACAACCAGTCCGAATTTTTTTCCGACGGCCTGAGTATTCTCTTTGATCAACTGACAGTTCAGTGAAAACTCCATCGCTGTGTCTGTTGTGTTTTCGACGAAGACGCGAGCAAGGCATCGACCGTCCTGAGAGACCAGAGTTGCGTCGGGGAACTTCAACTCGCTGACCGAATCGCCTTTGACTCCGATGACATCGATGTCGACTCGCAGCAGGTACTGAGTCACAAAGCGGATACCAACTCGAGCTTCATCATCCGGGCCGTCGGTTTTCTGATCATCAAGCGGTATTTCGCGAACCAGAATTCCGTACGACAAAAACGGGGCTGTCGTGACGGGGATCCGAAGTTCCGCCATGATCTTGTGCTCTTCCGCAGCTGTCAGATCGACGGAAGCTGCACTTGTTAACCGAATAAGATCGGGAGCCGGAGCCTTTTCATCCGGCATGATAACACCGTTCTCCTGCTGCATCATTGCGACGGGACGAATTTCCAGGCGTGATGCTCGATCGTGAGCATCAATAAGAAACTCGAACTTCAGGAGTTGCCCCTTCCGTCCCTGCAGCCGGTGCACAAGCGGCTGGATCAGAAAGGCTTGCTTGACTTGTTGCTGGACTTGTACAGCCTTCAGGTCCGATGACTTTTCGACTCGCTCGTTTGGCGTTAACTCCTCAACTGGATCCTGCGCAACGGTCATGGAAAACGACAGGCAGGCCAGCAGCAGCGGAGTGAGATATCGATGAACCATGGTCGCCGTCATTTCT
>CAIXQV010001054.1 GCA_903921605.1 uncultured Planctomycetaceae bacterium | reverse complement strand
TCAGCATGAAGCCGTCGAAGCGGTTTCGAATGCCGTGCGCCGTGCTCGTTCCGGAATGGGTGATCCCAATCGTCCAATCGGCTCGTTCATGTTTCTCGGCCCAACCGGTGTCGGCAAGACAGAACTCTGCAAGGCGCTGGCTCATTTCATGTTCGATGATGAGCGCAACATGGTTCGCATCGATATGAGCGAATTCATGGAACGACACAGCGTGGCTCGCCTGATCGGCGCACCTCCGGGTTATGTGGGATATGAAGAAGGCGGCCGACTGACGGAAGCCGTGCGCCGCAATCCGTACTGCGTGATTCTGCTGGACGAAGTCGAAAAAGCTCATCGAGACGTCTTCAACATTCTCCTGCAGTTGCTTGATGACGGTCGTCTGACCGACAGCCAGGGACGCACGGTAGACTTCACAAACACGATCGTCGTGATGACCTCCAATATCGGTAGCCAGGCGATTCAGGAGTTGTCCGGCAAGGCGGATGAGAAGGAGATTCATAACCGAGTCATGGATGCTCTGACCAAACACTTCCTGCCGGAGTTTCTGAACCGCGTTGACGAAGTGATCGTGTTCCATCCGCTGGGCCGCGAGGAGATCCGTGAGATCGTCGATCTGCAACTCAAGAAGTTGAACGATCAGCTCGAAAAGAACGGTTACAAGCTGGAGGTTTCCGACGATGCAAAAACTCTGCTGGCGAACGAAGGATTTGATCCGGCGTATGGGGCTCGCCCATTGAAGCGAGTGATTCAGCAGCGACTGCAGAATGCGCTCGCGAATGAATTGCTGGCGGGCAACTACACGGCCGGAGATATCATCACGATCGATGCCGCTCGCGACGGTTTTGTGTTCTCCAAACGCTCGCCGTAGTCCACACTCTCGCCGTAGATCCTGTCGTTTACCGCGGAATCAGACGGTGTGTTGATTGGGTGGCTTATCGAGCATTTCGCTTAACGGTGAGCCGCAGGCGTACGCCAGAACGGACTACGACGCCTGCGGCTTGCCGTTAAACGAATTAATCAACCGTCTACGACGAAAGCGATGTCTCCGAAATTTCGGCAGACCGAAGCACAATATGTCCCGCTTACAACAGGTTACTGGCCAGCTCTGCCAGTTCACTGCGTTCACCTTTTTCCAGCGTAACGTGAGCGAACAAGGGCTGGCCAACCATGCGGTCGATGAGGAAGCTGAGGCCGTTGGACAATGAGTCCAGATACGGATGGTCGATCTGCTGAATGTCGCCGGTGAAAACAATCTTCGTACCTTCACCTGCTCGTGTAATGATCGTCTTGATTTCATGAGGCGTCAGGTTCTGCGCTTCGTCGACGATAAAGAACACTCGCTGCAAACTGCGACCACGAATATACGCCAATGGCGTGACTTCCAGATGATTGGCCGCCAACAGATCCTGAACTTTAGGAGGTGCAGGGGTATTGGGATTTCCGGCCAAAGGCTGCTGCATCACGGCCATGTTGTCGTAGAGCGGCTGCATGTACGGATCAAGCTTGGCCTGAATGTCACCGGGTAGAAATCCCAGATCTCGATTGCTGAGCGGCACGGCAGGTCGGGCCAGCAGGATCTGACGATAATGACTCTTTCGCTCCATCGCCGCGGCCAGCGCCAGAAGTGTCTTTCCGGATCCGGCTTTCCCGGTCAGTGTTACCAACTTGATGTTGTCATCCAGCAATGCATGCAGAGCAAATGACTGTTCAGAGTTTCGCGGATGAACCCACGAGGCAGAAATCCTGTCGATCCGAACAAACGATTTTTCAACGGGCTTGTAGGTCGCAAGAACCGATTTCGAACCATTCCGCAGTACGAAGTTTTCATTTGCTATTGGTTGAGAAACCGCCGTCAAATGCTCAACCGGAACATGACCGTTCCCCGTGAAGAATTCATCCAGCACTCCACTTCCAAGACCTTCGACCAGTCGCTTCCCGGTGTAGAGCTTGTCCATGCTCTCCACCTTGTCGGTACTGTAATCCTGAGCCGTGAGGCCCAGTGACTTGGCCTTCATTCGCAGGTTCGTGTCTTTGGTGACAAGAACAACTGGCCGCGGCGATTCATCCTGCTGCAGCGTCAGCGCGACATCCAGAATCCTGTGGTCGGGGCAGTCTTCAAGGAAAGCTTCTTTGAGCCGCTGCTGATAAGAGGCTTTGATAACGACTCGAACCGAGCCAAGCCCCGGGCCCAGCGAAGTGCCATCCGAGGAAAGCACATCCCCGGTCAATTCGTCGAGGCGTCGCAAAAAGGCCCGCGCCTGGAAGTTGACGTCTTCGTTGCCCTTCTTGAAACGATCCAGCTCTTCCAGAACTGTGATCGGCACGGCAACGTCATGCTCTTCGAAATTTCGCAAACAGCCAGCATCGTGGAGGATTACGTTTGTGTCGAGCACAAACAACTTCGACTCCACTCGCGACGTACTTTCCGCCATCTCATCCTCCCTGACAGGCACTCACCATTCACTGGTACCGCTATCCCGCTCGGCTTCATGATGCTAACCGGTGCCGCCGAGCTGGTCAACGAAGGCTCAAGTGAACACCCTCGCAAACAGTTATAGCGACTGCGTGGGGCATGGCCTCAGGGCAACACTTGATGCTCTTCTGTTGCCCTCGCCCCAAGTGATTGCAGACACATGAGTTGGCATCGTTGCCGGTTGAATCCCGGCATACCCGCGTTGCGTTTGAGCATCAGTCTACTGGCCGTCCATTAACAGAATGTAAACGACGTCTCCGAAAACTAAAACTGGCGTAAACCATTACCTGCATGAGCTTTACGAAAACTCCGCATGGGCTCCACCGTTTTTTTCTTTGCGCGCCAAGGGGGTTTGGCATACAGGCTGCTTTACATCTCCTTCATCAACGCTGATCAAAGTGACCAGCCAAGACAGACAAGAGTGAAACTCATCCGAAACTGAGTTTCACGACAACGACACAGGAGACGCACCATGAACATTCTGAATGCACTGAAGAACGACGAAAACGGCTTTGTAGTTTCTGCGGAACTGGTTCTGGTTGGAACCATCTGCGTCCTCGGCATGATCGTCGGACTGAGCGAACTGAGCTTCAACGTCAATCAGGAACTGGAAGACGTCGGTTCCGCCATCGGAAATATCAACCAGACCTACTACTACACACTCGCCAGCGGCAAAAAGGGCGAAGTTGTCGGCAGCACAAACCTGGACTTCCAGGATGAATGCGACAACAGCTGCGACATCACCTGCAACAGCCCAGCTCAGGGTGAAAAAGGCAGCTACAGCTCTGACGACAACAGCTCTTACTAAGCTGAAGGCGAGCGGCAGGGCGTCAGCCCTCCGAGTGATCACGACATGTTGAACGATTTGTTTCACCACAGAGGTCACAGAGAGGAATCGT
>CAIXQV010001053.1 GCA_903921605.1 uncultured Planctomycetaceae bacterium | reverse complement strand
GCAATTCTCTCCGCACGGAGCTTATCGAGTTCGATTTGCTGAATGGCTGTTTCGTTATGCCGCTCACCTGGGTGGGTTCGACAGCAAGTGGCAGATGTACGGAGGCCAGAGCCGTTTCAACTGACGTTTCATTATCACTGCGGAATATGGCGACGATGAAAACGTCGTTCAGCAGACTCTTCCGCTGCCTCGCCAGTCTGATCGCACCGTGTTTCAGCGAAAGTTCGTTGACTTCAAAGAAGCCAAGTTTCTGCTGAACATTTACAACGACCGCCTCGCTCGCGAAACCTACGCCAGATATCTGGCCCGTCAGTATCCCGAGTATCAGGGACTGCCGGTCCGGAGTGTCAGTTACACACTGGCCGTGCAGTATATTCTGCCGCCGATTGTCGCCGTACAGCAGCAGCAGTTGCTGGAGCCCGACGTGCAGAGTGAAGTCATCGATACGTTCGATGTGACTTCCGAACGATCTCATGTGACCGGGACCGTTGCCGGCTTGTTTTGATCCGTTGACGCAATCAGCCGGAACGCGCTAGCGTCCGGTTTTCGATGCAAAACACTGCAAAACAACCGGGGCTAGCGCCCTGCGGCTGATAAAGACTAAATCAACAGCCTGTCCTCGACACCGTTTTCTCCGGACCGTTTTATGATCATCTCCCGAATTCGTCGCGGCTGGAATCCGTTCTTCTTTACCCCGCTCGATCCACGTCCACTGGCATTGTTCCGAATTCTTTCCGGACTGTTGCTGTGCTGGATCATGGCCGCATCCGCCCACAACTGGAATCGATTCTTCGCGGCGGACGGAATCATATCTCTCCATTCAGAGAACCTGCAGAATGCTCGCGTTAACAGTGAGCAGGGATTGTTTTACTGGACCGAGGGAATCGTTCCGATCGAAGCATGGTGGTTCGTTGGAATGGGGCTGAGTTTAATGTTCCTCGTGGGCTGGAAAACTCGCTTCGCCACGATCTCGTTGTTCTTCTTTATCGAAGCGATGTTGCACCGCAATCCGTACCTGGCGAACGGAGAAGAACTGGTTCTGCGAGCCTGTCTGCTATATCTGATGTTTGCGAACTGCGGAGCAGTCTGGTCTGTTGATGCAGCCAAAGCGATCCGCAATGGTCGAACTGAAATGCCGATGCTGCTAAGCTGGCCGATTCGCATGATGCAGATCAACGTCGCCATGATTTACATCATCAGTCTGCCATACAAATTGGCTGAGGATCCAGGCTGGGTCACCGGGGATGCTTTGCACTGGACCGTTGCCAGTGATATGTGGGGACCGTTTGACCATCCGTGGCTGACACTTGCTTACGGCGGACTTCTGCGAAAGCTGATGACCTTTGGAACGGTCATCGCGGAAGCGTTCTTTCCACTGGCGGTGTGGTTCCGGCCAACTCGCCAGATCGCGATTATCACCATCGCCGGATTGCATCTGGGAATCGCGGTGATGATCCCCAATGTGACTCATTTTACGTTGTCCATGGTCTGCACATTTGCCGCGTTCCTCGCTGCAGAAGACATAGACGCTCTCCAAAGGATCGTGAGTTCCTGTCGCTCGTGGCTCAG
>CAIXQV010001052.1 GCA_903921605.1 uncultured Planctomycetaceae bacterium | reverse complement strand
GTATTTCCGCTGGGATCTTGGCCGAGTTCGTGAAGAACTGGAACGCACAATGACTCGCGGCTTTGATAAAGTTTGGTCAACGGCGCAGGAAAAGAAGGTCTCGCTGCGAGTGGCCGCGTATCTTGTCGGCATCGGCCGTGTGGCGCGGGCGACAACGCTTGGCGGGATTTAGTCGTCCGCATGCCTCGTAGGATGGGCATTCCTGCCCGTCCAACCGTCGCCACTGCGACTCTTCGGGCGACCGTCGGACACGAATTTGTCCCACCCGCGTTTTCTTAAAGCACTCAACACAACAGCAATCAATTCTCATGTCGACGACACTCGAATACTCTCAAACACTGGCCCGGAATTCTCGCCTGGCTGCAGCGGCCTTAGCTCCACTCGCCGCCGGAAAAAAGAACGCCTGGCTGCAGCGAGTCGCCAATAATCTGCGAGCCCGGTCCGCCGAAATTGTCGCCGCCAACGAGATCGACATGTCCGCCGGTGCGGCAGCAGGATTGAGCTCCGCCATGCTGGATCGTCTGAAACTCACTGCAGATCGCATCGAAGCCCTGGCGAAGGCCGTTGAACATATCATTTCCTTGCCCGATCCTGTTGGCGAAGTCATCGAAGGCCAGCGACGTCCGAATGGATTGTTTATCAGTCGTGTGCGAGTTCCTCTGGGTGTCGTGTTCTTCATTTACGAATCACGACCGAATGTGACGATCGACGCCGCAGCCTTATGCGTCAAGAGCGGCAACGCGGTGATTCTTCGCGGAGGCAGCGAAGCGATTCACAGTAACCGAGCACTGCAGTCTGTGATTGAGGAATCATTGATCTCCGAAGGACTTCCGCAGCATGCCGTACAACTTGTGAATTCTACAGATCGCAGCATCGTGGGTGAGCTGCTTTCCATGGGCAACCTGATCGATGTCACCATTCCGCGCGGGGGCCGTTCGCTGATCGAACGAGTCACCCGCGAAGCCACGATGCCGGTGATCAAGCATTTCGACGGCATCTGTCATGTCTACATCGACGCGTCCGCCGACGAAAAAATGGCCATCGACATTACCATCAACAGCAAGTGCCAGCGTCCGGGTGTTTGCAATGCCGCAGAGACGCTGTTGATTCATCGTGATGCAGTCGACCAGTTGCTTCCTGCGCTGGCCAAAGAACTTCAGTCTCGCGGTGTGGAATTGCGGTGCTGTCCGGACAGCCTGAAAATGATCTCCGGTGGCGTTGCAGTGACGGAGACAGATTACGGCACTGAGCATATGGCCCTGATCATGTCCGTGCGAATTGTTGACTCCATCGACCAGGCGATTGAACACATTCGACGTTACGGGTCCGCTCATACCGATGCGATCGTGACGAACTGTGTCGCTTCTTCAATGAAGTTTGAAGCAGAAGTGGATTCCGCCGCAGTCATGATCAACGCGAGTACTCGCTTTAACGACGGTGGTGAGCTGGGCATGGGTGCAGAAATCGGCATCAGCACCGATCGCTTTCATGCACGTGGACCGTGCGGCATGCGAGAACTCACGAGCTACAAATTCGTCGTCCGCGGCTCGGGTCAGGTCCGCAGTTAAGGCTGCTCTCAGGTTAAGCAACCAAATGAGATGAGGAGCTGAACAAACTGCCAGAGCGCGGACGGCACCGGCTTTGGTCGGCAAGGTCTGAACGATTCGGCGTAATTCGGGAGGTCTGGTCTGGATTCTGACGCGAATCCGTGTTACCAAGACCATCCCCGCGTTACTTTTCCAGCCGCCAACTGGCTGTCCTCAGTTCCCACCGACCTTGCCGGAGCCTGCCGAATGCTGAGTCTCACTGCGCAGAATGATCGATCTGGCCGCCTCAGTAATGGATTTTCTCGACGCAGCCTGCTGAATATTGGAACGCTGGCCGCAATGGGCACGGCCGGAGGTTGGTCGTTGCCGTCCTTGCTGCGAGCCGAAGAATCCGCCGGCAAAAAGAAGAATCCCAAATCGGTCATCATGATTTACCTGGTGGGCGGACCGCCGCATCAGGACATGTTTGACCTGAAGCCGGAAGCCCCCAAAGAGTTCGCTGGTCCGTGGAAACCGATCGCGACCAATGTCCCCGGCATGGAAATCTGTGAAGCGTTTCCAAAGCTGGCAACCATGGGCGACAAGCTCACCATTATTCGATCGCTGGTTGGTAACCAGGCCGATCATGATGCCGTGCAGGTTTTCAACGGACGTGATCCGAAGAAGCCGAAACCATCCGGTGGCTGGCCCCAGTTTGGCTCGATGGTCTCGAATGTACTGGGCTCGGCCGCTCCCACGGCTCCGCCATTTGTCAGTCTTTGCTATCCGTGTACACACGGACCTTACAACGAGCCGGGCCCGGGATTCCTTGGAACATCTCACGCGCCGTTTCGGCCTATGGGTCCAACCAAAGAAGACATGGTGCTCAACGGAGTGTCTTTGGAACGTCTGGCAGATCGCAAGTCCCTGCT
>CAIXQV010001051.1 GCA_903921605.1 uncultured Planctomycetaceae bacterium | reverse complement strand
GATGAAGTGATCCTTGCGGCCTATGATTTCAAAGCCAATCTGATCAACGTTCTGACGGTGGGAGCGACTCCGGTTCTGATCGATGTACTTCCCGTTCAGCCTGTGATGGATCTGAAGAATCTGGAAGACGCCATCACCGAACGAACGAAAGCGATTGTCGTTTCTCACCTGCATGGACATTTCGCTCCGATTGTGGAACTCCGCAACATCGCTGGCGTTCGTGGCATCGCAGTGATTGAAGATGCCTGCCAATCTCCGGGAGCCATCATCGCAGGGCAGCGAGCTGGAAGTCCTGGCGACATCGGGGTGTTAAGTTTTGGAGGAAGCAAACTGCTGACATCCGGGCGTGGCGGTGCCTTGCTGACATCCAATGCTGCGATGGCTCAGCGAATCAAGTTGTATACTCAGCGTGGCAACGAGGCTTATCCGCTGTCAGAAATGCAGGCGGCTGTCTTGTTGCCACAGTTGCAGCAACTCGATGCACGCAATGCCGCTCGCCAAATTCGTGCTGTCCAACTCGCCAATTGTCTTTCTCCGCAGAGTGTCCTGAAGCCAACTTTGACTGCGGATGAATTCATCCCTGAGCTGACTCGGCCGGCCTTTTACAAATTCGGACTGATCCTTTCCGATCAATTCGACTCGCCAGATCGCGAACAGCTTTCTGCGGAGGCGCGCAAGCTTGGGATTCCACTTGATCCTGCTCTTCCCGCACTGCATTTGACGCACAGCTCGCGTCGTTTTCGAGCTGTCGGCGACCTGATCAACGCTCAGAATTTACACACCCGTTTGATGACATTGCATCATACGGCGTTGCTGCAGTCGGAATCAGAGATCGACGAGATGGCCGCGGCATTGCTGAAGCTGGTCAACTCACGAGTCCGCTGAGGGATCGGGTCGACTGGTGCTGAAGTCTCGCCTCCGGATCCGATAGTTGCCTCTCGGCAAGTCGGAGAGAGTTCACGGGCATCCCGTATCAGGGGCCAGATAGAACTGTCGCGAGACGGCTCCCAAAAAGGATGGGAACCATCGTTCTGATGCGGACGGATCCAGCTTCCGTTATTCGAGCCCCAAGCCGCAGTCTCGCGAAACGGTGGTGCTGAAGCTTTCGGATGTCATCGAGAGCGCCAGCCGCACGCTGCGGCAACCAACACCTTGACGCATGCAATCGTTGGTGCCTGAAATGACCTCGAAGCTTCTGCCGGAGCGTCCGTCTCGCGAATGCGATCTGAAAAGGAATGACATCCGTATGATCGAGGAATCGACATCAAGTCGCTGCTGGCGGCTCATCACGCACGAGCCCACCATCATCGGAGAAACCCGCATCACTGGCTGTTCGGCTGATATTAGACTGTTGATTTTACAGTGATTCGCCCCGCAAGTTCAGGGGGAGTTCATGCATTCACCGCGGATCAATCATCAGGTAAACGTCCTTCCTGTTAAATTTTTCATTCCACTTTTTTTTATCCTGCCGGCCTGGCTCACTGTGTCGAACATTCGACTGCACACGGCGAGAATTAACCGCTGTTCCTGAATCGCCGGTGGTATGAACATTTAAGCACCGATCTTTTTTTCGGTTATGTGAGCCGAATTCGGGATCAGATTCTTACGCCTGAAGTCAATTGTAAAAACCGATGCCCAATACATCTCTGTCGTTTAAACGCCCCGAAGCCGATCTTGCCATGCTGGAGCTGCTCGCATTGGAGTACCCCAATGTTGACGCGGCGATCGCCGAAGTCGCTCGATTGGCGGCAGTGCAGACGTTG
>CAIXQV010001050.1 GCA_903921605.1 uncultured Planctomycetaceae bacterium | reverse complement strand
GGTCTCCGTACTGCGTGATCTCGATGAAATCGGCTTTGTTCCGCCAGGGATGCAGGGCTCCCTCGAAGAAAATATACCCGTGCGGCATAAACATCTGGACGTTTCCGCGTTCCGGCGTAAACCCTATCCGCATTCTCTGTACAAACTCCGGCCCAAGAAAGTCGTCGTCGCCAATCGTCGCCTCGACGCGAGCCGGCAGTTCCATGCCTTCCTTCTCGTGCATCGGGATCACCTTGTCAGTCACCGAACGGAAGGCTTTCTCACGCCGCTTGAAGTACGGATCCATCGGAGACTGCTGCAGGAAGATGATCGCGCCGCGAGCAACCTGATTCTTCAGGCTCGGGATCAGAATGTTCTCAGTCAGCGAAAACCGATACTTCGAACTGTCCACCTCTGCATATTCAGACCGAATGTTCAGGTACACCGGAACTTGCGACATCAAACTTTTCCTTGTTGGCCGGAATCATTTCCAGCACACTCCGTTTTGAATTTCCAGCCCACGATCGCGACTGGCGGTTTCCATTGGCCATTCCATGCCCAAGCGATGAATTGGCCACCTTCGGATTCGGGACGTAATGCTGCACGAGGCTCGGCGAGTAATGCCAGATCGACCGACCCATCGAAACTAGAGTTCTGCCAATCCATGTGTCGACCGCCTTCCGCTCGTATGGCTTCGTTTTCGGATTACTCGCCTGCATGTGAGATCCTCCCCACCTCGCGATTGAGTCGTGGTAAACCAGTTCTCTCAAGACCGACGCGGGAAACACAAGAGCCAGCGCACCGACGAGATTCGTTCTGTTTGTCATCGGCTCCGCACGAGAAATCCGCGTTCTGTGCAGCCCCGAAGAACTCTGCCTGTAATGCGACATCGCAGGACAATACAGCGACACGCAGCCACAGTCAGCCGCCGGCCACAGATCCCGCTGCAACAACGCATGCACATCCCGGCAGAACAGTCCGTCGTCCTCAGCAATTAGGATCGCGTCGTGATCCGTCGTCAGCAGATCCCTGGCGGTCTGCAGCCAGTTCTGGAAGTTCCCCAGAGATCCGTTCGGCGATCGCTCAAACTCACAGGGCGACAGAAACGACCGACTCTCTGATTCCGTCGCATGATGGATCAGGCTAAACCCGGATTCAGTGATTGCTTGCGAACACTTAAGAAGCGTTGGCTCCGGCCTCGGCGCGGACAGTATCCCGACAGAGATTCTCACTTCAGTTTCTCCGCCTTGTATTTGTCCTGCTTGTTCTCTCGGCGATTCTTCAGCAGCATCATCCGATGCTCATTGCGAACCATCGCCTTCTCTGGAGTCGTGCCATCCGCAAAAGGAGTGACTCGTCCGCACCAGTTAATGAACGGAGGACCGAGATGAAGCACCTCGAACGGTGGCCGAACCTTATTAAACTCAGCCCACTTCTGATGGAAGAACGAGTCCGCGCCGCCGGCCCACGTCCAATCCGTCTCATGCCATGGAGTCTTTTGCAGGAATGGCTCGCTGGCATGAAACAACTGGAAGTAGCCAGCAAACTCCTCATTGTTCATCGCTCTCTTCGACTGTCGCCATAGGCGATGTTCCGGGATCTCCGTTGGGATCTGGTGCAGAATTCGGCGATGCGGTGTGTAGATCTTTCCGATCTTCGGAACCCATGCGAGCTTGTTCTTCGGGATGACGATGTCAGCATCAATGATGCACATCCAGTCGTGCCGACCGAAAACATCAAG
>CAIXQV010001049.1 GCA_903921605.1 uncultured Planctomycetaceae bacterium | reverse complement strand
TGCCAAACTGCCCACGCAGTGCCAGAGTTTCGACAAGAGCACCAAACCCTTCGCCGGACTTTGCTGAGCATCGCAACACGGGACGGCCAGGGTATTCCTTTTCAATCAGCGACTGCAATTCGGAGACATCGGCTGCAGACAACTCATCCACTCGATTTATGACGACGAAATCCGCTTCTTCAATCTGCTTGCGGAAGATGTAGTTCGCTTTCGGTGAGAATCCGCTGGTCGCTTCGCCACGCAGAATTCTCAGACCATGACTTGGTTTCAGGATGACTCCGTACGGTGCGATGTCCAACGGAACGCCATAGACTTCCGTGAGCGGTCGAATCACAGTTGCCACGAGGTCTGTGCAACTGCCAACCGGCTCCGCCAGAATGATGTCCGGAAGCTCACCTTCACCAAGGCCCTCGACGGTCGACGTCAACGCATTGAAGTTGCAGCAGAAACACGATCCCGCGACTTCGCCCACATCAAAGCCCTGTGAACGCAGACTCTGAGTATCCACCAGATCCGTGGTCTGATCGTTCGTGACGATGCCAACCTTTTTCCCCTGGCCCATGTAATGACGAGCCAGCCGGGAAATAGTGGACGTCTTTCCGGCACCGAGGACTCCACCGACCATGATATAAACGGGCTTCATCGACTTCTTTTCTTCTCTGAGTGACCTGATCATTTCCAGCGGCAATCAATGGAATGCCAATGTTGTTAAGCACGGCCGCAGCTATTTCGGATCCGGAACTTCCAGACGGCAGCAGCCGAGATCCAGAAATCTCGTTCCTTTGCCCTTCGTACACTGCAAGTCTTCGTGAAGACGGTAGTACATGAATCGACCTTCGCGTCGCACTTCGACGAGATTCGCGTACTTCATGATCTTCAAGTGGTGCGAGACCGTGACGACTTCCGCTTCCAGCAGTTCTGCAATATCGCCGACCGTGAGTTCACCATATCGCAGCGCATTCACGATCTTCAGGCGGTGAGGGTCACCCAGCGCCTTGAGACGTTCCGCGCAGAAATTCGTATCAAAAACTTCCTGTGCCACGAGAAATCGCCATTGAGGAACAAAATCTGAAGATCATGAGACTGTCCGAATGATGTTAATCGCCAGCCGACGAACAGGCAATTGTCCCGGCGATCAAACTGCCAGTCGCGGCTGGGCTAATTGACGTCGTCTCAAATCATGTGCCGCATTGACTGAACGTCGACGCCTGAGGAATCACTGTAAACGAAGCTTCGAAGCCCGCTTTCTTAAGCTCTTCCCAGCGAACTGATGACACCGATTGCAGCTCGCCGCGACGCCAGACAGTGCCGTAGTCGTCTTTGATTTCCGCAAACGGGCCACGATAAACAAGGTCCGTCCGGCTCAACTCACGGGAGTCCCCCGGTTTGACGGCCACGATTTTCGTCTCCCGAAGCGGGACTCCATTCGACTGAAAACAGGCCCCTGATCGGAAGGTCGTCAAACGGCAATCAATGAACCCAATTGCTGCCAGTTGCTGCAGCAATGCGGTTCTGACCGGAACATGTTTCACATAGGCCGCTGGCCCCGGCAACTCAATTGGACCAGTCAGCGGAGACTCGCTTGTCAGCATATGAAGTTCCGCCTGACCACCTGGTTTCAGGTTGCTGAATACATCCTGAATAATTAGAGTCATCTCCGTGTCCGACATTGGCACGTTGAATGTGCCGCGTAGCCGAATTTCGTCTGCCGATTCGGTCGGCAGAGCGAACTCACTTCCCATACGATGTTCCCAGACAACCGGCCGGCTCGCGGCAATCCCGAGACTACACGATGTGGAATCGCCCACCATTTGTTCCAGTGTTTGGCCACCGCCCCGATGCTCCAAGTCGCCTTCCAGAACGTAAAACTCCCACAGGCGCTGATCAGGATCATGGACCCAGAACTTGGTCTGCTTTGCGTAGCAACACTCAACGCCCTCCTCGCGCTGCGTGGAGATTCCTGCAGCCTCTATACGTTGTTGTGCGTTCAGCAAATCAGCTGTTGTCGCGAATCGAAAGCCCAGATGATTCAGGGAACCGGACTCCTGCGGCGGGTTTGGCTCAAGAGAAAGCACCAGCGGCGGCGAATCCAGTTCGAACTTCGCATAATCGGCTCGCAATTTGGCCGGAGCCAGACCCAGCACGAGCTGCAGGAACGAAGACACACGTTCGATGCTCGAAACATTCAATGAGAGATGAAAACGCGTCCCCGTCTCGGAAGGTTGCGGTTTTGTCCCTGACGCTCGAATCTCCAAAGGAACAGAAACAGAAAGTGGTACGACGGTGGACATCTTCAAGTCTCCTGCAATTCGACCAGCGCCGATTGCGGCCCGGTGTTGGATGTAGTTTTAAGTAAGTGGTTCGACTTCTGAGAAGGCTCGGACGAAGTTGGAACGGAAACGCACCAGGACCAAACAGCGAATCCGCATGAGGTCAGCGCGAGAATCATGAATGCCGGAGAATAGCTGCCGAACTGTGTCAGGCAGCGAGCAAAAATGACCGGCCCGGCGGCGGAGGC
>CAIXQV010001048.1 GCA_903921605.1 uncultured Planctomycetaceae bacterium | reverse complement strand
TTGAGCCAGAGTGCAAGGGCTTTATTGGCCGACGTGTCGACAGCAAACCATTCATTGCCCGCACCAGCCGTCAGTCGTACCTCAATGCCGTCTGCCGTGCCGATCAGGCGGCACGTCATGATTTCACTTTGAAGGGTTTCCGGGGTCATTGCGAGGAAATCGCGAAGAGTCGCTTCATCGTCAGGAGAGAGTCCCGTATCGGCCCACGGAATTGTTACTCCCGGCAGATTCTTTTCTTCAAGTCGTCGAGCCACCAGTTCGCCACTGAGTTCCGGAAGGCTGCCAGTCACGCTGAAAAAGATCACCGCCAACAGGATCAGGAAACCAAGGACCGGCATGCCGACCACCAACGCGCGGCTTGGCCGTCGGCGAGCAGGACGACGATGGCGCACGGGAGATGTTGGAGGCGCTGGAACGGCGAAGATTTCTGTCTGAGGTAATGCACCGGGAATCGCCGGCGACTGATTAGCAGTGATCGGTGATGACGATGCGTCCGGAACCGTTGTGCTTCCCGGGCGAACGACAAGCGGGACCAGAAGTCGCGTATCACACTTGGGGCACCGGCCTTGTTTCCCGCCGTACGCATCCGGAACTCGGATCGTCGCCGTGCAATATGGACAGTCGAATTCAATAGCCATCTTAAAACCTTATAGGCGAATGGCGAGTCGAAATGACTCGCCCTGCTAAGCACTCATGAAAAGCAACGGTTCGTGCTGAAGCCATTTCTCGATTGATGCGGGTGAGTCATCAATTCTGCCTCTGTCCGCTGGCGTCCATGCGTTGGCGACGCCGAACACTTGTTGATCGTGGATTTTCCAGTTTTGACGTTGTCATTGTGCGAAATGAATCGCGTTGATGACAGCGTTCTCAATCTTCAGACAGTGACTTGCCGTATTCCTGCAGAACTTCAGCAAAAGCTCAAGGTTCACAGGTCAGAACGCAACAAAACATTCCAGATGTAACGGTCGCAACGACGATGCAGACAACGAGGCCGCATCGTTGGGAACCAGCTTCGGCAGTTTTTGCCGATCTGTGATCGGTACCCTGCATTTCTCTTAGGCAGTCACCTTCATGATTCTGACCGACTACCGCATTGATACGGGACTGTTTGCTGGTCCTTTGGATCTGCTGCTGTATCTCGTTCGCAAACAGGAAGTGGACGTCTGTGCTGTTTCGCTCGCCAGGATCACAACGGACTTTCTGGACTACATTGATGTCCTGGAGTTTCTTGACTTCGATCTGATCGGCGACTTTGTGGTTGTCGCCAGTACTTTGCTGGAAATCAAAAGCCGTGAAGTGCTGCCGACGGTGGCAGTTGTCACGGACGATTCGCCAGAAGAAGAAACCGGCAGTGACCTCATCGCGCGGCTGATGGAGTATCGTCGCTACAAAGAAGCTTCAAAGCTTCTGGAAGAACGTGCTTCAGAATGGATGGAGCGCTTTCCTCGACTCAGCAGTGATCGCCCGACCGCTAATCGAGATCGCTCAGACGATCGAATCCGCGAAGTGGAACTGTGGGACCTCGTCAGTGCGCTGTCGCGAATCGTCCGAATTCCAAACCTGGAACGTGAAATCGCCATTCGTATGGACGAGACGCCAATGTCGGTGTTTCAGGAGAAGATCCGCGAACGAATTTCTCTGGAAGGTCGTGTTGCCTTCAGTTCGTTCTTTGAAGGCGAAAAGGTTCAGTCGCGAATCGTAGGTGTCTTCCTGGCCATTCTGGAATTGATCCGTCACGAAGGTTACCGTTGTGAACAGCCCGTCGATTTCAATGAAATCTGGGTGCTGCCGCCGCTGGCCTGATTTGTATCGTCGCAAGTGGTGACTGCGGCCATTGCTCCGCAATTGCCGAAAAAGACAGGGCATTCCGAACTTTTTCAGCGTTCAGGGGCTCTCCTTTCCGCAGTGCGGCCATGCTTCTACAATCCGCCGCACCGTGACTGTCACTTTCCGCGTGATTTGTCTCCGTCTGTTTGTACTCTTGAAAGAAGTGTTCGTCTCATGACCCGTTCGATGGACAAGATCGTCGCCCTTTGCAAACGCCGAGGATTCATTTTTCAGAACTCTGAGATCTATGGTGGGCAGAACGGTTTCTGGGATTACGGTCCGCTGGGTACAGAACTGAAACGCAACGTTCGTGACGTTTGGTACCACGATATGGTGTCGGCTCACAATGAGTTGTTGCAGCCCGCCGGTGCGCCTGCCACGTTTCAGATGGTCGGACTTGAATCCGCTCTGATCATGCATCCTCAGGTCTGGAAGTGCTCCGGGCACTATGATCTGTTCCACGATATGATGGTCGACTGCACTGAGACGCGCAAACGCTACCGCGTGGACCACGTGAAGGGTCATTGGGTGAAGTGCAATGGCAAGACCGTCAAGCTGAACAAAGCCAGTTCAGCAGCGGATGCTTCTGCTGCTGAAGAAGCGGATCGTGTCTTTGTGACGACGACAGAAGCCAATGCCATTGAACATGTCAAAGAGAAGGCTCTGAAGTTGTTCGAACTGCGAGCCAAGGACGCCGAACGACTCCAGATCGAAGAGCAGGTTCTTGGACTCGCCGCAATCAGTGCTGCTGACCGAGGCAGGATCTTCGCGCCGGATGCATCGCGAGCTGGTACACTGACGGATCCTCGCGAGTTCAATCTGAT
>CAIXQV010001047.1 GCA_903921605.1 uncultured Planctomycetaceae bacterium | reverse complement strand
TATTCTGCGCCGAAGCAGCAGATCAAACTCAACAGCCTTGATGAAGTCGACCCGCGCCTGCTGGAGACTTACGAGAAGCTGGGGATCCCGCTGGAAGAGCAAAAAGCTCTGGCGGGAGTCGCCGTCGATGCTGTCTTTGACAGCGTGTCTGTGGCCACGACTTACAAGGCCACCCTGGAAGAACATGGCGTAATCTTCGGTCCGTTTTCCGAGGCAGTGCACAAGTATCCAGAACTGGTGAAGCAGTATCTCGGTTCGGTCGTACCGTATTCGGACAACTTCTTCGCCGCACTGAACTCAGCCGTCTTCAGCGACGGTTCGTTCTGCTTCATCCCGAAGGGCGTGCGGTGCCCGCTGGAACTTTCAACGTATTTCCGAATCAACGCGCAGAACACCGGGCAGTTTGAGCGAACACTGATCATTGCCGAGGAAGGCAGTTACGTCAGCTATCTGGAAGGCTGCACAGCTCCAAAGCGTGACGAAAATCAGTTGCATGCCGCAGTGGTGGAGCTCGTCGCGATGAAAGACGCACAGATCAAGTATTCCACCGTCCAGAACTGGTATCCCGGTGACGCGGACGGCAAGGGAGGAATCTACAACTTTGTAACCAAGCGTGGTGCCTGCCGCGGCGACAACTCAAAAATCTCGTGGACGCAGGTGGAGACCGGTTCTGCAATCACCTGGAAGTATCCGAGTGTCATTTTGCAGGGCGACAATTCTGTAGGCGAATTCTATTCCGTTGCCGTGACCGCCAATCATCAGCAGGCCGATACCGGCACAAAGATGATTCACATCGGGAAAAATACGAAAAGCACGATCATCTCCAAAGGCATCTCGGCTGGATTCGGACAGAACAGCTACCGGGGCCAGGTGAAGATTCTGAAGGGTGCCACGAACGCGCGGAACTTTTCTCAGTGCGACTCACTGTTGATCGGTGACCGATGCGGAGCTCACACGTTTCCGTATATCCAGGTCCGGAATACGACGGCCAAAGTGGAACACGAAGCATCCACGTCCAAGGTGGGTGAAGACCAGATCTATTACTGTCGGCAGCGAGGCCTCAAGACCGAGGACGCGGTCAATATGATCGTCAACGGCTTCTGCAAGGAAGTTTACGACGTGCTCCCGATGGAATTTGCGGTTGAAGCGAGAAAGCTGCTGAGCGTCAGTCTCGAAGGCAGCGTTGGCTGAGATTGGGCGAGAATAAAACAGCGACTTTTCCACGGCGAAAGCCTGACGCTCGGCCCATCTCGTTTTTCGTCCGCCCCCTGAACAATTCCTACGAAAGAATCATCATGCTGGAAATCAAGAACTTACACGCGAAGTCCGAAGACAAGGACATCCTGCGCGGCATCAATCTGCAGGTGAACGTCGGCGAAGTGCATGCCATCATGGGACCGAACGGTTCCGGAAAAAGTACGCTCGCCCACGTACTGGCCGGTCGTGAAGACTATGAAGTCACTCAGGGAGAAATCCTTTACAACGGCCAGAATCTGCTCGAAATGAACATCGAACAGCGTGCCGCCGCAGGACTCTTTCTGGCCTACCAGTATCCGATCGAGATCCCCGGCGTCAGTAACAAATACTTCCTCAAGGCCGCAATGAATGCAGTCCGCAAGCAGCATGGCCAGCCGCTGATCGACACGACCAGTTTTCTGAAACTGCTGAAGGAGAATATGCAGTTGCTGGGCATGGACAAGAGCATGATGGAACGCTCGGTCAACGAAGGCTTTTCCGGCGGGGAGAAAAAGCGTAACGAGATTCTGCAGATGGCGATGCTGCAGCCAAAGCTGGCTGTGCTGGATGAAACAGATTCGGGCCTGGACATTGACGCGCTGCGAATTGTGGCCGACGGAGTGAATACTCTGCGTGGTCCTGACAGGGCGATCATTGTCGTGACGCATTATCAGCGATTGCTGGATTATATCGTGCCTGACCAGGTGCATGTGCTGGCTGAAGGACGCATCGTGCGCTCCGGTGACAGAACTCTGGCTCTCGAACTGGAAGACAAGGGCTATGGGTTCCTGGAGACGCATTCGGAAGCCGCATCTGCAGCCGCTGTGTAACGTTCAGGGAAGACTGTTGACAGACCACCCAGCCCCGGAGAATTCGGTCAAGACGGTCGCGGCCCACGGGTCACGCGATGTCCGGGATTTTGAAAGAGCTTACAATGATTGCCACCGAAACAGATGCTTATCAGGATGCGTACCAGCGGCTCAATGACGCTCGGGGCGACACCTTTCCTGTATGGCTGCGAGAGCTGAGCGAACGGGCTCTGAACCAGTTTACGACTCTTGGCATCCCGACAACTCGTGACGAAGACTGGCGCTTCACCAACATCGCGCCGTTTGCTGCGGGTACCTACAAAATTGCTGAGTCGGCTGAGATCCCTGCATCACGAATCGAGAGCCTGGTAAACGACGCCATTCTGGATGAGCAGTTTCATCGGCTGGTCTTTATCAATGGCCGCTATGCTGCTCAATGGTCTTACTTGCATGAATTGCCCAACGGCGTCATCGCGGAAAGCGTGGCTCAATCCATTCTCACACATCCGCAGTCCATCGAGTCTCGCGTGGGGCAGCATTTTGACTGCGAGAATTCTGCGTTTATCGCCTTGAACACGGCATTTGTCGAAGATGGAGCCAACATTGTTGTGCCCGATAACATGGTCGTGGATCGACCGTTTCATCTGATTTTTCTTTCCGTCGCGGACGAACCGGCAGTCAGTCATCCGCGGAATTTGATTACCATCGGAAAGAGCAGTCGGGCCACTCTGATTGAAAGCTATCGAGGACTGGAGGGAGCCAGCTATTTCACCAATGCGGTGACGGAAGTGGAACTTCACGAATCCGCTTACTTCGATCATCACAAATTGCAGCATGAGCAGCTTAACGCCCTGCACCTGGCGACGACTCAGGTTTATCAGCAGGCCGGTAGTCACTTCAGTTCGCACTACTTTTCCTTTGGCGGTGATCTGAGTCGCAATGAACTGAATTGCATGCTCAACGGCGAACGAGCCCAGTGTACTCTCAACGGACTTTACATGCCTGCCGGCGATCAGCACATGGATTGTCGCACGCGAATCGATCACGCGCGAGCTCATTGCAAAAGCTTTGAAATCTACAAGGGTATTCTGGACGGCCGTTCGAAAGGCGTTTTCAACGGGAAGATTTACGTCCACCAGGATGCTCAGAAGACCGACGCGAAGCAGAGCAATCAGGCGCTGCTGCTGTCGGACGATGCGATTGTGGACACAAAGCCGCAACTGGAAATCTATGCCGACGACGTCCGCTGCACTCATGGAGCCACGGTGGGAGAGCTGGATGAGCAGGCCATTTACTATCTGCGTTCACGCGGCATTCCTGCAGATCAGGCACGGACGATGTTAATCTTTGCGTTTGCCAACGATGTGGTGCGGGGTGTGGAAATTCCGGCCGTGAGACAGCATCTGGAAACGATTCTGCTGGCGGAACACGGGCTGGACAATGTCTGATCGGGAGGATTACGTCCCACGGAATTGAGCGTGCTCGACTGGTGATTTGGAAAGTGAAAAAGGTGTTCTCATGTTGGACGAAGAATTTCGCGAGATTTATGAAGACCTGATCCTCGATCATCAGCAGGACCCTCGCAACTTTGGACCGATGGCGAATCCCACTCACAGTGCCGACGGTTTCAATCGCAGTTGTGGAGATCGAATCCATCTGTCTCTGAAAATCGACGATGACCGTATTCAGGAAGTAAAGTTCACTGGTTCTGGCTGTGCTATCTCCACGGCATCCGCATCGCTGATGACGCAGGCTCTGCTGGGAAAAACGCGAGCGGAAGCGGAAATCCTGGCGAAGCAATTTCGTGATCTGGTGATGGGAAACGGTCCGGGCGACGCGCAGTCGGCCGCTGAGCCCGTCGACCTGGGGGAGTTGCAATTTCTCTCGGGCGTGAAACAGTTTCCGATCCGAGTGAAATGCGCCACGCTGTGCTGGCACACGCTGCAGGCCGCCTTGAGCAGAAAAATCGACGATTCCGTCAGCACGGAATGATCTGGCCGAGTGACATTGATCCACAACACAATTATCAGGACAGAAGCTTTGACCGCGTCAACTGAACTTTACAACGCAGCGATGAAACTCAAAGACAGCGGTCAGCCGGAAGCGGCCGTTGAGAAGCTCAACGAATTGTTGGCCGGCAACGACACGTATGCCCTCGCCTATTCAGCGCTGGCCGTTCTGTACGGCAAACTGAACCAGCACGACAAAGCGGTTGCCAATGCTGTGCGGGTGAGCGAGCTGGCGCCGGAGGACTCCTTCTCCTGGACCGCATTGAGCGTGATTTATCAGCGAGCCTTTGCGGGAACCAACGAACATCGTTACATCCAGCTGGCCGAAGATGCGATGGCGAAATCGAAGTTCATGACTGGCCACTGACAGGCGTCCCGCCCG
>CAIXQV010001046.1 GCA_903921605.1 uncultured Planctomycetaceae bacterium | reverse complement strand
GGAGATTCTGCGAACGGGCTCCATCTATCGGGAATGGGTGATTCAAAACTACGCGTACTTTGCCGACGCCGGAGCGGCTTTGCGAAGTGAAGGCATTGCGTTCTATGACCTGCGAAGACTGTACGATGGGGTTTCGTCAACGGTCTATCGAGACGAATGTTGTCATTTCAGTAAGGCAGGCAACGACCTTCTTGCGGAGCACATGGCGGAACTGATTTCAGGAGAAGTGAGTCCGCGTGAGCCTCGGCCTTGAAATGAAATAGGTTTGAGGCGGATGATTGCCAGTAAGTTCGTTCGAAGACGAGCTCCGACAACAGATCGATTGAGCACGTGAGCCGGAGTGAGCTTGGTTGTGATCTAGCGCGAAAGTTAACATCGGGTCGCTTGCGATCACAGAGAACACCCGGAAAGATGCAGGACTCAAAGTCGGGTGCCCGCCTCTATCCCTGGAGTTCAGCGAATGCTTGTGAACAATCAGTCCTTCCGAGTCAGTTTTCGGTCAGCCGTATTGATCACCACTGCTGCGATCGCTTGCAAAGTGTTGTCGGCTGGCACAGTGATGGCTCAGGACGCGACGGTGGATCAGCAGACGTCGGTGGTTCATGAGCTGAATGCGGAAAACTGGGACGCACTGGTGCCGCAGGGCAAAGAGGTCGATGCCATCTATGGCGACACGACCCTGCAGAATGTGTATGTCAAGGCTGTGATTGCTCAACCGGTAGCGACACGAAATGCAAATATGACAGTTCGCAACATTGGCGGCTGCCTGATTGATCTCGTACACATAGGTGCTGAAAGCGATCAGCTGAGTGCGTTCTATCCGGGGCGGCGAGCCTTTGCGTTCTCGGATCTGAAGACCGGTGAGGGAATTGTCACCGTCAGTGCTGAAGGTTCGGAAAGCAAAGCAGCCTATTCGGTCGTCTGGAGTCTGCCCGGGGATGCCAAATACCTGACAGCGAAGTCTGTGTGGACGAACACGACCAAGGCCGACCTGACTCTTGCACTTGAAGATGATGTACGAGCCGATGGTGGTAAGGAGGATATGGTGAAGTCTCCGGCAGGAACTCATGATCTGTTCTGGGTGCATGATATTTTCTGGCGGCAGGCTTATGGCATCCATGCTCCGGGGTATCGCATTCGAGTCAACGGGAATGCTCGCGAATCAGTGCTGGTTTATGAGCCGATTGATGGCAAGCCGGTGGTATTGAAGCCGGGCGAGAACTACGAACTGGTGCGGCACATCTTTGTTAATCGGGATCTTCCGAACGTGATGGCGGATTACGACGAGTCGATCGGCAAAGGCGAATCTCTTCGATTGATGGATTTGCCGGTCTTAGCGAAGGGGCGTACCGTCCCTAACGCTCGCGTGTCTCTGAGCCTGGGCGATGTCAGTCGAGGAACTCTTGTGACAAGAGACGTCGGCTTTGCTGAGGTTCGGCTGCCACAAGGAGAGTACAAAGCAACAGTCAGCGTCGCGGGACGGGAACTGAAGACTCAGAATTATACCGTGTCAGAGACAGGCGTTGAGCCGATACAGGTGGACGACGTGCCGTTGGGCTCTGCGTACATCACGATCACTGATGCAGAAGGCCGTGACATTCCGGCTAAGTTGCAGTTTAAAGGCAAAGGAGAAACGCCAACACCGAACTGGGCACCGGAGACCGGCGAACAGCTCGTGAAGAATCTGGCTTACACAGCCAACGGCGTGGTGGAAGTCGCTCTGGAGGCCGGGGAATATGAACTGACGGTCAGCCGCGGTTCGGAGTATCACGCGGACTATCGTACGCTGAAAATTGAGGAAGGAAATACTGTAGGTCTCT
>CAIXQV010001045.1 GCA_903921605.1 uncultured Planctomycetaceae bacterium | reverse complement strand
TGAAGCGAGTGATACGGGAAATCGACAAAACGAAGCCATACAAAAATCCGCTTCAGCAGCAACTGAAGCCAGAGGTCTATCAGGCCGCGGAGTCGGTTGGATTCAAGGCCCTGTTTTCAATTACTGAGTTCAACGAATCAAAACTAAACGCCGCATTCGCCGCGGCACTGGCAGGAGGCAAAAATGATTGATACCGATGTGCGTGTACCACCGCAAAATCTGGACGCGGAAAAGGCCCTGATTGGTTCGCTGCTCCTCGACCGGAACGAACTGGATGAGATCAATATCAAGCCAGAGCAGTTCTATAGCGAATCAATGGCCAGAATCTTTCGGCTGATTGACTCAATGAGTCGTGCGGGGTTGCCGGTTGATCTTGTGACGATATCCGAAGAACTCGCCCGATCAGGACAACTGGAAGCGGTTGGCGGACTGGGAACGATTGTTGAGCTATTCGAAATGGTTCCGCACTCGAAGCACGCAGTTTACTATGCTGCCATCGTCGCGGAAAAATGGATGCTGCGACAAGTGATATACACCGCAAGGGAAGTCGAATCGGATTGCTTTGGATCTGACGGATCTGATCGGACTCCGGAACAGATTCTTGCGTCAGCGGTGCAACGGCTTTCGCAACTGAGCGACGGCAACAGTCGTGATGGACTCGTGAGTCTTGGCGAGTCATGCGACGAAGTCTTGGAAGCAATCCGGAAGCGACAGAACAACGAAGTTGATGGCGGCCGACTGTCAACGGGTTTCTCGGATCTCGATAATCACCTCGGTGGCTTCGGTGAAGGCCAGATGATTGTGCTGGCAGCGAGGCCGGCAATCGGCAAGAGCGCCCTGGGCCTTAACATCGCCGCTAACGCGATGAAGGCCGGGAACGGTGTTTTGTTCGTCTCGCTGGAAATGAGCCATCAGGAGCTTACTGAGAGGCTTCTAAGCAGCGAGGCGTCTATCAACGGCCATGACATCACATCGGGCAACATCAGCGAACATCAAATGTACGAATTGAGCAGGTGCGCCGACGCTGTTTCTCGCAATCGACTGTTCTACCTGGACAACAAACATTCCATCGCAGACATCACAGCAAAAGCCCGTCTTGCGTATCGGAAACATGGCGTGCGTTTTGTCGTCGCGGATTATCTGCAGTTGGTTGACGCGGAAAGTAAACGCGGCATGTTGCGTGAACAGGCTGTTTCTGCGGTGAGTCGTGAACTCAAGCGGCTCGCGATGGAATTGAAGATTCCGGTCCTCGTGTTATCGCAGTTGAATCGAGAGGTCGAGAAGCGAGACGACAAGCGGCCAAAACTGTCAGATATCCGGGAGTCAGGAGCGATCGAACAGGACGCCAATGTTGTGCTTTTCCTGCATCGTCCAGACGCTTACGACGCTGAGGATAGGCCAGGGCAGGCAGAAGTTATCATCGCGAAGAATCGAACGGGGCCGACTGGAACTGTACTCCTGACATGGCGCAAGGAGTTCTGCAGGTTCGAGAGTTTCGCGCCAATGCAGGACTACGATTTCAGCTTTGCCTCTGATGCTGGAAATCTGGTGCGACCATGAAGGCAACAAAAGATCCATCGCCCGAACAGATCCGCGATGCGTGTTTACTCATTCAAACAGGCTGGACACCACAGGAACGCATGAAGCGGCTGCGTGCGGACCTCAGGCCGCATTACACGCGATGCGATGGCATTGAGGAAGACATTAACGCGGAAGACTACGCCGACCACCACGAGGCACGTGCGGAGCTGCAGGCGATGGCACCACCCCCCGGCGGGCTTCAGGTTCTTCCTGTGATTTATTATTTCCATGCG